>JBKQPS010000263.1:0-13247 GCA_052144915.1 Spirochaetia bacterium | reverse complement strand
GTGTATATCGTGGCCCAATTCTTCGCGATATTCTCCTGGTACAAGTCGAACTCACCTGCCTTGAAGGCTTCAAAGGCGACGGTTTCATCCCGGAAGTAGTCGTAGCGGAGGAGGTCGAAATTGTTTTGCCCCTTGTTGACGGGAAGACTGGCCGCCCAGTAGGTCGGATTGCGCTGCCAGACCACGTACTGGCCGATCTTGTAGTCCTTCACCGTATAGGGGCCCGTGCCGAGGGGCACGTCAGTGCTGGGCTCGTCGAGCTTGCGGCTTTCCCAGTAACTCTTCGGAAGGATGCTGAGCTGCGAAAGAGAGAGCATCATTGCCTTGTCTCCCTTCTTGAGCATGAACCGCACTCGCAGCTTGTCGAGCGCCTCCACCTTTGCCACACCCGAGTAGTACTGTTTGAACTGCGGAACCCCCTCGTTGAAAAACTTGTTGAAGGAGAACACCACGTCGTCCGAGGTGATCGGCGATCCATCCTGCGCCGTTGCTCTCGGGTTGATGTGGAAAATGATCCACGTGTAGTCAGCGGGATATTCGACCTTCTGTGCGATCAGGCCGTAGTACACCGAGATCTCGTCCTCAGATCCCGTCATGAGCGTATCATACAGAGAATCGCTTCCCGCCGCGGCCAGGCCCCGAAGCGTGAACTGGTTGAAATTGTCGTAGGTGCCCATCTCCCACTGGCGCAGGGTCCCGCCCTTTAGCGCGTCGGGATTGACGTAGTCGAAATGATCGAAACCCGCGGGATACTTCGGCGCGCCATGGAGGCTGAGAGCGTGAGACACGATGATTCGCGGAGCCGCACTCAGCAGGGTCGCCGCTCCCAGGAAAAGGAGAAACACCGCAAATCTCTTCATGACAAAATAATAGGGAGTTGCCGCTGGCTTTGTCAAACTTGGCACACGATCCGGATGACGGAGTGGCGGCATGGGGCGCGATCTTTCCGGGCCGCGATTTTTCCGGATTGACACGCCTGCTGATCCGTTGTAGATTCATCGTAGAGCCCCTCCCCACCAGGGGTGGGGCCGGGAGCGTTATGAAGACCGAGGAAATGATTGTCACCGGCATGACCTGCGCATCGTGCTCCGCACGGGTAGAGAAGGTCGTGGGGAAGCTCGAAGGCGTCGCCACAGCGAGCGTCAACCTCGCAACCGAAAAACTGCACCTCCAGTATGACGAAACGCGCCTCGCGCTCGACGTGGCTCAAAAAGCGGTGGAAGCCGCGGGATACGGACTCCATGAACAGGAGAAATCGAAGCACGTCACGATCCCGATCGGCGGGATGACGTGCGCCTCCTGCTCGGCCCGGGTCGAGAAAGTGGTCGGCAGGCTTGACGGTGTCGAGAAGGTCTCGGTCAACCTGGCAACAGAGAAGGCAGATGTTTTCTACGATCCCGCGAAGGTCCGGTTGTCGACGATAAAGAAGACCATCACCGATGCGGGCTACGAACCGCGCGAAATCGACGCGTCGGAAGCCGTGGACAAGGACGCCGAGCGCAAGGCGCACGACATCCGTGTCATGTGGACCAAGTTCGTCACGGCCGCCGCAGCCGCGGTGCCGCTCCTGTACCTGGCCATGGGACACATGATCCCCGCCCTGAAGCTGCCGCTGCCCTGGTTCCTGGACCCCATGCAGCATCCCCTGTGGTACGCACTGGCACAGGTGATCCTGGTGGTTCCCGCCATCACCGCAGGGAACCGGTTCTACCGGGTGGGCGTGAAGGCCCTCTGGCACCGGGCGCCGAACATGGATTCGCTGATCGCCATCGGCACCGCGGCCGCGGTTCTGTACAGCCTGTACTCGACGTGGAGGATCGCCGCCGGGGACGCCGGTGCGGTGAGCAACCTCTATTTCGAGACGGCCGCTGTCATCATCGCCCTGATCCTTCTCGGAAAGACGCTTGAAACCGTGTCCAAGGGACGGACCTCTCAGGCCATCAAGAAGCTCATGGGCCTGGCGCCCAAGACGGCGATTGTGATACACGACGGGAAGGAATCCGAGATCCCGATCTCCGAGGTCGAGGTGGGGGATCTCGTGCGCGTGCGTCCTGGCGGCAAGGTCCCCGTGGACGGTGAGGTCGTGGACGGCTACACCTCGGTAGACGAATCCATGCTCACCGGAGAAAGCATCCCCGTAGAGAAGAAGGCGGGAGACCAGGTCACGGGCGCGAGCATCAACAAGAACGGCACGATCAGTTTCCGCGCCACGCGCGTGGGAAGCGACACGGCTCTGGCGCAGATCATCAAACTCGTCGAGCAGGCGCAGGGAAGCAAGGCGCCGATCGCCCAGCTGGCTGACATCGTCTCGGGATATTTCGTGCCCATCGTCATTCTCATCGCACTCGCCGCGGGCGCCGCATGGCTGATCAGCGGGCAGAGCGTGGCCTTCAGCATGACCATCTTCACCTCCGTGCTCGTCATCGCCTGCCCCTGTGCCCTGGGGCTCGCCACACCAACCGCGATCATGGTTGCAACCGGCAGAGGAGCCGAGAACGGGATCCTCATCAAAGGCGGCGCGGCGCTAGAGGAAACGCACAGGATCCAGACCGTCATCCTGGACAAGACGGGCACCATCACCGAAGGTGCGCCGGTTGTCACGGACATCGTGCTGGCAAACGGCATGGAAGAAGATTCGCTGCTCCAGCTCGCCGCCTCCGCGGAAAAAGGCTCGGAACATTCCTTGGGCGATGCCGTTGTGCAAAGCGCGGAAGGCCGGAAGCTTGCTTTCCTGCCGATGGATCGATTCCAGGCCGTGCCCGGGAGAGGAATCGAAGCGCGTATCGACGGAAAGTCCGTCCTGCTGGGCAACGAGAAGTTCATGAACGAACGGGCAGTCGACCTCGGCAGTCTTCGGGAGACGTCGGGCTCAATGGCCGCGGCCGGGAAGACTCCGATGTTCGTGTCGGTGGACCTATCGGCAGCCGGCGTGATTGCGGTCGCCGATGTGCCGAAGAAGTCGAGCGCCCGGGCAATCGCAGAGCTTCGAGAAATGGGCCTGGAGGTCGTGATGATCACGGGCGACAACGAGAAGACCGCGAAGGCGATTGCGGCGCAGGTCGGCGTTGACCGGGTGCTGGCGGAAGTCCTGCCGCACCAGAAGGCCGAGGCGGTGAAGAAGATTCAAGGAGAGGGCCGGAAAGTAGCGATGGTCGGCGACGGCATCAACGACGCAGCGGCACTCGTCCAGGCGGACATCGGAATCGCAATCGGCTCGGGCACCGATGTGGCGATCGAATCTGCCGACATCGTCCTCATGAAAAGCGACCTGGCCGACGTCGCCGGAGCCATCCGTCTCAGCACAGCAACCATACGGACGATCAGGCAGAACCTGTTCTGGGCTTTCGGTTACAACGTGCTGGGAATCCCCATCGCGGCCGGACTCCTGCACCTGTTCGGCGGGCCGCTCCTGAACCCGATTTTCGCCGCGGCCGCAATGTCCCTGAGCTCCGTGTCGGTCGTGAGCAACGCCCTTCGGCTGCGCCGGTGGAGGTAGCAAAATGGATCATGGCAGTCACGACAGCCACAAGGCGCTTTCGCTGCTGAAGACAGCCCGCGGACAGGTCGACGGTGTCCTGCGGATGGTGGAGGAGGACCGCTATTGCATCGATGTGTCGAAGCAGGTCCTTGCAACGATCGCCCTTCTGCGGAAGGCCAACCTCGTCATTCTCAAGCAGCACATGGACACCTGCGTGAAGGACGCGATTCGTACCGATAAGGGCGCGGAGAAGATTGACGAAATCACGATGATATTGGAGAAATACCTGGAGAGATGAACGATCGCGCGCCGCATCCCATCCTGATTCTCAAAATGGGCAGCACCCTGCCCTCGCTGAAGTCACGGAAGGGCGATTTCGAGGACTGGATCATCGCGGGGATGGGCGTGGGGCGGAGGAATGTGCGGGCCGTCGACGTCTCCGGGGGAGAGCAGCTGCCGGCGCTGAACGGTCACGCTGGTATTGTCGTCACCGGGTCGCATGCAATGGTCACGGATCGCGAGGATTGGAGCGAGTGTGCGGCCGACTGGCTGCGCCAAGCCGTAAACGCCGGCAGCCCCGTTCTTGGCATCTGCTACGGCCACCAGCTCCTTGCCCATGCCCTCGGCGGGGAGGTGGGGAACAATCCGAAGGGACGGGAGTTCGGGACCGTCGAAGTGGCGTTGGAAGAGGCCGGTCGGAAAGACGATCTCCTTTCCTGCCTGCCTCCCCGGGCTCGCGTCCACGTCGGTCACACCCAGTCTGTCCTGCGGCTTCCGCCGGGTGCCGTGCGGCTCGCCTCCAACACGTGGGATCCGAACCAGGCGGCCTGGTTCGGCCCGGCCGCCTGGGGCGTCCAGTTCCATCCCGAGTTCGATTCCGAGATCGTCAGGGAGTACATCCGGCATTACGGCAACCTGCTGGCGGCCGAAGGTCAGGACCCTGAAATGTCGCTCCGCAGCGTGGAAGAAGCAGGTTCCGGGCGGACCATTCTCCGTCGATTTGCCGAATTGACACGCGCCGCAGACAGAATATGATCGAAGTCAGGGAGGGGAAAAGTCCAGGCAGTGGCTCGTGAGGTCCGTGGCCCGATGAAAGCGCTGTTTCGAGCCTCCCGCCTTTTTCGGATCAGACCCATCTCGTGGCCATTCCTTTCGTTTGCATGCGTCTTCTTGTGCGGGCTCAGCGCCGTGCCCGGTGCGTCCGACGCTCGCGCTCATCGGACGCCGGTCGTTCTCGTGCTCATCACGTCGCCGGAGAGGGGTCAAGATGAGGCCCTGCGTTCCCTCATCGTCGACTCGGTCAAGCTCGAGCTCGAAAGCCGGGACATCCGCGCAGTCACATCCGACGTATCATCAATTGACGCCAGTGCAGTGTACCGGCTTTCAGGTGACGCGAAGGCCGATTTTGCCGTCGCGGGAAGCTACACGCGCCAGGGCGGAGGCGTGGTGCTGCAGCTCGTGTGGTATGACATCGGCCGAAAGATCGCATTTCCCCCGTCCTCCACATTCGTTGCCCTTGACCTTTCCTTCGACACGGTGGTCACTGGAATGGTAGGCGGGATCCTTGACAAGCAAAAGGAAAGCCTCTCGAGTCTCCCTCCTGCCCCGCCTCCGGCTGCCGTGGCCGCCGCCCCGGCAGTGGCTCCCGCGCATGCTCCCGTGACGGACCAGGCGCCGCTTCCAGCCCGGCCCGCTGCACCGAAGGTCACGCGACTTGCGTTCTCTCTCAGCGCGGCTCCCTTCATCCCCGTATTCAAGGCGAGCGCCTACATCCCGTCCGTGGGGCTCTCGATTTCAGGCGAGGGGGAGTACCGATTCCCCGCGGCCGGAGGGCTGCTCGGATTGTGCGGCGTAGGAGGAGTAAGCCTCATCCAGGCCGACAAGGGCAGCTTGGCGAACCTGATCGCGGTTCCCGTGGGAGCCGGCGTCGTGTACCGCACCTTGACGGGCTCTGTGATCGATTTCGCTGTCAGCGCTGCCGCAGGACCTGCCTTCCTTGCGCTGACTCCGGCAGGCGGAGAAAGCGTCACCGGTGTAGTACCTTTTCTGATGGCAGGAGTTGAGCTGAACGTGGCGCTCCTGGAGCACCTGGGGCTTTCGATTCAGCTCGCCTACGTCTCGTACTTCGTGCAGGACGTTCTCATGGGGTTCAACCCGTCGCTCGCCCTGACCACGCGTTTTTGATGGTGCGTATGCCATGAGAGATTTCATGAGGAAGGTGAATGCTGTCCCCCGTTTCGTCCGCAGAGCCGCCGTCGTGCTCGCCTCCTGCGGCCTTCTGTTGTTCTGCAGCCCATTCAACTTCTACGGCACGATCGACCAGGCAGCCGGCGGGCTCACGATCCTCCCTCTCGCGGTGACCTTGTCCCCGAACAGCCAGATCACGTTCAGCGCGATTGGAGGCGTGACGCCCTACGCGTACTCGACGATCTCCGGATCGGGAACGATCACTCCTGCCGGCGTTTTCACCGCACCCGGCGCCGCGGACTCGACCGTCGTCGAGGTGAAAGACGCCGCGGCCGGGACGAGCGACGCCACGGTGACAACGGTCACGCCGCCCTTGCCGCTCACGATCAGCCCGCCGTCAGTAACGTTGTATACGGGCGGCGGTTGCCAGTTCACCGCGACCGGCGGGACGCCGCCCTACACGTTCGGCTGGACCGGAGTGGGCAGCGTCAATCCTGCGACAGGGGTTTATGCCGCTCCTCTTTTCGTCCCGGGAGGTGCAACAGTGACTGTCACCGATAGTGCTGCCGGGACGGCAAGCGCGGCAGTGACTGTCCTGAACCTGCCCGCGATGCTCGCAATCAGCCCGCCCTCCACTTCGGTGCCGATCAACGGCAGCGCAACCTTCACTGCGACGGGGGGAGCAGGAGGCTACCAGTTCTTTTTGGTGTCGGGAGTGGGCAGCATCAACTTGCTGTCGGGCCAATACACTGCCCCCGCCACCGCGGGCTCTGCTGTCGTGCAGGTGAAGAACAGTGCGTCGGCCACGGCAAACGCCGCTATCACCGTCTACAGCCCGCTTGCGGTCGTGCCCACCTCAGTGACCGTCATCACGAACTCCCATTACACCTTCTCTGCGACCGGAGGAATCCCGCCGTATGCGTGGGACCTCGCCGCAGGGGCCGGAAGCATCGACCCCGTCAGCGGCGTGTACTCGGCTCCCGGCTCTCCCAAGTCAGGCATCATAGTGCGCGCGACAGATTCGATCGGAAACACGAGCACCTCGGCGGTGACGGTAAAGAAACATTAGGAGCGGCCCGAGGGAACCGTCGCTACGGTACCAGTCCTTGAAGAGCGTCCAGGAGCTTCTGCATGGCGGCACGCTGCTGTTCCCCGCTGTACCTCTGCCAGAGGGGTGAAAGATCGGCGGATCCCGCCGCCCCGCCGAGTGCGCCCACGACAGAGGCGGCATCAGCGAGCGCCGCGGCCCTCCCCTCCGCCCTCCTCACCTCGGAGGTGAGGTCGAGGAACCGGTCCAGCTTCGCGGCGAGGTCGGGGTTCTGCGCCCTGACCTGGTCGGAGACGAGAACCTTTCGCACCTGGACCTTCACCTGGAGAAGCGAGATCAGCTCGTCCTGCGCCGCGGTGGCGGAAGACCCGGCCGTGCGAGAGGCCGCGCTGAGGCTGTCCCCCATCGCACGCAGCTTTTTTCTCACCGCGGCGGCCCGCGCCTGGTCCCCTCCCCTTGCCGCGGCGCTCTCCCCGGCCGCGCGTGCCAGCGCATCCGTCGCGGCCTGTATCCCGGCGGCTGCGCGCGCGAGGTACGAGCTCTGGGGCGCCCTCGCGATGACGGTCGTGTATGCGGCAATCGCCTCCGCATTGCTGCCCTTTCGGGCGAGCGTCTCCGCCTTCTCGAAGAGGGGCTGCGCAATTCCGTCAGCGCGAGCCTGGTCCATTCGAGCCGCGTCCGCGGCTTTGCTGGCTGCTTGTGCTTCCCCCTGCGCCTCCCCCCGCGCCTCGGCATCAGTGATCCGTGCGGCTTCGGCCGCCGCGTCCGCGGCGGGCGCCGCGGACGCTGGCTGCTCGGCCGGTTGCGCGGCGGGTTGTGCCACGGGCTGCGGCGACGGGCCTTTTTTCGCAACAGCGAGGGTTTTCAGGGCATCGATGAGAAACTGGTCAACGTCCTTTCGCTTCTGCACTGCGGGCATGGAGGCGATCGATGGCAGTGCAAGCCAGGCCGAGAGAGAAGCCAGGCTCGCCAGCGCCTCCTCGTCCCGGGAGGTCTTAATCGCACCGATGATCGCGGCGTACGAGGCGGTAACCTGGTCCAGAACGAGCTGCTGCCTTTCCGCCTCGTCGCGCAGCGCCGTCAGCTGCTGACGGACTCGTTGTTCCGACGCGCTCTCCGTCTGCAGGGCGCCAATGGCCGCGTCCTTTTGTGCGAGCTCGGCTTCCTTCTGCTTTTGAAACTCGGCGAGCTGCGCTTCCAGGGCCGCTTTCTGCGCGTCCTGGAAGGCTCTCAACTTGTCCGCGAGCGACTGCGCAGAAGCGCCGGAGTTGCCGATCCGGACCTTTTCCGCGGCTAGTTGCGCGTCCATCGCTGCTCTCAGTTCCTGCTCCTTTTGCTGGACCTGGACGGAAAGCTGCTGCTTCGATTCGCGCTTGAGCGCGCCCACGATCGCGCCCTCGCCGGAAAGCCCGACCCCCGCCCCGGTCGTGAAGGACGCTTCGCGCCTGCCAAAAAGGAACGGGAACGAAAGGGCCGCGGCCCCCATGATGAGGAGGGCCGCGACGTTGACAAGTATGGGGAGGAGAACTCCGGCCCTTTGCGGTGTGTAGGAGAGCCGCCCGGGCGCGAGCGGCTTTCGGGATTTGAGCTCCAGCTCGTTGATCTGCGAGAGTATTTCATCCCGCTCGGTGCGGGAAATGCCGGAATCAGACATCCGGGCATCGAGATTCGAAGCACCGTCGCCAGAGGCGGCGTGCGGGTCCGTCGGGTTGCCCACCGCGCCATTGTACTGCCGAAAGCCGAACGGCGCTACCCTGCCCGGCGGGCCGCGCGAGTGAGTGCCAAATGTTGACGGCGGACGCGCCCGCCCCTATAGTGAAGTCCACGTGAAGATCCGGTCAAAGGTCATTTTGATCGTCCTCCCCCTGATCGTGACGCCGCTTTTCGTGACCGCCATTGCCTCGATATTCACCGCGAGGAGCGGCGTCACCGAAGTCGCGACCCAATTCCTCCGCTTCAAGGCGGAGGAGCTTGCGAAGTATGCGCAGGCACAATGGACCATCCTCGAGGAGAACGGGCTCTCCGGGCAGGCAGAGTACCGCGAGCTTTCCCGTGGCGCTGTGGTGAGCTTCGCTCGCAGCATGGTGAGGAACGATGCAGAGCTTCTTTTCGCCGTGGATTCCACGGGAAGCGTCGCGTGGGAAACGGCGGCCGTGTCCCCGACCGATGAAGAAACGCGCGCTCTTGCATCTCTCGCCGCATCCGGGGAGGGAGGATGGCGGCAAGTGCACTTCGGCGGCATCGCGCGGGTCGGCCAGGCCATGCCCGTCACGTCCTGGGGGTGGACGGTGCTGGTCACCGTTTCCCGGGACTCCTTCTTTGCAGCCCCGAATCAGATCCTCCAGCAGAGCATTGTCATCCTCGTCATCTCCGCGGCGCTCTCCATCGCCCTTCTCCTCCTGTTCTCGGGATATCTGACGAGGCCGCTGCAGGTGGTCGTCGGGGCAATGAGAGGAATCATCGGCTCGGGCGACCTCTCCCAGAGGGTGTCACTCCTCTACCATGACGAAACGGGGGAGCTCGGTCATACATTCAATATCATGACAGGTGAGCTTCAGGGGGCGTACGAGCAGATCAAGGGCTATGCCCTGGACACGGCAATCGCGAACAAACGCGAGCACAAAATCAGGACCATCTTCCAGAAGTACGTGCCGGAAGATGTCATCGAATCCTTTTTCCGCAACCCCGAGAAAATGCTCGTCGGAAAGAGCGGCGAGCTCGCCATCCTTTTTTCGGACATCCGCGGCTTCACCACCCTGGCGGAGGGAATGAGGCCCGAGCAGGTGGTGGCGTCCCTCAACGAGTACTTCAAGCTCATGGTGGACATCATCACCGGCGCCAGCGGCATCGTGGACAAGTACATCGGGGACGCGATCATGGCCTTGTTCGGAGCTCCCGTCCACCATGGCGACGACGCGCACCGGGCGGTTCTTGCGGCCCTTGCGATGATCGATGCCCTGGAGAGGTTCAATCGGGGGCGCCCGGAAAAGGGAGAGCCGCTCCTGCGGGCGGGCATTGGGATCAACTACGGTGCTGTCGTCATCGGGAACATCGGGTCCGAAAAAAAGATGGACTACACGGTGATCGGCGATGCCGTGAACCTCGCCTCGCGCCTGGAAGGGCTGACGAAGGTGTACCACGAAAACCTCATAATCTCCGATTCCGTCCACGAGGCAGTGAGTTCGAAGCTCCCCTGCCGGCACCTCGACCGCGTGGCAGTGAAAGGCAAGACCCGGGGAGTGGACATCTACGCGGTCCGCAGGGATCTCAGCGAGCAGGAGAGGGAGGCATGGAGACTGCACGAGCAGGGCTTCGAGCTGTACTACGCGCGGGACTTCGGGAAATCGGCGGCCCTCTTTGCCCGGGTCGCGAAACTCCTGCCCGGTGACCGCATTTCCCGATCGCTCTTCCAACGGTCCGAGGTCTACCGCTTGACGCCGCCCGCCGCAAGCTGGCGCGGTGTCGTCTCGATCAGAGAGAAATAGCATCCCCTCGGCTCGATCGGAAATCGATCCTCAGGAGGAAGCCCGCGGAAGCGTGATGCGGAACTCCGATCCGTGCCCCGGCTGACTGGCAGCGCTGATCGTTCCTCCATGTGCCTCCACGATTGCCCTTGCGATCGAAAGGCCGATGCCTGCCCCGCCCGTGGCGCGGCTTCGCGAGTTGTCAGCTCTGTAGAATCTTTCGAACACGCGCGGAATGTCCTGGGACGGGATCCCGACACCGGTGTCTGCCACGCGGATTTCCGTGCCGGACGGGCTCACGTCGACGCTCACGTGCACGGCTCCGCCGGCGGGCGTGTACTTCAGGGCGTTCGAGAGAAGGTTGATCACGGCCTGGCTCAGCTTGTCCGGGTCCACCGCGAGCGCCGCAACACGGCCGCGCGGAAGCGCTCTCACCGGCGCGAACTCAAGGGCAACCCCCTTCTCGTGGAACTGCGGCTCGTGATTCCTGACAATGCCTGCCACGAGCGCACCGATGTCCGTGGCGCTGCGGTTCAGGCCGCCATCGTCCCCCTCAAAATGAGCGAGCTCCTGCAGTGCCGACACCAGGCGATTGATCCTCAGGATCTCCTCGTGCAGCGCTGCGAGGCGCGCGGGGTCAGGCTGCCAGACTCCGTCGATCATCGCCTCCAAATGGCTCTGCAAGGCGGCAAGCGGGGTTCGCAGCTCGTGCGCCATGTCCGCCGTCAGGCGCCGGCGCAGCGCTTCCTGCTCGCCGAGGGCCCGTGACAGGTCGTTCACCGCCGAGGCGATTCCATCAAGCTCGGGCACTCGTGTCTTCTCGCCGATGACGACGTCCCGATGGCCCTGGACGATGCGCTGCGTCGCCTGTGCGACCCGGGCCAGAGGAACGGTGATCCGCCGGGCCGAGAAAGAGCCGGCGAGCACCGCGATCGCCATGGCTGCCAGCGTCACCCACAACAGGAGCAGGTTGAGGGAGTTGATGAAGGCCAACTCCTGGTCGTTCAGGAAAAACGGTCCGTAGTAGCCGATCGTTACCCCGCCGATAGTGGCAAAGCGCGAACGGACGGGGTACACGCTCTCCGTGTACGAGCCGCGCCAGTTCGGGTAGCGGCTTGCCATGTTCTGTGCCATGTGCGTGATCATCTGCACGCACATGCCGTTGTTGTGCACGGTAGCGTCCCAGACGATCTTCCCGTCCCGGCCAGCGACTTTCACGATCATTCCCTGTTCGAGGGCGCTCATGCCGATCGCGGTCAGTCCCGCGTCGTCCCATCCGCCGCCGGTGTACTGGGCGCCGATCTGCGTGACGACCTGCTGCACCTGCCGGGCCTGGCTCTCCCGCACGTAGCGGCGAAAGCTGCTCTCCAGCACGCCGTTGGCCAGCACGCTCACCATGAGAACGCAGAGAAGCGCCACGAGCACGTAGGACAGGGTAAGGCGGGTACGGAGGCTCCAGGTCATAGCGATTCCCCGACGTCGAACCGGTACCCGATACCATGGACCGTGCGGATGTAACGGGGCGAGCGCGGGTCGGTTTCGATCTTCTGCCGGAGATTCTTCACGTGCGCGTCGATGGTCCTGTCGTATCCGTCGAAATCGTCCCCGAGCGCCCGGGCGATGAGCTCTTCGCGCGAGAAGACCCGACCGGGATTTCCGGCGAGAAGGCGCAGCAGGCGGAACTCGCGCGGCGTGACGTTCACCAGTGTCCCCGCCTTCCGCACCGCCCCCGCGGCATCGTCGATCAGCAGGTCATCCTCATTGAAGCTCAGCACGCGCGCCGCCGGCGATCCGTCGTCCGCCGAACGGCGCAAGACGGCCTCCACCCGCGCCATGAGCTGCCCCGGGCTGAACGGCTTGGTGACATAGTCATCCGCGCCGAGCTGGAGGCCGCGCACGGCGTCGGCGTCCTCGACCTTCGCGGTGAGCATGATGATGGGCACGCGGGAACGGGCGCGCAGTCTTCTGCAGACCTCTTCGCCTGACACGTCGGGAAGCATGAGGTCGAGTATCACCAGGACAGGACGTTCCTTCTCAAAAACCTGGAGAGCCTCTTCCCCATCCGCGGCCGTGAGCGGCTCATACCCCGCCTTGCGGAGGTACGATCCGACGACCTCGGTGATCTTCGGCTCGTCGTCGACGACGAGCACACGCTGCGGGGCGCCTCCCATTCTATCGGACGACGGAGTATCCCTGGTCCTCGATGGCGGTCGTAATTGCCTGAAGGCTGGTCTTGCCGGGATCGAACCCGACGGTGACCAGGTTCTTTTCAAGGCTCACATCGACCGAATCCACGCCGACGAGAGCGGAAACGGAGGTTTTCACCGTGTGCACGCAATGCGGGCACGACATTCCCTGCACGTTCAGGTCCTTGGTTTCTTTGGCCACGAGAGTCTCCTTGTGCTGAAATATACTATCATCACGGACGGTTCGCGTTCATCTCCCGCAGCAGCCGCCCGCGCCGGCAGTCGGCGTGTAGGATGCCACCTGGGCCCGCACCGCGGTGAGATCGACATTGTCCGTGTCGTCCACGACCTTGACGTACCCATGGAGCATTCCCATCCCGCACTCGAAAGTGAAGTCGGAAGTAATTTCGAGGAGCGGAGTCTCCAATTGCCCCTGGCTGAGATCCAGTCCTCCCTGGTACTCGGGGAAGTTCACGACGGAATTGCACGAGCTGAGGCCGCGGGCCACGAACCTGACTTTTCCCTTTACGCCGCGCTTCATGACGATGACAGCGGGCGAATAGCCGTTTGCGTCGACGACCACCTCCGCCACCTGGCCGTCGGGGGTGCGTTGTGCGATCTGAATGACATCGACCGGGATCCTGCCGTTGGCAAACTTCGCGGGGGTCACACCGCAGCACCCCTGGGGCGGCAGCAGCGCATCGCCCGGCGAGAGCCCGCCACCGCCACTGCCTGCTCCGCCGGGTCCGAACGCGGATTCGATGGCGGCACTTGACGGCTGCGCGGAGAGGTCGCCGGTAGTCAGAGTACGGAGATCCGGCACGATCCTGATGAAGCTGGAAATCATGCCCATCCAGCACGTATAGGTGATCGTTCCGTCGCGG
>JBKQPS010000262.1:0-9891 GCA_052144915.1 Spirochaetia bacterium | reverse complement strand
TTCAGCGGCGCTCCGGGGTAGGGCTTGCCCGCCTTCGCCGCGGCGCGGTACTGGTTGTACAGCGCATAGGGGTCAGCCGCGAAGGCCATGCCGGCCACGGCGGCGAACGCCAGTACCAAAAAAAGGATCTTTCCACGCTTCATCAGAACACCTCCTGTTTCAGGTTTTCGTAAGAGCTCGGAACGAGAGCCACAGTGCGAAAGACAGTCAGCCGCTGGTTTGCTTGCCTCCTTTCTCTGCCAGGAATGGTTCGACGATAGTGCCGCTCAGGATGGCGCAAGGGAACACGGCTGTCAATGGAGAAAAGGGTGGGGATGATGTCTCTTTCACCTCAAATGCCGAATATCGCACGGGTCATCGACACCCACTTCGCCAGGCGCGACCGCTGGCCGGCCACCGTGTACAGGTCACGGAAAAGGATCTCCACGCAGCCGTTCTTCGTGGCGCGGTACGTTCTCTCCATGTCCCCGCGCGCGAGGTCCCACGGCGGGTTGGCGCCGCTCACCAGGGCGGGGGTCGGCTTGCGGGAATACACATAGCGGTTTCCCAGCATCTCGGCCACCTTTTCCAGGTCCGACCACCCGGAGACGGAAACGGAGCGGAGGTTGGGGATCGCTTTCATGATCAGGTCCAGGCGATCGTGAACCGGTTCGCAGCAGCCGTAGTACACCAGGCCGAATCTCGAGCTGAGATCGGCAAGGTACGGAAGGACGAACTCGGCGTACATCGTCGGCGAGATGTTGATGGTTTCCTGCGATTCAGCCCAGGCCCAGAGATTCTTCAGCGTGAGCGGGCCGGGGTGGTCGGGGCCGGGAAGCTCCGACACGTACCCGTAGGCCCGGGGCCCGGCCATCTGCGTGTCCGTGTTGGGAACGATGAGCCTGCAGCGCTCCAGGTAGTCGAAAAAGGCCAGGCGGTCATCGCGCATGTACCGCATGAGCTGGTGGATGGTCTCCGGTGAATCGTAGACCCAGTACAGCAGGCCGTCGTTTCCGATGAAGCGGTAGATCTGCCACGTCAGGCCGAAAAAGAAGTTGCCGCAGAAACCCTCGTCGCCGGGGTCGGCTATAAACGGGTCGTAGTTTCCCACCTTGACGGGCAGGACGTCCCCGATGGTGTCTTCCAGGAGGGAGCGAAACCGCTCGGTTTTCTCACGGTCCACTCCGAAGGTCCGCCTCTTCAGCAGGCCGACGTCCTTCGGCGTCTTGATCGGGAAATTGAACGTGTACCCGAGGGAGGTGGAGCTGTCCTGCATCACGGCCGGGCGCTGCTCCACGGTGACTCCGAAGTCCGGCGCCTCCATCTGCCAGCCGAAGCGGAACCAGGGCTCCAGGACGACGTCGTCCCCGACCTCGTCCGCGTGACGGACCGCGTCCCGCATGTGCCGCTCGGCCGCGCGGAGAAACGGATCCCGGCACTGAAGCTCCTTTGCCTCCACGAAACCGTCCACGGAGGAGGTCTCCACCAGCACCGCCGGCCGGATGGGTTTCAGGTCGTGCACGGCGGTCCATAGGCGCTTTCGCTCCGCCATGACAGGATCTGCCGCGTGCTCCCTCCACCGCTTCGCGAGCCCGCGAAGCACCTCGCGTTCGCCCGGTGCCGCTCCACCCATGCGGGGACTCTACGACGACGGTTGGAAACCGGGGATGGAGAAAATGCTGAAAGAGCCTGAAAAAAAAGTTGTGCCGGTTCCGCGGCCGTGCTAGGGTAGGTGCCGAGGGGGACGCCAATGGCGAGCAGGAACTTCCTGGTCTTCGACCTCGGGGCGAGCAACGGGAGGGCGGTCATTGCGCGGTTCGACGGGGAGCGATACACGCTGGAGGTGGCGCACCGATTCGACAACCGTCCCGTGCGCGCGGCCGACACACTGTGCTGGGACGTCCTGCGGCTTTTCTCGGAGATCGAGATCGGCATCCAGAAGGCCGCACGAGCGTACGGCCGGATAGACTCGATCGGCATCGACACGTGGGCGGTGGATTTCGGTTTCGTCGACGCCAGGGGCCGCCTGCTCGGCAGCCCGGTCCACTACCGCGACGAGCGCCGAAACGCCGCCGCACGGGAGGTGCTCGCCTTCCTTCCCGCCCGACGGCTGTACGACCTCACGGGCCTGCTCGTCCAGTCCATCGACAGCCTGTTCAGCCTCTACGCCATGAAGGTCGATGACTCGCCGGACCTCGCGCGGGCTCGTCATTTTCTCATGATGCCGGATCTGTTCGCCTACCTGCTGACAGGAAGGACGGTCAACGAGCTCACCAATGCCACTACCACGCTCGCATTCAACCAGCTGGATTCCGCCTGGGAACCGCGGATCCTCGAGCCGCTGGGAATCCCGCTCGATCTCTTCCACGAGCCCCTGGCCCCGGGAAGCATGATCGGACCCCTGCAGGAAAGTGTTCGGCGTGAGCTGGACGTCCCGGCCATCCCGGTTGTAGCGCCAGCCTCTCACGACACAGCTTCGGCGGAAGCCGGTGTGCCGGCGGCCGAAGGTCCCGACGCGGCCGAAGGTCCCAGTGCCGCCGCAACGTCCTGGGCGTTCCTCAGCCTCGGCACCTGGGGCGTCGTCGGAACCGAAACGCCCGCGCCGGTTGTCACGGACGAGGCGTTCACCTCGGGTTTCGGCAACGAGGGTGGAGCCGGAGGCAGAAATCTCCTGGTGGACAACATCACGGGGCTGTGGATCATCCAGCAATGCCGCGAGAGATGGATGAGGGAGGACGGGGGAGAGCTGGCCTGGGACCGAGTGGTGAGCCTCTGCCGGGAGGCTCTCCCCCTTTGCAGCCTGATCAACGTTGAGGACCCGGTGTTTGCCGCGCCGCAGGCCAACATGCCCCAGGTGGTCGCCGAGGCGTGCCGGCGAGCTGGCATGCCCTGCCCGTCGGGCCGCGGCGAGACCGCCCGGTGCGTGTACGAAAGCCTTGCGCTGAAGTTCCGGCAACTCCTGGATCGGATGCGGGGCTGCACCGGCCGCGCGATCGACGTCCTTCACATGGTGGGGGGGGGCGTCCAGAACCCGGCGCTCTGCCAGTGGACGGCGGACGCCACCGGGCTGCCCGTGGTCGCGGGGCCGGTCGAAACCACCGTGGCTGGAAACCTCGCGATGCAGCTGAAGGCCGCGGGAGAGGTGAAGAGCCTCGAGGAGGCCCGCCTCATCATCCGACGGTCCTCCGAGACCCGCTGCTACACGCCGGCCGACCGGGCCGCCTGGGAAGACGCGTACGGCCGCTTTCTCACAGCCCGTTCCCGGGAACTCTCCGGCCCCGGCTCCCGGCCGTAGGAATGCAGACCGCCGATGCCTCGGCTGCCGCCCACCATGAGGGCCGTTGTACCGGAAAGGTCGATCGTCAGCACGGGTCGTTCCTCGCTTTCATGCTTGCATCGGGAACCGGCCGCGTCAACCGCCCGCACGGGCCGGCCCGTTGACACCGTTGGTGTAATAAAGTTACAGTCACCGGCACCTGACATTAAATCTAGTACCCTTGGAGCTGCCATGCCCCGATCACTGAAAGGCCGGCTGGTGGATCTCAGCCATTCCCTGGTACCCGGGATGGAGGAATACCACCTGGAGCTGGACACGCACTTCACCGACGAGCTGTACCCCCAGTACAAGAGGAGCCCGGACACCTGGTACATCCTGCAGGACATCCGGATGTCGTCCCACTGCGGCACGCATGTCGAGTTCCCCTTCCATCACCGCAGGGACGGCATGGACGCGGCCGCCTTCCCCCTGGAACGGCTGGTGGGAGACTGCGTCCTGCTGGACTTCCGGCACAAGCGGCCGGGCGACATGGTGAGCCTCGCCGACCTGCAGCCGCACGCGGGGAAGATACGGCCGGGCGACATGCTGCTGTTCAACTTCAACTGCGCGCAGTTCTACCGCACCCCGCGGTCCCATGACCGGCCGCAGATTGCCCTGGACGCCATCCGCTGGCTCGCCGAAGACCGAAAGATCTCGCTGATCGGGTCGGACGCGTCCGGCATCGAGCTCAAGGGCGTTCCCGACCAGCCCAACCACCAGCTCCTGATGGACCACGGGATCCCGATCATCGAGTTTGCGGCAAACCTCGATGCGCTTCGCACGGACCGCTTCACGCTTTTCGTGCTCGCGCTGGGCGCCCGGGGACTGGACTCCTGCCCGGTGCGCCTGCTGGCCCTGGAGGATGGATGAAGAACCGCCGGACCGCCAACGCTGAGGCGACCTCCGAAACCGTCATGGACAGGGAGACGGCGCTGCGGCTGTACGCCACGATGGCCACGATCCGCCGTTTCGAGGAGATGCTCTACCACCTGTTCTCCACCCGCGATATGCCAGGGAGCATGCACCAGTACAACGGGGAAGAGGCCGTGGCCGTCGGCGTGTGCGCCCACCTCGGGCGCGGCGACTGGATCACCAGCACGCACCGGGGCCACGGCCACTGCATCGCCAAGGGGGCGGACCTGGGGGCCGTGATGGCGGAGATGTTTGCCAAGAGCACGGGGTGCTGCCGGGGAATGGGCGGGTCGATGCACATCGCGGACTTCGCGGTGGGGATGCTGGGGGCAAACGGGATCGTGGCCGCGGGGATCCCCATCGCGGTCGGGGCGGGCCTGAGCAGCCAGGTCCGGGGAAGCGGGGCGGTGTCGGTCGCGTTCTTCGGCGACGGCGCCGTGAACGAGGGGGCATTTCACGAGGCGGCCAACCTCGCGGCCGCGTGGAAGCTGCCCGTGGTTTTCGTGTGCGAGAACAACCTGTACGGCTTTTCCACGCACTACCGCCGCACGATGGCCATCGAGCGCATCAGCGATCGCGCCGCGGCCTACGGCATGCCGGGGTTCACGGTGGACGGCCAGGATCTCCTGGCGGTGTACGCGGCGGCGGGACTGGCGGTACGACGAGCACGCGAGGGCGGGGGCCCGACGCTCCTGGAAGCGCAGACGTATCGCTACATGGGCCACTCCCGCTTCGAGCCCTCCAATTATCGCACGAAGGATGAGGTTGCCCGGTGGAAAGAGCGCGATCCTCTGGTGCTCTTCCAGGCGGTGCTCCGGCACGAGATGGGCGTCCCCGAAGACGAGGTGGGCAAGGCGGAAGCGGCCGCCGTGGCGGCCGTAGAGGAGGCGGTCCGCTTCGCCGAGCGCAGTCCCGATCCCCTGCCCGACGACTGGAAGCGCTACATCTTCGCGGGGGAGGGGGCCTGAGATGGACGCACGAACGATCGTGCTGGCCCTGCGGCAGGCGCTCGTGGAGGAGATGGAGCGCGACCCGTCGGTGGTGCTGCTCGGCGAGGACATCGCGGTGTTCGGCGGCGCATACCGCGTCACGGAGGGCCTCCTGGAACGCTTCGGCGGATCGCGGGTGCGAGATACGCCAATCTCGGAGGCCGCGATCGTCGGGGCCGGCATCGGCGCGGCAATGACCGGCCTGCGGCCGGTGGTGGAAATCCAGTTCAACGATTTCCTCGCCTGCGCGATGGACCAGGTTTGCAACCAGGCGGCCAAGATGCGATCCATGATGGGCGGCCAGGCGAGCGTCCCGATGGTCATCCGCGCCCCCGTGGGGGCCACCGGGCGGGCGGCGCAGCACTCCCAGTCCCTCGAGGCCTGGTTCCTGCACACCCCGGGACTGAAGGTCGTGTTCCCCAGCACTCCGTACGACGCCAAGGGCCTGCTGAAGAGCGCGATCCGGGACGACAACCCCGTCATGTTCTTCGAGCACAAGCTGCTCTACGGGAGTTCCTCGCCGGGAGGCAAGGCGAAGACCGCGGTGGACGGCCTGGGCGCGGCGTTCGCCCCGGCGCCGGAGGAGGACTACCTGGTGCCCCTGGGAAAGGCTGACGTCAAGCGGTCCGGCGGCGACGTGACCGTAGTGGCAACCGGGCTCATGGTGCACAAGGCGCTGGCGGCCGCCGAACGGGCCGCCGGCGAGGGAATCGACGTGGAGGTGATCGACCCTCGAACGCTGGCGCCGCTGGACCGCGGGACGATCCTCGCCTCCGTGCGCAAGACGGGCCGCCTGGTGGCCGCGAGCGAGGACGTGCTCACCTGCGGCGTGGCCTCGGAGATCGCCGCGCTCGTCGCCGAGCAGGCGCTGTGGTACCTGGACGCTCCCATCCTTCGGGTCTCGGTTCCCGACACGCCCATCCCGTTTGCTCCGGTCATGGAGCGAGCGGTCATTCCGCAGGCGGAGACGATCCTGGAGGCGATCCGGGAGGTGGCGGCCGCCCGCCCGGGCGATCCACGGTGAGCACCGGCTGGATCTTCGACTTCGACGGGGTCCTCGTGAACACAATGGAAGGGCATTTCTCCTGCTACGGGCAGGCGCTGGCGGAGGCCGGTATCCCCATCGACCGGGCTCGCTTTTTCTCCCAGGCCGGCATGACCGGACGGGAGCAGATCCGCTACTTTGCGCAGCAGGCGGGCAAGCTCGTGGACCCGGAGGCCGTCTACCGGCGCAAGAACGAGATCTTCCGTGAAATGAACCCCCCGGCGGAGAGGATCGAGTGCATGGTCGAGCTGCTGCACGCCCTGCGGGCGGCCGGGCAGCGGGTTGCCATCGCGACCGGCAGCTCCCGCGCCTCCGTGCTGCCGGTGATCGCCCAGCACCGCCTGGAGCCGGACGCGCTGGTCACCTCGGAGGACGTGCGGCAGGGCAAGCCCCATCCCGACCTGTTCCTCCTCGCCGCCCAGCGCCTGCACCTCGCCCCCGCGGAATGCGTGGTGATCGAGGACTCCGATGTCGGTATCGAGGCGGCGAAGCGCGGGGGAATGCGCGCCCTGCGCTTCTACGACCTTCCCGCCGCGGGCGCACCGTGATCCTCTCCCTGACGGACCGACCCGTCGCCGCCCGAGCAGGATCCCGCAGCGCACGGAACGGTAATCGCGAAGCGCGGTTTGAACGGGGGGCCGTCCAGCGATCCGAAGAACCATTTGACCTTCCGGGGTGTGCCCTTGAACATCTGGTGGGCGATCCTCATGTTCTGGCACTGGTTCACGAAGGTGGCGAGCGGCATGGGCCCGTCTTCCCGTGGTTCCTCGATGGCCCACAACCCGAGGTAGGCGCGGGTCTTCATGAGCTCGTAGACGTTGTCGCCGATGATGGAGGCCGGGTGGAAGAGGAGGAGGAAGTCGACTCCCTTCGAATCGAGGTCCTCGCGGATGGCGCGCGTCGGACACCGTCATCACGGGCTTCGGGTAGTGCACCAGGTCGAAACCCATTCCCGGTCCAAGGCCGGCGAGCTCTGACGCGCAGCGGGCAAACTTCTGCAGGCCGTCCCGGGAGAATCCCTCCATGAACCCTGCCGCGAACCCGATCTGCCGCCGCTTCATGCCATCCTCCTTGGGCGGTGCCACCGCGCCCCGCGACCGGACCGGCGGGCTATTCCCTGCCCGCACTCAGCCCCGGCCCAATCGGTGCTTGACGTAGCGCACGTACTCGATGAAGTTCGGCCAGGAGATGTTGGGAGGCACGCTGTGGTCCAGCTCGGGGACGTAGCCGCCCTGCTCCACCAGCGGCATGACGCGGTCCACTTCGCGGTGGATCTCGTCGAACCCGCGCGTGCAGGCGCGCTTGTCGATGCCGCCGACCATGGCGAGGCTCCGGCCGTAGGTGCGCCTCACCTCCACAACATCCATTCCCGACTGCACTTCGAAGGGCCACAGGTGCGTGAGGCCCGCGTCCACCCAGATGGGGATCAGCTGCGTGATCTGCCCGTCGCTGTCCAGCCCGATGTGGTGGATGCCGTGGGCGCGGAGCCAGTCGTTCACGCGCCGGTAGTGCTTGAAGGCAAACCTGCGAAACATCTTCGGATCGATGAGCGCGGCGTGGTTGTACGCCATGTCCTCCCAGTACCAGAACACGTCGACGCGGGTATGCTTCAACACTTCCTCGGTGACCTGGATGATGGCGTCCGCCCGTTCCTCCATCATGCGCTCCACCATGGAAGGGTTGTCGTGGAACGCGCAGCAGAGGTTCTCCAGGCCCAGCATGTTGCGTAGCGAACCGAAGAACCCGCCCCAGCGGTCCGCCCAGCACAGCCGGGGATGATCTTCGGCCGCCATGGCGGCCTGGTCGGCGGCTCCGCTCGCCTTGACGTTGGCCCCGCCTGCCACCGCGTGGAGCTTGCCGCTTGCCACCTTCCGGCGCCAGTCGGCCGGGAACCGCTGGTCCGCGTGAAGGGCAAGGCGCTCGGCGGCAAAGGCCTCGAACTCCTCGGGCGTTTCCACGGGGAACTTCACGAACTGCGGCATGCTCGTGTCGGTGTGCTCCTTCAGCTCGCGCATCAGGATGCCCTCGTGGTTGACGTACAACCGGGTCTTCTCGTCCTCCTCGATGACCTTCTGCTCGAACTCCGGCACGGGGCCGTACCACGGGTCGACGCGCAGGAGCTCCTCCAGGCCGAAACGGTCCGGCAGGCCCTCGCCGTGCCAGCCCAGCTCGGGTCCCTCGTAGCCCTGCGACCTCCAGACCTCCTCGGTCTCGGGCCACACGAAGGCGTACCCGCGGAACCACGGCACGTCCACCGTCTCGAAGCTCAGCGTCTTCAAAAAGCGCTCGCGCGACGTCATGGAGCACTCCTCAGGAAATTGCCATCAGGTCCCGGGCGGCCTGCGCGATGCGCACCGCGTCGGGGACGTACCATTTTTCCATCGGGGGTGAAAAGGGCGCCGGTGTGTTCGGAGCTGCCACGCGCTTCACCGGGGCCACGAGGAAATCGATCATCTCCTCGGCGAGCGTGGCTGCGATTTCCGCGCCCAACCCGCCGCGGCGCGGGCTTTCCTCCACCGTGACGACCCGGCCGGTCTTCGCCACGGATTCCTTGACCAGTTCCCAGTCGAAGGGGACCAGAGACCGGGGATCGATCACCTCCGCGCTGATCCCGTCCGCCGCCAGCATCTCGGCAGCGTGCAGCGCCCGGTGCATCATCAGCAGGGTGGCGATGATCGTCACGTCGGATCCCTCCCGCCGCACGATTGCCTTCCCGATCGGGACGGTGTAGTCCTCGTCGGGGATGTCGCTGGAAGCGTCCACCGTGCCGGTTTCCGCCCGCGCGCCTTTCGACCCGTACAGCAGCTTGTGCTCGAAGATCAGGACCGGGTTGCCGTCCCGGACGGCCGCCTTCAGGAGGCCCTTTGCGTCGTACGCCGTGGACGGGCAGACGATCTTGATTCCCGGCAGGGGAACGAAAAACGGCTCCATCATCTGGGCGTGCTGCGCTCCGCGGCCGGTCACGCCGACCGGCGCGCGCATGACCATAGATACCTCCAGCCTGCCGCCGGACATGTATCGCATCTTGGCCACCTGGTTGGCCACCTGGTCCATGGCGCAGAACAGGAAATCCGCGTACTGCACGTCGGCGATCGGCCGCATGCCCATCAACGCGGCTCCCAGGGCCGCGCCCATGAGTCCGGCCTCGGAGATCGGGGTGTTCACCATCCGGGCGTCGAACTCCTTCTCCAGCCCGAGGGTCACGGTGAAGGCCCCGCCCCATCCTCCGGGAATGCCAATGTCCTCCCCGATGAGGAACACGCGCTCGTCCCGGCGCATCTCCTCCACGATGCCTTCGCGCAGCGCCTCCACGATACCCAGCCGGTGGACGCTCATACGAACAGGTCCTCCAGCGCGTCCTCGGGCCGCGGCAGCGGGTCGTCCATCGCCTGCTGCACGGCGGCCTGCACCTCCGCCTTCACGGCTTCCACCACTGCGTCCAGCGCGGCCTGGTCGGCGACGCCCTCCGCCAGCAGCTGCCGGGCAAACCGCCCGATCGGCTCGTTAGCCACTGCCCGTTTCCTCTCTTCCTCCGGCTGGTAGAGGCAGGGATCGCGGCGCGAATGGCCCGTGATCCGGTAGGTGAGCAGCTCCAGCAGCGTCGGTCCCCTGCCGTCGCGCGCCCGCGCCACCGCGGGGCGCGCCCCCAC
>JBKQPS010000261.1:0-37364 GCA_052144915.1 Spirochaetia bacterium | reverse complement strand
CTGCTGCAAGCAGTCACCACGCTGCTGCCCAAAGGGATGTCGGGCAAGAAGCTGGTAGTCCGCGAGGACTACCAGACTCTTTTTTCCCGCATCGTCGAGTACCGGCGGCTCATCGGGGCTTTCAAGAGCGAGGAATGATGCCTCGCCATGTTGCGTCAAAATGTATTCCTGTGATATGATCGACGAGGGGGGAGGGGATGTCTGACGAACAGCAGGACCTGAATCTCGAAGATGTCGGCGCCGGCGCCGAAGACGTCGCCGGACCCCGCCGGGGCGGCCTCCTCTCCGGGATGCTCCTCACCATCTTGAAATGGGCCGCGATCGGCATCGGCACGGTGATCATCGTCGTCACCACGACGATCATCACCGTGCGGATCGCCAGCAAGGGGAACAATCCGCAGGGCCTCGCCGCCATTTCTCCCGCGTACGGCGGGAAGGCCGCGCCATATGCGTATTACGACGGCATCGAGCAGATCCGGGGCCAGACAGCCGACGATCCGCCCGCTATCTTCCTCGTGCAGGTAAGCCTCGGCTATGATACAAAAGACAAGGCACTCAGCGTGGAGATCGGCAACCGCCAGCGCGAGATCCAGGACCTGATCCTGAAGGACATTTCCGAGAAAAAGGCTGCAGATCTTGCGCCGGCTGAGGGCCGCTATGATGCGTTGCAGGCGGAGCTCATGGACAGAATCAACATGGTAATGACAACCGGCCAGATTACGCAGGTTACATTCCGGCAGTTCGTGGTGCAGAAGTAGCGGGAGACGGGATGACCGAAGTTCTCTCACAGGACGAGATCGACCAGCTGCTCACCGCAATCTCTTCCGGCGAGGTGTCCACCGATGAGCCCATCGCCCAGGTGGACCAGCGCAAGATCAAGATCTACGACTTCAAGAGGCCCGACAAGTTTTCCAAGGACCAGATCCGCACCGTCTCCATCATGCACGAGACCTTCGCCCGCCAGACCACGACGGCCCTGTCTTCCCAGCTTCGCAGCCTCGCGCACGTGCACGTCGCCTCGGTGGACCAGCTCACCTACGAGGAGTTCATCCGTTCGATCCCCAACCCCACGACCATCGCGGTGATCAACATGGACCCGTTGAAGGGCTCGGCGATCCTCGAGATAGATCCGGCGGTCACTTTCTCCATCATCGACCGCCTCTTCGGGGGCCAGGGAGAAGGAGCGAAGTTCACCCGCGAGCTCACTGACATCGAGGCGTCGGTGATCGAGGGGATCATCGTGCGGATCCTGGGCAACCTGCGCGAGGCGTGGGCGACGGTCATCGACCTTCGCCCCCGGCTCGGGCAGATCGAAACCAATCCGCAGTTCGCGCAGATCGTCCCTCCCTCGGAGATGGTCGTCCTCGTCACCCTGGAAACGAAGGTGGGCGAGGTCGAAGGGATGATGAACTTCTGCATCCCGTATCTCACCATCGAGCCCATCATTCCCAAGCTCTCCGCCCAGTATGTATATTCCTCCATGCGGAGGGGGACAACGACGGAGAACCTGAGCCTGCTGCGGGACCGGTTGGCCGGGATAGAGATCGCGCTCGTCGCCGAGGTGGGCTCCATCGACATCACGATGCGGGACGTGCTGCAGCTGCGCGCGGGGGACATCATCCGGCTGCAGAACGTGCGGGTGAGCGACCCGATGATGCTGAAGATCGGTGACCGGCGGAAATTCCACTGCCGGCCTGGTGTCGTCGGGAACAAGATCGCGGTGCAAGTGCTCAAGAAGCTCGAGGACATCGAGAAGGCGGAGTTCGAAGAGCTCGTCGCGGATGAGGGAGAGGAAGCATGAGTGACGGATCGCTCTCGCAGGACGAGATCGACGCCCTGTTGCAGGGAACTGACGCGATAGAGATGGACACGGGGGCCGGCCCGGCCTCGTCCCCCCTGTCGGACGGAGAACGCGCCGCATTCCAGGAGATGCTCCGGGGGGTGACGGAGAGCCAGGGCTCCAACCTCTCCATCCTGACGGGAAAGACGGTGAACATCGGGGACCCCGCCGTCAAGGCGCGCACCCCGGGGGAACTGACCAGCGGTCAGCCCGAGGACGTCGTCGATGTCCGCGTGGATCTCACCGACGGCCTCCAGGGCGAGCACTCCTACATCATTCCCGCGAGCGTCGCGGGCAACATCGCCGGTCTCATGATGGGCCAGCCCGGCGGCGAGCTGGACGAGGCCTCGCTCTCCGCGGTGGCGGAGGCCATTTCGCAGATCACCGGCACCGCCGCCACGGCGATCGGCAACCAAGTGAGCCGGATGGTGAAGACCGCGCCGCCTGACCTTCGCCAGGCGAAGAGGCAGCAGGTGCGCGTGCCGCAGGGAGACTATTCGGTCACCGTGGATTACCCCATCTCCATCGAAGGGTTTCCCACGGCGACGATGACGGAGATCTTTTCCCTGTCTCTGGCCAAGGAGATCCTGTCGCTCTCCGCGGGCGGCGGGGCCGAGGCGGCGGCATTTGCCCAGGCGGGCATGCCGGCGGGCCCCGCGCCGGCGTCGAGACCGGCCGCAGCCCCGCGCGCCGCGGCGCAGCCGCAGGCCGGCTTTGGAGGCCCCGCGGGTTTCCAGCAGACCTTCGGCCAGGCCTTCGGCGGTGCCGGGCAGGGCCCCACGATGGCGCCTCCGAACGTCCAGCCCGTGCAGTTCGCCAACCTGCAGCCCGCCCAGATGGGGGGGGAGCAGGGCAACATCGGATTGCTCATGGACGTGTACATGGAGATGACCGTCGAGCTGGGCAGGACGAGGAAAAGGATCAAGGACATCCTGGGGATTGGAGAAGGCACGATCATCGAGCTGGACAAGCTCGCAGGCGAGCCGGTCGATATCCTCGTGAATCACAAGCTCATCGCGAAGGGAGAGGTCGTGGTCATCGACGAGAACTTCGGCGTCCGCGTGACGGAGATCGTATCGCAGATCGACAGGATGAACGAGCTCGCGTAGAGACATAGGCGTTCCGCCCGCGCACGGGGTACCGGGCACGGGCGAATGCCGTACGATTTCAGATTTTTACTGGGAGGGGGAATCTGAAAAAGCTTATCGTGTGCGCAGCGTACACCGCCCTGGTGTTCGCGGTCGCCGTGCAGCCCTTGGCCGCACAGACGACTCAGTCAGCAACCGGCACCGCACCCGCCCGGGAGACCGTGGTCGGGCCGGCGGCCGCCGGAACGCCGCCCGCAGCGGCCGCCGGAATGCCGGCCGCGCCGGACGAATCAAAGATCCCGCTGGGAAACCCGATTGCGGGCCCGGGGGCCGGAGCAGCGCCGGCGCCGGCCGCCACGCCCGGCGTTTCGACCTGGGACTTCGTGCGAATGATCCTGATCCTCGCCTGCGTGATCGGCGTGATCTACCTCCTGTTCTGGGTGCTGCGCAAGGGCACGGGGCGGAGGATCCAGGAGAATGACCTCATCCACGTGCTGGGATCCCGGGGACTTTCGGGAAACCGGTCGCTTCACCTGGTGGAGGTCGGAACCAGCGTCTACCTCGTGGGTTCCTCCGACGGCGGCGTGGCGCTGATCGCCGAGATCAGCGAAAAAGAAAGCCTCGACGCGGTTCGTCTCAAGGCGGCGGAGCAGGCGCCCGGCGGACGCCGCACGTTTCAGCAGACGCTCTCCGAGATCTTCCGTCCCGCGAAGCGGCCGTTCACCATCGGCGAGGGCATCGGGTTCCTCAAGGGACAGCGCGAGAGGCTGAAGAAGCTATGAGGAAAGCATCCGCCGCGATCCTGTGTGCCGCCCTGCTCCTCTCGCTGCTCCCGATCGGGGCATTCGCCCAGGCCGCCGCCTCCCCGGCGGCTCGCGCCGGCGCTCCGGGCGGCGCATCCGCTCCCAACGCGGGCAACCTGCCCGTGCCGTTCCTCGACCTGAACGTGCGGCCGGCCCGCGGCAACCAGGAAGTCGTGCTTTCTGTTCAGCTCCTGCTCCTGCTCACCGTGCTCGCTATCGCCCCCTCGATCCTGATCCTCACCACCTGTTTCCTGAGGATCGCGATCGTTTTCGACTTCATCCGCCGCGCCTTGTCGCTGAACACTTCCCCTCCGAACCAGGTGATGATGGGCCTCGCGCTCTTCCTCACGCTGTTCATCATGTGGCCGACGTTCACGACGATCTACCAGGGCTCGTTGAAGCCATTCGGCGACGGGAAGATCGGCGTGCAGGAAATGTTCACGGGTGCGGAGAAGCCGCTGCGGACATTCATGTTCAACCAGATGGGCAACGACGCCGATTCGATCCGCCTGTTCATGAGCATGCGGGGTCTCGCGAAGCCGAACACCCGCGCCGACGTGCCGACCTACGTGCTCATCCCCGCTTTCGTGATCCACGAGATGACGGTGGCGTTCAAGATCGGCATACTCCTCTTCATCCCGTTCATCATCATCGATATGGTCGTGGCCTCCACGCTCATGTCGATGGGCATGATCATGCTCCCACCGGTGATGATCTCCACGCCCTTCAAGCTCATCCTCTTCGTCCTCGTGAACGGCTGGGGCATGCTGACGGAGCAGATCGTGAGGAGCTTCAAATGACCATGGGAATGGCGCTTCAGCTCGTCCGGGACGGAGTGCTGGAGACTCTCCTGATCGCGGGGCCGATCCTCCTTATTGCGATGACGGTCGGGCTGATCGTCGCCATCCTCCAGGCCACCACCTCCATCCAGGAACAGACCCTCAGCTTCGTGCCAAAGATGGCCGCGATCCTGATCGGCCTCGTCCTGCTGGGCCGGTTCCTGCTGGACAGCCTCGTCGGGTACACCCACCGGCTGTTCTCGATGATCTCCAACATATGATCGAAGCGTTGGTCGCGAACATTCGTCTCTTCCTGCTCATCTTTTTCCGCATCATCGCGATGGTGGAGCTCGCGCCTCTTCTCTCCTCCTCTTCGATTCCCCAGCTGGCGAAGATCGGGATGTCGTTCTTCATCTCCGCGGCGGTGTTCCCCGCGGTGCTCGCCACCTCCTCCCCGGTCCCGACCGGCGCCGTGGACTACGGCCTGCTGGTGCTGGGGGAGGTCGGCATCGGCCTGCTCATCGGGTTCCTCCTGAATCTCATTTTCATCGCCTTCCAGCTCGCGGGGGAGTTCTTCTCCCTGCAGATGGGATTCAGCGCCTCGATGGTCTTCGACCCGCAGTCCCAGGTGGAAGTCCCGCTCATGGGGGAATTCCTCAACCTCGTCGCCATGCTGGTATTCATCACGACCACGGGGATGAGCAAGTTCCTGCTCGTGGGCGTGCAGCGCTCGTTCCAGTACCTGCGTGCAATGGATCTCGTGACGCACCGTGAAGGCATCATCACGCTGCTCATCAATGGGCTCGGGGGGCTCTTCCAGAGCGCGCTCACGATCGCCTTCCCGATCCTCGGCACGCTCCTGCTCGTGTCCGTGGCCATGGGCCTCCTCGCCCGTGCGGCCCCGCAGATGGACATCCTGACCATGGGTTTCCCGGTCTCCATCGGGGTGTCCTTCCTCCTGTTGTTCGCCACGATGCCGTTCCTGATGACGGCCATGGAGAGGATCATCGACGGCAGCTTCCAGAGTCTCAGCGGATTCATCACGACCGCGGGGGCAATGAGCAGATGATGCGGATCACCTGCGGGATGTGCGTGGACCTGGCACCCCTGTTCCTGCGGAGAACCTTGGTGTCGGCCGCGGCGTTCGACGTCCACCTGCAGTGGTTCGCGGCGGAGGACGAGGGGCGGACGGAGGAGCCGTCCGAGCACAAGATCCGAAAGGCGCGGGAAGAGGGCAAGGTCGCCCGCTCGGGCGACGTCAGCTCCTCGCTGGTGCTCCTCGCCGGCATCTCCGCCCTCGGACTCCTCGGCAGCTCCATCCTCCAGTCCTGCGTCCAGATGTTCACGTTTTTCCTTTCGATCGCGGCGGGCCCCAACTCCCTGAGCGCGAGTCTCATGAGCGCATTCATGAGCTGGCTCGCGAAGATCGCTCTCCCGGTGCTCGCGGTCGTCTTCGTCGTCGCAATCATCGGGAACGTCATCCAGGTGGGGTTCCTCTTCACGGTGAAGCCGATCACGCCGGACTTCACCAGGATCACGCCGCGGTTCGGCCGATGGCTCCAGCGCTCATTCGCCTCGGGAGAGGCCTTGTTCAATTTCGCGAAATCCATCGGGAAGGTCGCCGTCATCGGCGTCATCGCGTACCTGAACATCATGTCCGAGATCCCCCGGCTCACGCGTCTCGCCCTCTCGGGATTCTTCTGGGGCGTTTCGCTCGTCTCCCAGCTGGCGTTCCGGATCGTGCTCGAATCCGCCATTGCCTTCCTCGTCTTCGCCGCCGCCGACTACTGGTTTCAGCGGCGCCAGCACATCGAGTCCCTCAAGATGTCGAAGCAGGAAGTGAAGGAAGAGCGCAAGATGTACGAGGGAGATCCCCTCACGCGCAGCCGGCTCCGCGAGCGGATGCGGGAGATCATGCGGCGGACGATGCTGAAAGCGGTGCCGAAGGCGGACGTGGTGATCACCAACCCGACACACTACGCCGTTGCCCTCGAATACAACCGTGCCCTGATGGTGGCGCCGACGGTGGTGGCGAAAGGAGCCGACCTCGTGGCCCAGAAGATCAGGGAGGTGGCCGTGGAAAACGGGGTGCCCCTGATGGAAAACAAGCCCCTGGCGCAGGCCTTGTTCCGCGAGGTGGAAATCGGCGACACGATCCCGGAAAAATTCTACGACGCGCTGTCGATCATCCTCGCCCAGGTCTACAAGCTGGGAAACAAGCCCGTGGAGGCCACGGGATGAGCGGCGCGCTGAGGGAGAGACGCGATGGCTGACGCCCGCGCAGTGGTCGGAAACCTCTGGACCCAGAGGAGCGACGTCCTTGTCGCCATCGGCGTCGTCGTGGTCATCATGATGCTCCTCGTGCCGCTGCCCGCGGTGCTCCTGGACATCTTCATGGCCGTGAACCTGGTGATCGCGCTCCTCATCATCCTCACGGTCCTCTATACCCGCAACGCGCTGGAGTTCTCGGTGTTCCCGACCCTCCTGCTCATCGCCACGGTCTTCGGCCTCGCGTTGAACGTGTCCTCCACGCGCCTGATCCTGTCGAAGGGTCACGAGTTCAACGGCCGCATCGTGCGGGCCTTCGCCACCTTCGTGGTCGGGACCAAGGGCGTCGAAGGCTACGTGATCGGCATCATCATCTTCATCATCATCATCGCGGTGCAGTTCATCGTCATCACGAAGGGCGCCACCCGCGTCGCCGAGGTCGCCGCGCGCTTCACCCTGGATGCCCTGCCGGGCAAGCAGATGGCCATCGAGGCGGAATACAACTCGGGGCTCCTCACCGAGGAGGAAGCCACCCGGCGCAAGAACGAGCTGCAGCGGGAAGCGGACTTCTACGGATCCATGGACGGTGCCTCCAAGTTCATCTCCGGCAACGTGCGCATCGGCATCCTCATCACCGTGATCCAGATCGTCGGGGGCCTGATCGTCGGGATGACGCTCCACGGCGAGTCGTGGACCACGGCGCTGGACACTTACATCTCCCTGTCCATCGGGGACGGCCTGGTGACCCAGCTTCCCGCGCTCCTGATCTCCACGGCGACGGGCATCATCGTCACGCGCGCCATCTCGGACTCTTCGTTCGGCAAGGACATCACGAAGCAGTTCTCGAACCAGGCGCGGCCGTACCTCATCTCGGCCGCTTTTCTCGTCGTGCTCTCCTTCCTCCCTGGTTTTCCCTGGTACGTGCTCCTTCCGCTGGCCGGCCTGATCGGCGCCCTCGGGCTGTCGCTGACGCGGCGGCAGATCGCGGCCGACGAGAAATCGCGTACCCGTGAAGTCGCCGACCGGGAAAAGGCCGCCCCTGCCGAGATGTCGCCCGTGGTCCCCCTGGATCCTCTCTCCCTGGAGATCGGCTACGGCCTGATTCCCCTGGTGGACAAGGAGCAGGGCGCCGAGCTCCTTGACCGCATCACGCGGATCCGGCGGGAGTCGGCCCTGGAACTGGGTCTCGTCGTTCCCCGCATCCGCATCATCGACAACATGCGCCTGGAGCCCGCGGAGTACTCATTCAAGATCCGGGGGGTGGAGGTCGGCAGGGGCCGCATCAAGATGGCCCACTACCTCGCCATCCAGCCGAGCAGGAGCACGGAAGAGATCGCCGGCGAGCCGACGAAAGACCCGGCGTTCGGTCTCCCCGCGGTCTGGATCACGGAGGAAGACCGGGAGGCCGCTGAGCGGCTCGGGTACACGGTGGTGGACCCGCCGTCGATCATCGCCACGCATCTCACCGAGATCATCAAGCGCCACGCCGCCGACATCCTCGGGCGGCAGGAGGTCCAGTCCATCCTGGATACGCTCAAGACGGACTACCCGGCAGTCGTGGAAGAGGTGAGGAAGGCGCTGGGCATCGGCGAAATCCAGAAGGTCCTTCAGGGGCTCCTCGCCGAACGCGTGTCGGTGCGCAACATGGTGGCGATCCTGGAGACTCTCGCCGACTACGGGGGAGTGACCAAGGACATCGGCTTCCTGATCGAGAAGGTGCGGCAGTCGCTCGGCCGCCAGATCTGCCTGCAGTACTGCGACGACAAGAAGGTGCTGCGGGTGCTCACGATCGAGCCGTCTCTGGAGAAGAAGATCATCGACGCCCGGCTGGAAACCAACCGCGGGATCGTCTCGGGCCTGGACCCCGCTCTTCACCGGAGGTGGATCACCACCCTGGTGAACGCGGTGAAGGCTGTCCAGGAACAGGGCTACCACGAGGTGGTGCTCTGCTCAGAGGCGGCGCGGCCGCTCGTCAAGTCGGGCACAGTGAGGGAGATCCCCCACCTCGTGGTTCTCTCGAGTCTCGAGGTGGCCTCGGACATCGTCGTGGAATCTCTCGGAGAGATACGGCTGGAACTCACGGATGCCGCCCCCGGCGGCGCCACGAAAGTCACCGCGGGTGCGGCTTCCCGGGGCCGCCCCGGTGGCGGCGGTAATGCCGCTTCCAGCGGCCGGGGTTGATCAGGAGTGTCGACGAGCATGCAGTATTTCACAATCCAGGCCCGGTCCAATCGTGAAGCGATAGAGAAGATGAAGCTCACCTACGGCGAGGACGCCCGCATCCTCACGCACCGCAGCGTCCGTCTCGGAGGCTTTCTCGGGCTCTTCTCCAGCGAAGGCGTGGAGGTGACCGGCTATCTCTCCGAAGAGGGCAACAAGAAAAGGAAGGCAGAGGTGGAGGAGCAAAAACGCGCGATCCTGGACGGCGTGAAAAAAGAGCAGACACTCCAGGCGCTTCTCGAAGAGATCCAGGGGCTCCGCGAGTCGCTGGACAACCGCCCCTTGGCCGCCCCGGCGCACGCCCCCGAGCTGCACCCTTCGCTTCGGCAGTTGGAGGAACTCCTGGCCGCAAACGAGTTCGCCCCCGACTACATCGCGGACCTGCGCGATCGCGCGCGGAAGGAGTTTTCCCTGGAGGCCCTGGAGAACTATCCGCTCCTGATGAACGCGGCGGTGGGATGGATCGGCGAACGGATCGACATCGATCCTCCCCTGGGCTTCGGCGCGCGCGGCGCGAAAATACTGATCGTCGTCGGCCCCACCGGCGTCGGCAAGACGACGACCATCGCCAAGCTCGCCGCGGTCTACGGCCTGGGCGACGGGCGGACGCCGGCCCGGCGGGTGCGCATCATCACCATCGACAACTACCGCATCGCCGCCAAGCAGCAGATCGAGACGTATGCGGAGATCATGCGCATCCCGGTAAGCCTGGTGGAGAGCGCCGAGGAGCTGCGCAAGAACATCGCCCTCTACCAGGACACGGACCTGATCCTGGTGGACACGATCGGCAGGAGCCCACGGGATCTCGGCAAGCTTGCCGAGATGAAAGAGATCCTGTCGGCGTGCGGGGGGCAAGCGAGCGTCTATCTCGCCCTTGCGGCGACGACGAAGGCGAGCGACACCGAGGAGATTCTGCGGCAGTACGCGCCGTTCGGGTACCGCGCCGTGATCCTCACGAAGCTCGACGAGACAATGCGGATCGGCAACGTTCTGTCCTGCCTCGCGCGGCAGCGCACGCCTCTCGCCTACCTTTGCGACGGGCAGGGCGTGCCGCAGGATCTGGAAGAGGCCACGCCGGTGCGGCTCCTGATGAACATGGAAGGCTTCCGGATCGATCGGGAAGAGCTGGAGAGGAGGTTCAGCACTGCCGCGGTACCCCGCGGATTGACCGGCGCGGTACCCCGCGGGCGTGCTGCCGCCGGAATGAACGGCCAGGGGCTGGCCCAGGGTCCGGCGCCCGCGCCGCCGCCGAATCCACTGAGCACTTTGACGCCGAATACGTCGTCGCATGGGTTCGCCGCCGCCGCGGCGCGTGAGGGTCCGGCGTCGGTGCCGGGTACGTCGGCGCGGAATCCGCCGGGCACGTCGGCGCGGAATCCGCCGGGTACGTCGGCGCGGAATCCGCCGGGTACGTCGGCGCGCAGGGGGGTGAGCTGAAATGGCAGACCAGGCGGAAAAGCTGAGGGAGCTCGTCGGAGGCGCGCGGGGGGGGGGAAGCTCCGACTCGGCGCGTTCAGAGCGCTCGGCGAGCGGACCGGAGAAGTCCGAATCCCGGTCGGCCACGCGCATCATTGCCGTCTCGAGCGGGAAGGGGGGGGTCGGCAAGACAAACATCGCGATCAATCTCGCCCTCGCGTATGCGCAGGCCGGCAAGAAGGTCATCGTCATGGACGCGGACCTCGGACTGGCGAACGTGAACGTGGTTCTCGGCGTCATCCCCCGGTACAACCTGTACCACCTCATTCGCAAGCAGAAGACCCTCGCCGAGATCCTCGTCGATACGAGCTACGGAATCCAGATCATTGCCGGCGCCTCGGGGTTCTCCAAGATCGCCAACCTCAACGAGGAGGAGAGGCGGGACTTCATCGCGGAGCTGGCCGCCCTGTCGAACGCCGACGTGCTCATCATCGACTGCGCCGCGGGGGTCTCGAACAATGTCATCTCCTTCATTGCCGCGGCCGACGACGCCCTGATCGTCACCACGCCCGAGCCGACGGCGATCACCGACGCGTACGGCATCATCAAGATCATCGCGACCGAGATCGAGAACCTCGATCTCGGGCTGAAGCTCATCGTCAATCGCGTGAAGTCCGTGGTCGAAGGGAAGCGGGTCGCCGAGAGGGTGATCAACATCGCGGGGCAGTTCCTGAATCTCAAGGTGGAGTATCTCGGTTTCGTGTACGACGACCCCGTTGTTCACACCTCGGTGGTTCGGCAGAAGCCGTTCCTCGTTCTGGAGCCGAAATCACGCGCCGCGATGTGCATCCGGCACCTCGTGGGCCGGCTCGAGAATTACGAGTACAGGGACGGAAAGGGGATCCCGACATTCCTGAAAAAGCTGTTCGGCGCACGATAGAAGGCCGCGGAATGTTGACTCTGCGCGGCGTATGTCCTACTGTTATCCAGGGGGGATGGGTCCGGTGAAGGACTTCGTCAGGGACGTCTGGAAAATCAGCGCGGCGTGCGCGGCCGGCGCGTTTCTTCTTTCCCTGGTGATCGGCCTGATCGCCGCGAATCCGTTCGGCATCGTCTTCTTCCGCGCGCTGCTTTTCGCGGCTGTCTTCGCCGGACTGGGCGCGGCAGTCCGCGGCGTCGTCATGAGCTATCTTCCCGAGCTGGTCGCGTCGAACGCGGGTACACCGGCCGCAGAGCCCGAGCACCGGGGAGCTGCCGTGGACATCGTGCTGCCGGAAGAGGAGGGGCTTCGTCGCCGCGCGTACGGCGGGACGGAAAGTGACGCCCGAGCGCCCGCGGGGAATGACGAGGAAACGGAGCCTGAAGCCGAGGAAGCCATGGATGTGGAGTCTCTCGGCGAAGATTCCGTCTCGCCGGCGGAAGGGCAGGGACTCGGGGAGCTTTCGGAAGAGCTCGCCGAAGAGCTGCCGGGCGCCGCCGACGGACGGTCGCCCGGAACGAAGGGGGATGACGAGTCCCTCGAAGAGGTCGGCCCGGCTGAGGAAGACTCGAGATCCTCCCGGGAACGGTCCGGCGACATCGATTCCCTTCCCGACATCGCAGGCCTCGAGCCCCCCTCCGCGCCGAGGTCCCTGCAAGGTTCCCCTCGATCGGCCCGGCTTTCGGCGGCCGGCGAGAGACCCGAGGACGCGGTTCGCAATGTCCTGAGCGGGCAGGATCCGGCGACGCTTGCCAGGGCCCTTCGGACGGTCCTGAAGAAAGATGAAAAAGGATAGGGCGGATATGGCCGAAAGCCTCTGGGATGGGAAGTCCGAAGAAGATCTCTGGAAAGTGTTCCGTCGCACGAAAGACCAGAAGCTGAGGGACTTCTTCGTGCGGCAATACGCCCCGCTGGTGAAATACGTGGCGGGAAAGATCGCCATGGGCATGCCGCAGAACGTCGAGTTCGACGACCTGGTCGGTTTCGGGGTGTTCGGGCTTTTCGACGCGATCGACAAGTTCGATCCTGGGAAGCACGTGAAGTTCAAAACATACGCGGTGACGAGGATCCGGGGCGCGATTTTCGACGAGCTGCGCACGATCGACTGGGTGCCGCGCTCCGTCCGCCAGAAGGCGCGCGAAGTGGAGGAAACGGTGCGCCGCCTGGAATCCTCCCTCGGGCGCGCCGCCTCGGACGAGGAGATCGCCGCGGGCATGTCGATGGATCTCAAGGAGTTCCAGCAGATGATGCTGAAGATCAGCGGCACATCGATGCTGTCCCTTCACGACATCTGGTACACCGGCGAGGACAATGACAAGATTTCCATCGCGGAGAGCATCGAGAGCCCCGGCAGCCTCAATCCCGACACCATCGTCGAGAAGGAAGAGATCAAGCGCGTCATCGTGGACGCGATCAAGGAGCTTCCGGAGAAGGAAAAGAAGGTGCTCGTGCTCTACTATTACGAGGACCTGACTCTCAAGGAGATCGGTGAGGTTCTCGAGGTCACCGAGAGCAGGGTTTCGCAGCTGCACACCAAGGCGGTCATGCGGCTGCGGGCGAAGCTCACGAGCTTCAAGAGAGGGATCGTGTGATGCGTACCCCGGCGAGGCCCGATTTCTCGAGAAAGCGCCGCGCCGCGGGCGCCGGGCCGTAGAGGACACAGCGCATGCCAGGCGGAATCAAGCTGGAGCAGATCCAGGAGTACATGCGGATGCAGTCCGAGCAGGACCGCAGGAACCGCACGATCACTGTCGAGGCGGAGAATGTCCAGGAAGGATTGAAGAAGGCCTCGATCGAGCTCGGCGTCCCCGTGTCGGGACTGGAATACGAAATCGTCACCCGGGGGAATGCCGGGACATTCGGCGTCGGCCGGACCCCCTGGAAGATCAGCGTCTACGAGCGCTCGATGCAGGTAAAGACAAGCTCCGAGGCCGCCAATGAGGCCGCGCGGGAGGCGGAGATCCAGGCGGCGGAGGCCGCCGCACGGCCGCGCGACCTGCCGGGAGAGGTGTACGTGCGCATCAACGGGGACGGCGCGTACCTGAGGGCGACGAAGCCGCAGGGCAGGGGGCCCCGCGCCACCGAGATCATGGCGCGCGAGAAGCTTTCCCTCCGCGGCGTGGCGGACTTCGACGCGGCGCTCGTCGCGCGCGTCGTCAAGCACGCGGACGGAGAATACATCCGGGTGGCTGACGTGCAGTACAACCCGTCCCACGACGCCACGCTGACTGTCGATGTGGTCGACGGGGCCATGAAAGCCGTGGTCATCATCAACGAGCCCGGTTTCGGGGGCGCGGACATCTCGGCGGACTACGTGAGGTCTTTCCTCGCATCCAATGGCATCGTGCACGGTCTGAAAGAGGATGTTCTGGAGGAGATCGAGCTCTCCCCGCGATACGGCCGGCCGATCATCGTGGCGGAAGGCACCCGGGCGCATGACGGCGCCAACGCCCACGTCGAGTACAATTTCAAGCTCGAACGAGACGCGGTGACTCTTCGCGAGAAGGACGGCCGGGTCGACTTCAAGGATATCTCTCACGTGGAAAACGTCGTGGCGGGCCAGCTCCTGGCGCGAAAGGTCCCCGCCGAGGCGGGCCAGCCCGGGCAGACGGTCACCGGCAACATCATCTCTGCCACGAAGGGCAAGGACTGCGAGCTGCTCGTCGGCAAGAATGTGAAAGTTTCGGAGGACGGCCTGACTGCCCTGGCGGACATCAACGGCCAGGTTCTCCTTCTCGGCGGCAAGATCAACGTGGAGCCGATCTACACGATCGCCGGTGACGTGAACCTGCGCACCGGGAACATCCTCTTTCTCGGTTCGGTGATCGTGCGCGGGAACGTGGAAGACGGTTTCTCCGTGAAAGCGGCGGGCAACATCGAGGTCTTCGGCAGCGTGGGCAAGTGCCTCATCGACGCCGAGGGCGACATTTTCGTCCACCAGGGCATCGCCGCGAAGACCGAGGGCAAGGTCCGCTGCGGCAAGAGCCTGTACTCCAAGTTCATCGAGCACGCCCACGTCGACGCCGGGGAGTACGTCGTGGTGACGGACGGCATCGTGCATTCCCGCGTGGATGCCAACAAGATGATTCTCTGCCAGGGCAAGAGGGCGCAAATCGTCGGAGGGCGACTCCGTGCCTCCGAGGAGATCAACTCGAAGATCCTCGGTTCGGTGGCTGGTACCGAGACCCTCCTCGAGGTCGGCTACGATCCGCGCAGCAAGGAGCGCCTGGTCGTCCTCGAAGAGGAAAAGCGGGTCGTGGAGAAGTCCCTCGAGGAGGTCGATCTCAACATCAAGACACTGGAGAATCTCCTCAAAGTGCAGAAGCAGCTTCCGCCGGAAAAGGCGCAGTACCTGTCGGAGCAGAGCGAAAAGCGCTCGGAGCTCCTGCGGCGGCTGGAGGAGGCCGGCCGCGAGTTCGGCCAGATCAACGCGCACCTTTCGTCACTCACCACGATCGGAAAAATCTCGGCCTCGGAACGCGTCTATCCCGGGGTGAAGCTTGCCATCAAGAACGCAAACCTCGCTGTTCGCACGGAGTTCAAGTTCGTTACATTCTTCCTGCAGGGTGGAGAGGTGAAGGTCACGAAGTACGAGTCCTTCGACGAAGAGCTGATGAAGAGGCGCTGAGATGGCGATGCTCCCCATCGATCTGCAGACCATCTTCACCCAGGCCACCCAGGTGGGCAAGGAACAGGCGGCGCAGAAGGACGCGCCGCCTGCCGCGCAGTCCCTCCAGGGAATGCAGATTGTGCAGCAGGCGGAGACCCGCGACAAGGCGGTGAACGAGACGCACGAGCAGGAGCAAGGTCCCGAGAAGACCGGTGACAGGAAGCGCCGGGGGGCGGAACGGCGGGCACGGTCGAAGAAGGGCGCGCCGCCCCCGGCCGCTCACCCTGCGTCCTCGAACGTCGTTCGTGATCCTGCCCTCGGACGCAACGTCGACATCACGGGCTGATCGATGTGGTACACGATCATGATCACGCTCGTCGTGGACATCGGCGGGCTCGTGCTCGTGTACGTGCTTCTCCGCGACCGGGTGCGCCGCGCAGCTTTGGCGGAGTCCAGGATATCCGAGATCCGGGAGGAGGTAAGCCGGCTCCTCGTGGAGCTCAACCAGGCCACGGACCGCAACATCGCCCTCATGGAGGACAAGATCCCCGTCCTCAACGATGCCATTTCCACGGCCGATAAGAAGATAGGCCTGCTCCGTCGGGAGACCGAGAAGCACGACGTGGGGTCGCAGATCTACAGCAGGCTGGCCGAGGGACGGCGCCAAAGGCCGACTGAGCCCGCAAAGCGCGAGGACGACTCCGCGGAGTACCGTGATGCGCGGTCCGCGGGGTACCGCGATGCGCAATCCGCGGGGTACCGCGATGCGCAATCCCCGGGGTACCGCGATGCGCAATCCGCGGGGTACCGCGATGCGCAATCCCCGGGAGATGCGGTCCCGGCGCTTCCGCTATCCGTGGAGCTGTCGGAGCAGAATCCACAGCCTGCCGCGGCAGGGAAGCCGCGGGGCATCGGCCCGGACGCGCAGAGGGTGATGATGCTCTACCGCGCCGGATTTTCGTCGTCCCTCATTGCCAGTCGTGTCGGAGCCCCCGTGGGGGAGGTGGAGCTTATCATCTCCCTGGAGCAGCGGAAAGGACACGTGTGAGCCAGAATGAACGTCAAGAGAGTCCTTCGGGCGGTGCATCGGCGAAGGCTGAATTCGCGGGGTACCGCGACGCCGAATCCGCGGGGTACCGCGGCGCCGAATCCGCACCGCGAACCTCGCATGGAATCGGAATCGAGGTCCACGGCGGTCGCGCGGTCGTGCTGATTCCGGCGGGCTCCCGAACGCCGGTCGCACGGGCGATGACCTTCACAACCGTCGCCGACGGGCAGAGGGCCGTCGAAGTCAGGGTCGTGCGTTGCGCTGTGTCTCCCGAGTCACGCGCAGCGGGCTCGCCGCCGCTGGCGGCGGATTCCGTCGGCGAGGTCGGCACGGCTTTTTCCGGGCGACCCGCGGGGGTGGTCGGCCGCTTTCTCGTACCGGGTCTGCGGAATGGCAAACGCGGCCAGGCGCGCATCGACATTGGTCTCTCCCTTGACGCCGAAGGGGTCATCCGCGCGTGGGGCGTCGACAGGTCGACCGGCGCGCGCCAGGAAGCGACTTTTGCCGGTGCGTGGGCCCTTCCACTGAAGGCGCGGGCCGCGGCGCTTTCTGCCCTCGCGCGGAGGGTGAATGCGGAGCTTTCTCGTCCGGAGTTCGAAGATGCTCCCGGGCTTCGAAACGAGGGGAGGCTCCTGCGGGAACGGGGAGAGCAGCGGACCGACGGTCCCGCTTTCGCAGCGCTCGCGGGTGAGATACACAGCATTCGCCGCTCGAGCGTCGAGCCCCCGGTCCGCCTCTGATGCGTGCACGGCCCGGGGCGTCCCGAGAAGATGCAGGCACGTCGCAGCTGGGCAAGACCCTTCTTCTCTGCAGGAACGGCGCTCTACGGGCGTGGGCAGCGCGGGCTCTCGGAGAATGCGGCCAGGTCTCGGCGTATGCCTGGCTGCGCCATGCACTGTGGGACCCGGAAGAGGATGTACGGGAAAGCGCCGTGGAGGCGATCGCTGCGCTCGCCGTCACCCAGTCAGCGGGCGAGCTGGCCGACGTATACGCCTGGTCAGGCCCCCGGCTCCGGCGGGCCGTCATGCGGGCGGTGAACCGAATCGGGTACCGTTCAGAGTTCGACGGTATCCTCTTCCTGGCGAGGGAAGATCCCGACTCACGTGTGCGCGCGCTTGCCGCGCGCGCACGGCGCGCCGGCACGAACGGACGACGGAGGTCCTGAAGCGTATGCGAAAACGCTACGTGTCGTTCAGCATTGCCGGAGGCCGCTACTGCGTTCCCGTGGACCTCGTCCTCCAGATCCTCCGGCTCGAGGACCTCATCGAGATTCCCAAACCTCCCCCGTACGTCGAAGGGGTCATCAACCTCCGGGGCGACATCATCCCGGTGGTGAGCCTTCGGGCACGCCTGGAGATCGCCGGGCGGGAGTCCGAGGCGAGGGCGGCGCCTGATCCGCGCAAGCGGCGCGTCGTCATCACGCGCGTGGGAGGCAAGCCATACGGCCTGGACGTGGACGAGGTCCGGGAGATCGTCGAGATCGAGGAGGGCGGGATCACGAGCGAAGCCACCACCATGTTCGGCGTCCGCGCCGACTTCCTCCTCGGCATCGCCAAGCGCGAGGAGGGGGTCTACATGGTTCTCGACCTCCCGCGCGTCCTGGGCACCAGCCGCGAGCTCCCCGGCGCACCGGCGGGGCAGTGACGATGAGCGGGATCGACGAGACCCGTCTTCGGCGAGCGTTCCTCGAAGAAGCGGATGAGCTGAGCCAGAAGCTGGGCCTGTCGCTCATGTCGCTGGAGTCCAACCGGGCCGACTCCCGTCTGGTGAACGAGGTATTCCGACTCACGCACTCGTTGAAGTCCGAGTCCGCCCTCATGGGGTTCACCACTCTCTCCGAGCTGGCCCACCGCATGGAAGACGTGCTGGGCCTCGCCCGCGACGGCTCACTCGCCCTTGAGAAGCCAGTCATGGACAGCCTGTTCGCGGGCGCAGACCTCATCGCAGAGATGATGGCAGCCATCGGAAAGGGCGGCAGCGACGCGGATTTCGCGACGGCAGACGTCCTTCGGGGCCTCTCGACCGCGGGGGGCAACGGTCCGGAGAACGGGCATGCGGCTCCCCTGCCCGGTGGAACGGACGTCCAGCCCGCCGAACCGAGCCTCCGCGGTCCCGGCGCCGGTCCGGTCCCGGGTGCACCTCCGCCGGTGGGGCTGGGGAGCTTCGAGAAGCTGCAGCTCGCAGAGGCCCGGGACAGGGGCGAGGCTCTCCTGCGTCTGACCGTCAGCGTGGACGAGGGGGAGCCCATGAAATTCCCTCGTGCCTATCTGGTCTTTTCCAATCTCGAGGCCGTGTCGAACGTCGTGAAGGTCCTGCCGCCGATGGAGGGGCAGACCGCGGAGGATTCCCTCTACGCGCGGACGACCGTCCTTCTCACTTCCGGCAGCGAGGAGGAGGTCCGGAAGGCCGCCTCGGGTGTGGACCAGATCGCCGAGGTGAGAATCGAGCGCTGCGGGTTCGACGCGTTTCTTTCCGACGCCGCGGCCGACGTATCGCTCACGACTGGCCGGGAGCGCGGGCCTGCCGGCTTCTCCGCCGCGGGAATACTCGAAACAGGGGCCGTAACGGCCGGGCTGGACGAACAGTCCCGGCGCGGTGAACCCGCGCAGGATGCGCGGCGCGCCGGACCGGTCGAAAAGGCTTCGATCAGGGTGGACACGAGGAAGCTGGACGACCTGTGGAGCCTCATTGCGGAGCTCGTTCTGCACAAGTCGCACATTGCGCGTCTGTCCGAGGAGATCGTCCGCGGGAAGGACGTGCATACCGTGCGCGAAGAGCTTGTCGAGTCTTTCGACTCGCTGGACAAGATTTCCAGCGGCATGCAGCAGGCCATGATGGATACGCGGATGATCCCCATCTCGGTGATCTTCAACAAGTTCCCGCGGCTCGTGCGCGACCTCTCCCGCAAGCTGGGAAAGCCGGTGGACCTGGCGCTTTTCGGGGAAGACACCGAGATCGACCGCAGCATCGTGGAGGCCCTTTCGGATCCCCTCACGCACATCATCCGCAACTCCCTCGACCACGGAATCGAGTTTCCGGAAGAGCGGGTGCGCAGCGGCAAGAACGAGAAAGGCAGGGTGAGCGTGAGCGCCCGCCGGCAGGGGGGCAACATCGTCATCGAGCTCGAGGACGACGGGCGGGGAATCGACGCGGAGAGCATCCGCCGCAAGGCCCGCGGAATGGGGATCAGCGGCGCGGAGAACTTTACGGAGACGCAGCTGCTCGACCTCATATTCCTTCCCGGATTCAGCACCAAGGAGGTGGTGACAGACCTTTCGGGCCGGGGTGTCGGCATGGACGTGGTGGCCACCCGGATCCGCGGGGACCTGAAAGGCGACGTCGTGCTCCAGACAGAGCCGAACCGCGGCACGAGAGTCACCCTCTTCCTCCCCCTCACTCTCACCATCGTCAATGCTCTCCTGGTGCGGGGGGATGCCCAGCTCTATGCTCTGCCCCTCACGGATGTCGACAGCACCGCGAAGGTGGTGAGCACCGAAATTCGCGGAGAGGAGAGCCGCGAAAGCGCGTTGTGGATGGAGGAAGAGATACCGGTTTTCTCCTTGGGTGCGTTGTTCGGCGGCGGGAGGCGCCGGGCGGACGAGTATTTCGCCGCGGTGCTCCGGCACGGCGACCGCAGGGCCTACCTCCTGGTCGACGAGCTGATCGAAGAGCGGGAGGTCGTCATCAAGCCCGTCGACGACCTTCTCAACTCCCGGAAGATGTTTTCGGGCGTATCCGTGCTGGAAAACGGCAAGCTCGTTTTCATACTTGACACGTCGTTCATTCGACGTGAACAATTCTGACGGGAGGCCTCATGGGCGCCACGATTCTCATTGCCGACGACCTTTCCTTCATGCGCATGATCCAGAAGGAGATCCTCACGGAGAAGGGGTATACGATCGCCGGCGAAGCCGCGGACGGCCTCGAGGCGGTAGAGAAATTTCGCAACCTGCGCCCCGACCTGGTTCTCCTCGACATCACGATGCCGAACATGAACGGCCTGGAGGCAATGCGCAAGATCTTCACGATCGATCCGCGCGCGCGGGTGATCATGTGCTCGGCCCTCGGCCAGCAGAACCTCATCGTGGAGGCTATCAAGGCGGGGGTGAAGGACTTCATCGTGAAGCCGTTCAAGCCGGAGAGGATCCTCTCGGCCATCGAAAAAGCGTTGAGAGCATAGGGCTTCGAGCAAAAAAAAACGGTATGCCTGGACGTCGAGCGCATACCGTGTTATGGAAAGAGGAACGAATCCTCACCAGAGAAGATCGGCGATTCCCGGAGAACCTTGAGAGAAAGTGCGGCATTTCGTGTCCGTTCTCACGGGAAGCCCGCCAGCGACCTTGAAGCCCGCCCCAGGAGTCCCCGCTGCCACGCCGCCGAGTCAGCGATTCCCGCGTATATCGCCTCGCTGCGAGCGGCGACGTCCTTCGGGTCGGTCTCGAGGTCGCCCTCGCCGGTGATCCCGTGGATGACGGATTGTATGAGAAAGCCGGCGATGCTCCGCGCGGAAATCGCGAGGATGCCCCGGTCGATCTCGTCCATTTCCATGATGCACGCTGCGGTGTCGGCGAATCCGCCTTCGGCAGCGCCCAATCCGCCTTCGGCAGCGCCGTGACGGGCGAGGAGGCGTCCCAGGTCGCGGCTGCGCTCCCGGCCCCGTGCGGCGAGAGCCTCCAGCTGGGCGAGCTGTGCGCTCAGCTTCCCGACGGCCCCGACCAGCGCTTCGCGCGATTCTGCTGATCCTGCCTGCGCGTCGTGAAGCTGGCGGACTTTCGCCATTCTCCGGTCGATCTCCGGCCGCACGATCGGCAGGGCCCGCAGGTCCTCCAGACGAGCGGGCGGCATACCCTCGATCGCGATTCCCTGCGCGGACAGCGTATAGGAAGGCAGATCCGGGTGGATGCGGAGCTGGTTCTCGAACCACCATTTGTACAGCAACATTCTTCGGTCCGTGGGAGTGCTGCCGCCGCCCGCGGACCGGGCCATGAACAGACCGATGTCACGCACCGATCGAAAGGAGCTGCCCTCCAATGGGGTGAACCGATCGGCGGCGGAAAGCCACAGGAACTCGGCGAACGAGCCCCGGCAGTGGGTGCGCATGCCGGGGAAACCCAGGTCCAGCCCCGCGGCGTAAAGGGGACGGGCGCCGAGCAGCCGCGCGAGATCCCACGCCGAGGTGGCAACCGAGCCCCCCGCGCCCAGCTTCCCCTTTTCCCCGACGGTGACTTCGAGTGTTTCGCCGAGCGGAAAGAGCGAGCTGCAGAGGAAAAAAAGGTCACTCTCCCGCCGGAAAACGCGCGGGCAGGCGGAGGGCTCGGCGACGAGCACCCCGTCGACCGCCGGGCTCCAGTCCAGAGATCGCGACGCCCAGTACTGGGGGTCCACGACGGCCGTGAAGTCCGGTTCCACTCCCCGCTCGCGGCAGGCCCGGAGAGGCGTGTTCACCGCCACGACGAGCATCCGCTCCCGGAGCTCGGCCAGGCGGGGAGCGATCTCGTCCAGGGAGGGTCCCCCGGCCACCACGAGAGCCGGCAGCCCTTCGAAGATGCCGTGGAGAGAGGCCACGCCGGGGCATCGGAGGAACTCCCCCATGTTCCGGCAGAGGTTGCGCACCCACAGGCGTCCGAACCGGTTCAGCGTATTCACGTTGATGTCCCGGCGCAGGAGCCAGGATTGGATCGTTTCCTCTGACGCGCGGTACATGCGGGGCCGCGCGCGCACGGCCGGACGGAGGCGGAGAAACCCTGGCCGCGCGAGGGGCAGGGTCTCCAGGACGGCGGGAAGCTCCTCGGGCTGCGCGCCGACGTTCAGGCGCACGGCCGCGTCTGCCAGGAATCCCCGAAGGTCGCGGCAGGTCAGGGCCGCGCGGAACATGTCCGCATCCGGCTCCACCACGAGGAGGGGACGGGAGGGGAGCGCCTTTCGGGCGGCCTCCGCGCCGTATCCGAGCCCGAAGCCGACGACGATGACCGTGGTGCAGGCGGCGTCGATCTCGCGCTGCACCTGGCCCGCCGCGTCACGTGCGGGGTCGTGCCTCCCGTGCAGGTATATCCCGTCCTGCCTGGCCGTCGGCGCACCAGACGGAGTGGACAAGATCTCGATGTTCGACCCGTCGGTGGATCCTTTGGCGGCGGCTTCGGCGGCGCGGGGATGAATTGCGGTGAGCACCCCCATGTTGGCCTCAAAAAAGCTCACTGCAGCTCCAGGTCGATCTTCATGCCGTCCTGGACACGCGTACCTGCCGGAGGATCCTGGCGGAAGACGAACCCGCTCCCGTTTATGGTAACGGCAAGATCTCGTCGCAGCAGCAGCGGCAGGAGCAGCTTCTTTGGAGTGCCACGGAGGTCAGGCATCGCCGAGCCGATTTCTATGCCCAGGGCCGCTTTCCCGGAACCGGCCTGCGCCGGCCCGGAACCGGCCTGCGGCCCTGAACTGGCCTGTGGCGTCGCGGAACCGGCCTCCGGCGTTGCGGCTGCTGCTCCGACACCGGGGATGCCCAGCTTGTCCATGAGGCTCAGCGCCACCTCGCGGAAGATCGGACAGGCGATCTGCGACCCGTAATAGCTCTGGCCCCGGGGATTCTGCTCCACCACGTAGATGATGAGCCGGGGATCCTCTGTCGGAAAAATGCCGATCATCGACGCGATGAAATCGCTTGCCGAGTATGCGCCGGTCCGGGGATCCGCCACTTGCGCGGTGCCCGTCTTCGCCGAGATCCGAACGCCGTCGATCGCCGCCCGGTGCGCGGTGCCCGCCGGCAGAGTGGCCGACTCCATCCACGAGAGCATGGTGCGCGCGGACTCCACCGAGATCACTTCCCACAGGGGCTCGCGCCCGAACTCCTTCACGACGGTTCCCTGGGGCGAGACGATCTTCTTCACGAGCAGGGGCTTCAGGAGGACTCCCCCGTTCGTGATGGCGGTGGCCGCCGCCATGATCTGCATCGCCGAGACGGCGATCTCCTGCCCGATCGTCACGGTGGGCTTTGACCGCGCCGACCACTGCGAGACAGGCCGGAGGAGCCCGGCGGTCTCTCCCTGCAGGGGAACGCCGGTCGGCTTGCCGAACCCGAATCGCGTGAGCATTCCATAGAGGCTGTCGCTGTCGATCCTGTCCGAGGCGTACGCGGCCCCGGCGTTGCTGGAGAACTCGATGATCTGCTGCGGCGTGAGGTCGCCGTGCGCCATGATGTCGCGGATGCGGATCGTCTCGCCGTTCGAGAGTTTCTTCTCGTAGAAGCCATATCCCGGAAAATGGTCGGTCGGGGAGATCGCGTGCTGGTCGAGCATCGAGGAGAGGGAGAAGATCTTGAACACCGACCCCGGTTCGTAGGCGGCAGTGACCGGGCTGTTCACGAGCGAGGCGGGGTCGATCTGGGGAGAGTCCTTCTGAAACTCGTTCGGATCGAAATCGGGAAGCGCCGTGTAGGCGAGCAGCTCGCCGGTCCGTGCATCCATGACGAGGATTGTGAGGGAATCCGGCTTGTCCGTCTCGAGGGCGGCGCGCGCCACCCTGTCCACCGCATACTGCATGTCCAGGTCGATCGTCAGGAACACCTGGTCCCCGTAGACGGTTTCCGCATCGGTGCTCACCGGCTGGGGCGCCAGCTCGTCATTGAAAGTATACTCGACGCCGTCGAGCGGCACGTTGTCGGCACCGACGTACCCGACGACATGCGAGGCGAGCCTTCCCTGCGGATAGAACCTGCTGAAATCATTTTCCAGCCGGACTCCGGCGAGCTTTCCGTCGGACTTCAGCTTCTGGATGGCCGCCGACTCCTCCTCGGTGATCCGCCTCTTGATCACGGCATAGCCGTCGTGCCGTCGGATCGTGTCCAGCACCGCCGCCGGTTCCATGCCCAGGATGCGCGCGAGCCCCCCGGCCGTCTCCTCGGCGTTCGTCACCGAGGGTGTCCAGACGGAGACCCGCTGCATCCGCGTGGTGACCGCGAGGATCCTGCCCTGACGGTCGAGGATGCTTCCCCGCTGGACCTCGGGAAGGACGAGCGATTCCCCGCCTTCCCGCGAAGGAAGCACGAGGGTGAGCCGGATGAGCTGGGCGACAAGGGCGAGAGCGATGGCTCCCAGCAGCGATGCGAAGATGAAGAGGCGCCTCCGGGCGCGCACCGTCTCGCTGCGATCTGGCACGGGTGAGCGTTCCCCTCCCACGGGTATCCCACTGTAATACGACGGGCCGCAAATGTCGATATGGTGGATAGAGCAACTATGATCACAGTCCTCCAGCGCCAGACCGTCAGCAAGCGCGCTCTTCCACCTGTTGCCGCCCGGGCGCGCTCGAACGGCGTTCGCTGGAGCAACAGGGACTATGCGCGCGCGCCCCGTGAGACCGCTCCCCGCGGCGAGCGGAGCTTCCTGCTCCCGCGTGCGCCGAGCGCGCAGAAGCGCGCTCCCGGTGTGCACGCGGAGCACAGCTTTCTCCGCCGTCAGCTCGTCCACGTCCAGAGAAGGCGCGCGAAGCGCGCCGGTGAGAGACGATGGGTCCGGATCATCCAGAACGCCGCCGCCCACCGGGGATCGATTCGACCGCAGGGAAGACCGAACGGGGATGCCCGGCGGGGGAAGGGTGTTGTCCGCGCGGGCCTGCGCCGCGCGATCAGGAGCCCGTGGCTCTTCATTGCCATTGCCGCCGCCGCCGCGCTCGCGTTCGCCTTTTCTAGCCTGACGGTCACGGGGCTTCCGCTCGTGCAGGAACGTCCCGTCCTTCCCCCTCCTGTTGAGGCGGATCCCGCTCTCTACGGGCTCCTGGTTCCGGACCAGGGCCCGCGGCAGGCCGCCGCGGGCGCCCCGGCCTCCCTGGCCAGCCTCAAGGTGATTCCCTACAGGACGCAGTCGGGAGACTCGCTTTCACGAATCGCTTCCCGCTTCCGGTTGAACGTCGACACCCTCGTGAGCTGGAACAACATCCGCGACGGGCGCGGCATCCCCACGGGATCGGTGCTGAACATTCCGAACGCCGACGGGCTGAAATACGTCGTGCATCGCGGCGATACGCTCCAGGGCATCGCGCATTCCTGGGGCGTCGATTTCAACGGACTGCTGGACCGCAACATGCTCACCAGCTCGGTGATTTCCGTCGGGCAGGAGCTCTTCCTCCCGGGCGCACGGATGAATCCGAACGAGCTCTCGCGGATCCTCGGGAACCTGTTCATGTACCCCGTGCAGGGAAGGATCAGCTCGTATTTCGGCGAGAGGCCGGACCCGTTCACCGGCGTGCCCAACTTCCACAACGGGGTCGACATCGTGAACGCGCCGGGCACCCCGATACTCGCCGCCATGGCGGGGACCGTTGCCGAGACGGGCTTCAACTACAGCTACGGCAACTACGTCATCCTGAAGCACGCAGGCCTGTACCAGACCCTGTACGGACATCTCACACGGTCCGTCGTGGTCCGGGGGGAGAAAGTCCAGCAGGGAGACAAGATCGGAGAGCTCGGCACAACGGGCTACAGCACGGGGCCGCACCTGCACTTCTCGATCTTCCACAACGGGCAGCCGATTGACCCCCTGCGATTCCTCAAATAAAGTAGGCACCGATGCACGGACACCGGCGGCGCGGCACCCACACAGATCACCTTCTCGCCTTTTTCCAACGCCTCCTCTGGTCCCTGCTCTTTCCCCTGCGGCACGACATCATGGCCGCCGTTGCCCTGATGTTCGTCGTGAGCTCGGTGATCCTGGTGCTGGAGGCGCGGCTGCCGTTCCCTTCGCCAGGTGAGAGCATTCTCCTGGACCCCTCCGACTGGTCCATGCTCTTCCACCGGGATTCGCCGAATCCGCCCCGGCCGGACATGCGGGCGGCCGGGCCATCGATGGGAGGTTCGGCTTTTGTCCAGCCGCCCGTGGCCATCCTCCTCTACCGGGCCCGCGCCGGCGATACCATGAGCGGAATCGCGACCAAGCTGGGAATGGACGTGGACACGATCTCCTCCATGAACCGTGTGGAAGGCCGGGGAGTGCACAACGTCACCGTGGGAGAGGGCCTGCGGATTCCGAGCCAGAACGGTATCTATCTTCCCCTCGCGGCGTCGTTCGACGCCCAGTGCCGCACCTACGGCGTGAGCCCGGAAGATGTGCTCGCGGCCAACTCTCTCACACGGGCCCAGCTCCTGACGGGCATGCGCCTGTTCTTCCCCGGCGTGCAGCATACCGGCTACGCACGGTCGCTTGCCGTCGGCATCGGCGTGGTGCTCCCGATCCACGGGTGGGAATCCTCCCCCTATGGCTGGCGCGCCGACCCCTTCACGGGGCAGCGCAGCTTTCACACGGGGGTCGACCTTGCCGCTCCCGAAGGGTCTTCGATCCGGTCGGCCACCGACGGTGTGGTGATCGCGGTGGGGTACGACAGCATGCTGGGCAACTACGTCGAGGTGCGCGCCCAGCTGGGCTACAGCTATGTCTATGGCCACATGAGCACGATACTGGCGCACGGCGGCACGCGGGTGGCCACGGGGAGCCTCCTGGGGCTCGTGGGGCACACCGGGTACGCCACCGGCCCGCACCTGCACTTCGAGGTCCGTCTGAACGGCGTGCCGCAAAATCCGCGAAATTATCTGCCCGGTATCCGATAATCTTCGAGGGGTCCTCGAATGAAAAAGCTCATCCTCACCATCCTCGCCCTCCTCGCGCTTTTCTCCGCACTGCGGGCATACACCGAGTCCGTGTCCCCCGCCGGCGCCGAAACCCTTGGCGTCGCTCTGCACCCCGGACTCGTGGAGATCGGGGACGGAACGACGAGCATCGGAATCGCTTTCGGAGTCATGGAAAAGTCCGGCGAGGAGCCCGGCATGTGGAGCCTCCTTCCCCTCCGCCTGGTGTACCGCAGCGGAGAGACAAACCTCACCATCGGACTGAACGGGCTGTCATTTCTCCTGCGCGGCGGCATGAGCGTCGGACGGCCCGTGAAGGTGGACACCCCCCACGCGGGTGACGTGCTGAGCATCGGCGGCAAGGTCACGGTGAGCTCGCGCGTGGACGGGGACGTCTGGGCCGTGGGGGCCGACGTCGAGCTTTCCCCTCGCGCCGAGGTGACCGGGAGCGTCGTTACCCTCGGCGGAAAAGTGGCCGCGGCCCCCGGGGCTGTCGTCCACGGCAGCGTGAGCCAGGTCCCTCAGATCAAGATCCCGTTCCTCGGCATCCTGGGGACGCAGTTCTCCGTCCAGGTCCTCGCCACGGGACGGCAGCTGGTGGGGTATGTTCTCCTGGGTTTTGCCCTCTTCCTGAGCTGCTTCTACCGCGAGGGGCACGCCCGCATGATGTACCAGTCCATACCGGCCTCGTGGCGGGAAACGCTCATCACGCTGGCCGTGTCGCTGGTCGCGATTCCCGCCGTCATCCTGCTCTTGGTGGTGTCCGTGATCGGCATCTTCTTCCTCCCCGTGCTCGCCTTCGTGGTCATTCTGCTCGGCCTCGATGGCTTCCTGTTCCTGTGCGTGAGACTCGGCGGGATGCTGCGACGGCTGGACATCTCCCAGAGCAGGAACGTGCCCTTGTCCCTCGTCACGTCGGGCCTCCTGGGTCTCTTCCTGGTGAAGCTTCCTGCGCTGGTAGGAATTTTCTTCACGCTGCTGCGTTCCGGCGCCACCTCCCTGGTCGGGCAGATGCTTCAGGTGATCACCCTTGCGTGCGTCTCCGCGGGAATGCTGTATGGGTTTGGCGCGGCCCTCGCGTTTTCGCGGCGGCGTTCGATCAAGGCCTGAGAGGATTCCCGGTCATTCCTACTGCCCGTGGCAGTACTTGTACTTCTTTCCCGAGCCGCACGGGCACAGGTCGTTCCTTCCCACCTTGGGCACGGAACGCTTGACCTGCACCTGAGCCGGTTGAGAACCGCCGCCGTTTCCGCCCGCAGAGGCGGGAGTGCTGCGGGCCCCCACCGCGGTTGTTGCCGAGCCGCCCGCGGAAAACTGGCCCATTGCGTTGTGTGACGCCTGGAGGGCCGCTCCGGGACGCGCGCCCGCGGGAGCCTTTTCCGGGGCATGCTGGATGCGCACGCGGAAAATCTTGCGCGCGATCGCCGTCTTGATCTCGTAAAGCATGTCGTCGAATATCTGGAATCCCTCCAGCTTGTACTCCAGGAGGGGGTTCTTCTGGCTGTACGCGCGCAGGTAGACTGCCTCTCGCAGGGCCTCGAGATTCTCCAGGTGGTCCTGCCATCTCGAATCGATGCTTCGCAGGTACTCGAACTGGATGAAACGGTTCAGCACCTCTTCGCCGATCTCCGCGGCCTTCGCGTTTATGCTTTCCCGCAGCTCATCGAGTGCCACCTTCTTCAGCTCCTCCGAGGGAAGGGCGGCAAGCTCCGCCGGGGTCCGCACCGGGTCGTGGAAGAGGCTCTCCTTCATCTCCGCGAGGAGGGTCGCCACTCGTGTCTGCGGGTTTTCCCCCGAGCTTCGGTAGCGCTCGAAGATTTCCCCGAACAGCTCCTCTCCGGTCGCGATGACCCTGTCCTTGAGGCGGGGGTCGGAGATGATCTCGTCGCGCCGCGCATAGATGAACTTGCGCTGTTCGTTGAGCACGTCGTCGTATTCCAGGAGGTGCTTACGCACCTCGAAGTTGCGCTCCTCCACCTTTTTTTGCGCCCGCTCGATGGAGCGGTTGAGCCACGGATGCACGATCGGCTCGCCCTTCTTCATTCCCATGCGCGACATGAGTCCCTTGATATTCTCCCCGCCGAACAACCGCATCAGGTCGTCCTCCAGGGAGATGTAGAACCGCGACGAGCCGGGGTCTCCCTGGCGGCCCGAGCGGCCGCGGAGCTGGTTGTCAATGCGCCGGGCTTCGTGGCGTTCCGTGCCCAGGACGTGGAGGCCGCCGAGTGACTTCACCTCCTGGTAGTCGAGGAGCCATTTCCCATACTCCTCCAGCATTGCCGCCCGAACCGTCTCTTCCGGGGCCTGCGTGCCGGCCTTCCTCCTCGCACGGAACTCGGGATTCCCGCCGAGCTTGATGTCCGTCCCGCGTCCCGCCATGTTCGTCGCGATCGTGACCGAGCCCTTCGCACCCGCATCCGCGATGATCATCGCTTCCCGGGCATGGTTTTTCGCGTTGAGAACCTCGTGCCGCACAGCGCGGGCGACCAGCATCCGGGAAAGCTTTTCCGACTTCTCGATGGAAATCGTTCCGACGAGCACGGGCTGTCCCTTCGCATGCAGGTCCGCGATCGATGTGCAGATCGCGTCCAGCTTCTCTTCCTCGGTAAGGTAGATCTCGTCGTCCTCGTCCGTCCGGTCGACCGGCCGGTTGGTCGGGATCACGACGACGTCCAGGTTGTAGATCTTGCCGAACTCCTGCGCCTCGGTATCCGCCGTACCGGTCATGCCGGCGAGCTTTCCGTACATGCGGAAGTAGTTCTGAAAGGTGATCGTCGCGAGGGTGCGGTTGCGCGCGGCGATCTTGATCCTTTCCTTTGCCTCGATGGCCTGGTGGAGTCCCTCCGAGTAGCGCCTGCCGTAGAGGATCCGGCCGGTGAACTCGTCCACGATCTGCACCTTGCCGTCCTGCACGACGTAGTCCACGTCCTTCGCGTACAGCCGATGGGCGCGCAGCGCCTGGGTGAAGTAGTGGATGAACTCGAAGTTCTCGTCGGTGAAAAGCGAGCTGCGGATGAGGCCGCGCCGCTGGAGGAGCTCCTCGATGTGATTCATGCCCTGGTCCGTGAAAGTGACCCTCTTGTTCTTTTCCTCGAGCTTGTAGTCCCCCGCCGGCTGCGCGTCCCCCTCCGGATACGTGCCCGTGGCGGGGTCTTTCTCGCATTCCACCATCTGTTCGACGAGCTTGTTCACTTCCGCAAACTTGAACGTGTCGTCCTCGGCCATTCCCGAGATGATGAGGGGGGTGCGCGCCTCGTCGATCAGGATGTTGTCGATCTCGTCGACGATGGCGTAGGCGTGGCCCCGCTGCACCTTCTCCGACGGGCTCCAGCACATGTTGTCGCGCAGGTAATCGAAGCCGAACTCGTTGTTCGTTCCGTAGGTGATGTCCTTTGCGTAGGAGTCCTTGCGCAGAACGTTGTCCATCTGGCTCAGGATGACCCCGACGCTCACCCCCAGCAGCCCGAAGATCGGGCCCATCCACGCGGCGTCGCGTTCGGCGAGGTAGTCGTTCACGGTGATGACGTGCACACCCTTCCCCGTCAGGCTGTTGAGATACGCCGCCGGTACGCTCGCCAGCGTTTTTCCCTCCCCGGTCTTCATCTCGGTGATCCTTCCCTTGTGGAGGACCACCGCTCCCATCAGCTGCACGTCGAAAATGCGTTCTCCAAGTTTCCGCCGCGCGGCTTCCCGTACCAGCGCAAACGCCTCCGGCAGGATGCTGTCCAGGGTCTCCCCCTCCGCGATGCGCCGCCGGAACTCGCCCGTCCGGCGGGAAAAATCGGCATCCGTGAACGTCATCACTTCCGGCTCCAGGGAGTTGATTTTCTGCACGATGGGCACGAGCTCCTTCAGGTCGCGCTCATGCTTGGAGCCGAGAAAGAAAGTGAGGAGGTTCTGGAGCATGCAGGAATTGTACCGCCCGGCAGATTGACAGGTCAAGGGAAGGCCGCTACGATGAGGCGCCGATGCCGCAGAAGTTCCGCACAAGAATTCGCGGGGTACCGCGGCGCCAAATCCGCGGGGTACCGCGGCGCCAGTGGCCGCGCATTCTTTTTGTCCTCTGCCTTGCAGCTCTCGCGCTCGCCGGATGCCAGAGGAAAGGGATCGAGGAGCTGGTGAGCACGGAGCTGTTTTCCCTTTCCATGGGCAAGATGGAAGATCAGATCGATCTTTTCCAGTTCGAGAATGCCGTCGTCGAGCGCGCGAACAGCATCGCCATGAGAGACGGCTGGTTCTACGTTGCCAACGGCAGTGCGGGCAAGATCATGGTCTTCTCTTCGTACGGCGACCTGATATTTCTCCTCTACAATTCCCAGATGAATCCCGCGCCGACCACACTCGGCCCGGCAGAAACCGATTTCTCCGCAGAAGCGACCACGCGCGGCTTCGTCGCCTATCCCTTCGCCGACATCGGCCACGTCGCGGTGGCGAGCGACCGTACCCTGTACGTGGAAGATGCCGTCGCCGATGCAAAGGCCATCAAGGATACGGACCGCGGGGTGATCCGCAGCCGCGTGATCCTGCGTTTCGACCGCAAGGGGCGGCAGCTCGGCTCCCTTGGGGAGGAAGGGATCGGCGGTTCGCCTTTCCCGTTTGTCTCGGCGCTGTACGTGACCTCGAACGACCAGCTCGTCGTGGTGTGCCGGCTCCCGCACTCCTGGGAGGTGTTCTGGTATTCGCGCGACGGCGCGCCCCTGTACCAGGTCGAGATCCCGACGAACAACCTGCCCGCACGGCCCGAACCCGGAATCACGCAGGCGCTGGTGACCGTGCTTCCCGACCTGCAGTCCCCCCTGCTGTACGTGATCATCTCCTCGTACACGGAAGCCGTGGACACGCATGCCGCTGCGCCCTCCGCGTCCAGTGACGCCGTCACCACCAGGGCATACAAGCTGGACCTGCGCACCCAGCAGTACGCGGCCGCCTCCGTCGAGTTTCCCACGAACCCCCCGCACAGGGCCAAGGCCGGGCTGAAGACCATCGAGATACCTTCGCCGCCCAGCGACCTGCTCGGGGTAAGCGGCGGCGGGTATTTCTACCTGCTCGCCTACACGGACACGAATCTCTATACCCTGCAGATCGTGGATCCCGCGGGGCGCGTGCGCGCGCAGAGGCGCGTGGTCATCGAGGACTCGGAGCTCGCCTTCCGCGACATCCACCTCTCCTCCACGGGCATCATCTACGGGCTGCTCGCGGACAAGTCGAAAGCCCACGTGAACTGGTGGCGTTCGGATCTCCTCCTGAAAGGGGAATAGCGGTGAAGATCGTGAGCTCGGAGGCCATGGCGCGCATCGACGCCCGGACGCAGGCCGAGTTCGCGTGCCCCTCGATGCTCCTGATGGAAGACGCGGGGGTGAAGGCGTGGAGCGCCCTGCGCAGGCTCGCCGGGGGCGGCCGCCGCCCCCGCGGACGCATTGCATTCGTGGCAGGCAAGGGAAGAAATGGTGGAGACGCCTTCGTCATGGCGCGGCAGGCGGCGGTCGAGCGGCTCGGGCCTCTCACCATCGTGCTGGCCGGCGGCAGGCCGGAGACGGACTCGGATCCGGGCCGGAACCTCACCGCGTGCGAAGCTCTGGGCATCGAGACGATGGAATGGCCCGTCCAGGCGGACCTCGTGGTGTCCCGCCTCGGGGAAGCCGCGTGGATTCTGGACGGTCTCGCGGGGACAGGTATTCGCGGCGCCTTGCGGACGCCGCTCGCTGACCTCGTGCACCAGGTGAACCGCGCCCCCGGAAGAAAGGTCGCCATCGACGTGCCCAGCGGTATCGGCGATGGGTACGCCGCGGGATCACCTGCCGTGCGCGCGGACCTCACTCTCACGATGGGACTGCCCAAGCTCTGCCTCTACCTTCCGCGGGCGCGCGCGCTGTGCGGCCGGATCGTCGTGGTTCCGGTGGGTTTTCCCCCGGCACTGGTGGATGACCCGTCGATCGCCGGGGAGCTCCTTTCGCGCCGGGCGTGGAGGAGCCTTTCTCCGCCAATTCCGGCAGACACGCACAAGAACCGGCGCGGACATCTCGCCGTGTATGCCGGCGCCCGGGGCACTACCGGCGCGGCGTGGCTGTGCGCGACGGCAGCCGCGCGCGCGCGCGTCGGCCTGGTGACCCTTTTCGCAGACGGGGAAAGCTACCCGGTCATCGCACCGAAGCTCACCTCGGTGATGTGCAGGCCGTGGGACCCGTCGCAGGAAGATGCCGGGGATATGGCGCGGTACTCCGCGGTCCTCGTCGGACCCGGATGGGGGCGTACGGCCGAGAAGACCGCGTGGCTGGAGAGGCTCATTTCTCTTGGGCTTCCCGGCGTCATTGACGCGGACGCGATCGGAATGCTTGGGCATCTCGCGGAAGCCCGCAAGGTCGACCTCGGCGGGCGCTGGGTGATCACCCCGCATCCGGGCGAGTTCGCCGGCCTCACGGGCATGGACAGGGACGCCGTGCTCGACGATCCGGTGACCCACGCCATCGCCGCGGCCGGGAAGCTCAACGCCGTCGTCGTGCTGAAAGGGCACTCGACCGTCGTTGCGGGGCCGAACGGCCGCTATTGGATCCTCGACGGAGGGAATCCCGCGCTCGCCACGGGCGGATCAGGAGACGTGCTTGCCGGCCTGATTGCCGCGGGGGTCGGCGGCGGGCTCGCGGCCCTCGATGCGGCACGATTCGGCGTGTCGCTGCACGCGTTCATCGGCGTGCGCGCCGCTCGCCGCCACGGGTGGTTTCTCGCCGAAGACCTGGTTCCCCTCGTGTCCCGCGTTCTCTGGAAATGAAGCACCCGGTCCTGAAAATCAAGAAGGGCGCCGTCGTCTACGACGACACGGATGCCTTGCGGGCGAGCGAGGTGCCGCGCCCGGCCCTGCCGGGAAGCGGGCCGCTCGTTTCCCGTCGCCGCCGCCGAAGCAGGGGCCCTTTCACGTTCATTCCTCTCCTGGTCGTGGCAATGGGGCTGTTCATCGTCTTCCGCGTCCTTCCCAACACGCCAGTCAACCGTGCGGCGCTTGCCGGCTGGCAGGTCACGCTGCGCGTCACCCCGTACCAGGACCTTCTCATCGTGGGGGTCACTTTCATATCCGGCACCCTGCCCGCGAAAAATGCCGCATCGGCGCCCCCCGCGGCCGTGCGTATCTCCTTTCCGGGCACGGCCGCGCTGGCGAGGGCCGAGGGCCTGCTGGAAAAGTCGCCCATGACCCTGCGGGTTGACCTCCCGCGCATCAGGGGCGCGAAAAAAGTCGAGGCCGAAGTCAGCATCGGGGGCGTTCGCGCGACACTCTGGGTCCCCGTGCCCCCGGAGAAACCGCTCGGCGCGCGATAGAAGGGGCCGCGCCTGTCCGCGCCATTCCTGCCTTCGCGGCGGCCCCGCCGCGCTTGACGGCCGATCCGGCGAATTCTACAATGAGTCCCGGGAGGGGGAATGCTGCAATTTTACTTTCTTTCGGTCGCCGCCAACTTCCTGGCAGGCGCCACTCTAAGCGCCGACTGGTTGTCGAGGAGATTCCCCTCTCTTGCAGGCATCCTCGATGCGCTTTCCACCCGCCGAGCCCGGACTGTCACCGGCGTGTCCGCGCTGCTCGTGGGAGTTGGCACCCTTTTCGTGCCCGCGGCTCCGCCGCTGATCGTTGGCGACTTGTTTCCCAGTGTCGTGGGAATCGCGGCAGGCATCGCCCTGCTCTTCGAGGTGCTCCGGCAGGAAGTGCTCTTCCCGGGCGACCCGGCTCCGCGGACGGACAAGGCCGTGAAGAGACCGGTGGCGTACCGCACCGCGCTGGGCGCGTTTGCCTTTGCCGCCGCGATCCTCCACTTCTTTCTTCCCGAGCGGCTGTTTTTCTAGAGGCGGCGCGCGGGACAGCGAGAACGTGGAGCTCCTCTTGCGCTAGTCTTTTTCCTTCTCTTCCGCCCGTGCGGCCTGGGCAGCCTTGATCACGTCCTCCGCAATCCGGCCCGAGATCGGGCTGTAGTGGTCGAACTCCAGCTCGAAGGACCCCGTGCTCGCGGTGAGCGCTTTCAGGTCGATGGCATAGCGCATGAGCTCGGCCTGGGGAACCTGGGCCTTGATCTCCAGGATGCCACCGCCGATCGGATTCTGGCCCTGTACCTTTCCGCGCTTGCTGCTCAGGTCCGAGAGGACTGCGCCGAGGTACTGCTCGTCGACGAACACGGTGAGGTTGCATACCGGCTCCAGGAGGACCGGCTTTGCGTTTTTCACGCACTCGCGGAACGCTCCCCGTGCGGCGAGTTTGAAGGCGAGCTCCGAGGAGTCCACCGGGTGCTCCTTGCCGTCCACGATCCGGGCTTCCACGTCCACCACGGGGTACCCGGCAAGGTCGCCGGCCTCCATGGCCTCGATGATCCCCTTCTCCACGCCGGGGATGTATCCCTTGGAGACCGCGCCTCCGAAGATGGCGTTGGTGAACTTGTACTTCTCCCCGCGCGGAATCGGGTTGACCTCGAGCGACACCTTCGCGTACTGACCATGGCCGCCGGTCTGCTTCTTGTGGGTGAATTCCGCCTCGGCCTTGCCCATGATCGTCTCCCGGTAGGCAACGCGCGGGATCTTCGTTTCCATCTCGATCTTCTGGTTCTCCCGGATCTTGTCCAGGATCATGGTGATGTGCAGCTCTCCCATGCCCGCGATGACGGTCTCCTTGGTCTCCTTGTCATAGGAGAGGAGGAACGTGTGGTCCTCTTCGGTGATGCGCTGCAGCATCTGATTCATCTTGTCCTCGTCCTTCTTCGCCTTTGCCGTGATGGCAATCGCGTGCACGGGCGTGGGCAGCTCCAGCGGCGGATAGACGATCGGGGCGTTCGGCGCATGGAGAGTGTCGTTCGTCTTCAGGGTGGCGCTCTTCGTGAACACGCCGAGGTCCCCGGCCACCAGCTCGGGGGTTTCTTCCAGCTTCTTGCCGAGGCAGGTGTAGACCTTTGTGATCTTTTCCTTCTTGCCTTCACGGGCGATGACGAGGTCCGCGTCCGCCGAGATTTTCCCCGACATCACCTTGAAGTAGGACAGCTTGCCCGTGAACTGGTCCATCGCGGTCTTCCACACGAAGCAGGAGGCAGGCTCAGAGTCGGAAATCTTCCGCTGCACGTCCGCGCCGTCAGCTCCCTTTCCCTTCGCTACTCCCTCCGGTGACGGGACTGCGCAGGTGATGAAATCCAGGAGGCACGGCATGCCCGCACCGGTGAGCCCGGCCCCGCAGAGCACGGGGAAGAGCTTTCCTGACTTCATTCCCGTGGCGAGGCCCTTGCGGACCTCGTCCGAAGAAAGGGTGCCGTCGCTGAAAAATTTCTCGATCAGCGAATCGTCCCCTTCCGCCGCGTTTTCCACCAGCTTCTGACGGGCCGCATCGGCGGCCGCCTTCGACGCGTCCGGGATCGGCGCTTCCTTGCCGTCGATCCATGCCTTCATGTCCACGAGGTCCACGACGCCGGTGAATCCCGGCCCGGCCCCGAGAGGAATCACCACGGGCACGAAGCTCGCCTTGAACTTCTCGGAAAGGTCCGCGATGCTCCGATCGAAATCGGCGCGCTCCTTCTCCATCTTGTTGACGAACACGAATCGGGGCATTTCCGCCCGCACGAGTCTCCGCCACAGCTTGATCGTTTCGATCTGCACGCCCACGTCGGCGCCCACGACCAGCGCGGCACAGTCTGCCACGCGGAAGGCGGCGACGACCTCGCCGACGAAGTCCGCTGACCCGGGAGTATCGAGGATGTTCAGCTTGTGGTCTTTCCAGGCGAGGTGGCTGAGGGAGGCGTGCACGGAGATCTTCCGGGCGATCTCCTCCTCGGTGAAATCGCTGACGGTCTTTCCGGTTTCGACCCTCTCCGCCTTCGGGATCGCCCCGGCAGCGGCGAGCATCTCCTCGACGAGCGTGGTCTTGCCCGTCCCGCCGTGACCGGCAAAGGCGACATTGCGCAGCGAGCGAGTCGGAACACTCATTCTGTGGCTCCTTGGGTGAAGAGGATAGGGGTCAACAGTATTCTGTCACCCCGTTTTTGTCAACAAAATCTCCTCATCCGGCGTCTCCAAACCCCCCGACCTTCTCCGCGAAATGGGAGAACTCCATGGTGAAGGTTGCCCTGCCCTGCGTGGCGCTGCGCAGCGCGGTGGAATAGCCGAACATGGCGACCAGGGGCGCCTGCGCCTTCACGTGATCGGCACCGGGCTTGCTCTCCACGTTCACGATGAGACCCTGCCGGGCATTGAGATTGCCGATGACCTCCCCGAGGAACTCCGTCGGGGTGAGAACGTCGACGGCCATGATCGGCTCCAGGAGGATGGGGCTGGCTTTCCGGCAGGCCCCGTCGAAGGCCATAGCCCCCGCCGCCTGGAAGGCGATCTGCGTGGACGTGGTCTGGTGGAACTCCGCGTCCACCAGGGTCACCCCGATGTCCAGGGCGGGGTAGCCGTAGACGACCCCCGAGCCGAAGGCGGCGGTGATGCCCCTTTCCACCGCGGACACCAGCTCGTCCGGCAGCGCCCCTTCCGGGAGCAGGGACGTGAATGAATTGCCCTCTCCGCGGGAGAGAGGTTTCATCTCGACGGTGATCGTCGCACTGTGCTCCTTGCCGGCGATCATCCGATGGTACTTCTCCGTGTGCGTCACCGCCGCGCTGATCGTCTCCCGGTAGGAGACCTGCGGTTTGCCGACCCGGGCCTCCACCTTGAACTCGCGAAAGATCCGGGTCACCAGGACGTCCAGGTGCAGCT
>JBKQPS010000260.1:0-3061 GCA_052144915.1 Spirochaetia bacterium | reverse complement strand
TCGTTCAGCCCCGAGTCGCTCGAGATGCTCGCGGCTCACGACTGGCCGGGGAACATCCGCGAGCTGGCCAACGCGATCGAACGGGCGTCGATTCTCGCCGGCAATGGCTCGATCCGTGCCGAGCACTTGCCGACCCAGTTCCCCGCCCGAGGCCGGACGCAGCATTCCGCCGCGGCCCACCCGCCGATCGCCTCGCCCCACTTCACCATCCCCGAGGGCTCGCCAACCTTGCGTGACATCGAGATGAGCTACATCCAGGCCGTTCTCGAAAAGCACAATGGCAACAAGCCCGCCGCCTCCAAGGAGCTCGGAATCAGCCTGAAGACGCTCTATAACAAGATCAACCAGCTTCAGCAGACATGAAGACCGGAACTGGCAGTTCGTTTCGCCCGGACCTGCAATGCCGGCCTCGGGTCGCGCCTGCCCTTTCTCAGGTGCGTGATCCCGACCGCGCCCATGAGTTTGGGCGCCGCCCGTGATGAGAGCAACATTCCGCCTCTGCCGGTCCCGCGCCTTGGTTGAGCCTCACGTACCGATGGCCCTCCGCAGGTGAGTCATAGCTCTCACGAACGCCTCCTGTTGGCCTTCCGTAAGAGAATCGCGCGATCCCTCCTTCGGATTTGGTGCTGTGAGTCTTCGCGATGGACCGCGGCAACGTCATCGACCTCTCCGCGAGTATGCTGCCAAAGGAACGGACGGGACCACAACGCATCCTGACCCGGCACTCAAGGCCGCTCGCCCCATTGGTTCACCTTTTGCGTCGCTCGCTTCGAATCTCATTCAGACGGTCAAGCATTCTGTTCCCGCATTGCTCGGGCGAGAAACAGCGGACCGTTGATAAGCGGGCGCGCTCGCCCAGCAATCGTGCCTCCTCGGGATGATTGAAAACCCAGCGCATCGCGTTTGCGGCTTCCGGGATCGATGGCTCGGCCCAGCGATGACCTTTCTCGTAGGGACCGGCAGTTGTCTCGATTTCGGTAAGATCGTAGCCCACCAGCAGCGAATTGTTTTCGTCCATGAAATCGAGGTTTCCCGAGTACGCGGTGGCGATACTCGGCTTACCCAGCATCATTGCCTCGGCGAGGGTCAGGCCCAGCCCCTCACTACGATGGAGCGAGACATAGCAATCGCACGCCGCGATCAGACCGTTGAGCTCATCCCGGGGTAGCCTCTGGTCAATCACAATGGCGCCGACTTTCTTCGCCTCCTTCTGAAGACGATGAAACTCCTCGGGGTGGTTCGCGACGCCTGAAATCTTGATGACCAATGAGACCTTCTCACCGCTCTGAAACGCCTGCTTGAATGCGGAGATGAGCCCCAAAGGATTCTTTCGTTCGAGAGTGCTCCTAAGATCGAAGATGAAAAGGAAGATGAAGGAACCAGCCGGTACACCGTAGAAGCTCGGATCGACTGGCCGGACCGGACTAACCTCGAAACCCAGGGGAATATGATACACAGGTACATCGAGGGCCCGCCGCAGGCCGTCCGCTACGAACCGGGACGCGGCCCAAAGTTCGTCAACGAATCGAGATGCCAGCTTCCAGCTCTCGGGAATAACGTCGGTCTCCCACCACCACATTGCGATGCGATACACGCCGCGTCTCGGCGCCAGCCCCGCCCGTTCATGGACGACCGAGAAATACCATTCTGGCTGGACGTGGATGAGGGTCGTGTCATACGTCTCCAGGCCGAGGAACTGATCGCGCTTCTTGTTCTCCGAGCTCATGCTAATAGGTACGTCCCTGCAGGAAGTCGCCACTCCAGCCATGTTCAAGGATCGCACATAACTGAAAGCGGACTCTTGGAGACCTGATGGGTAGCAGAAATAAGCGAGGACGTTCATTCCCCTCCGCGGGAACCCACTGATCTCGATCTCGGCCGCGATTTGGGAAAGCCAATCGACGATCCGAGGGTCGGCGACTCCCTCATGCTCCCGGATCCAGGCGAGCAATTCACGCAGCGCGCCGAGATCCTCTATCGCCTCCGGGAACCGCCGCTTCCAGTCCCCCCGGCATCCGTAGGCCAGACGGAGTTCCTCGATGGGCCCGAGTCCGGAATGATGACGATAATCCACACCGCGCGCATCGATGCCATGACGAGATTCGAGCCAGCTCGCGAAGCGTTCCCAACCCAGAGGCGTGAGTGCGTCGGGGAAAAACCGTTGCCACCAGGCCGAGATCTTGTAAGTTCGGATCAGTTCGCGTGCTGGATCCTCGGCGCATTCGATCAGGAACCACCAGATCGCCGGGTCGGAGAAACCGAATCGCTCCCGCCCCTCGGAGATCAGCCAGCGGAAGAAGCGGGCCCGCCCGGCGGGCAGGTAGGCCAGCAGATAAGACTGTTGCAGATGATGGACCAGCTCATAAGCCTGCCGTATACTCTCCGACAGTCTCGCTTCGAATGCCTTTCGGATCGACATCGGTGCCGTCGCGGGAAGGTCATACCGCGTCAAGGTCTCCGTCGCACAGATCCACTGGCAAAAAGCACTCTCCGGCCCTTCGGAAAGGGCTCTCGGGAACACGGTTCGGAGGGCCGGATCCGTGCGCAACAGATAAAGCACGAAGCTTGCGGCCGTCTCCGGATAAGCGCCGACCTTGGCGGGCGACCATGTCCCCGGTCCAGCTTCCGTTGACAACCGTCCCGCAACATCCCGCACCGATGCGTCGTCATAGAGATCAAGGTCCAGATCGCGCAGGACTCCGGGATTGTCTCTTGAAAGCAACCAAGAAAAGTATTCGGAGGAGCAGGGCTCATCTGCCGGGCGGAGAGACGGAGTTCGATCGCGGGACTTGAGCGACGGATGAAAGTAGGGGTCTTCGAAGTAGGCGAGCCGGACGACCTCCCGGGCAGCCAGGTCCAGATCGTCGCTGGGATCACCGATTCCCCGGGGAGTCGTGCTCCCGTCGTGGCTCAGGACGGCGTAGGGCGTGTAGACGTTGCGAAGCCCCGCCCCGCACGCCTCCAGGCAGATGGCGACATCGCTGCAGACAAGGAGATAGCGCTCGTCGTAGCATCCTAGCCTCGTGTACGCCGAGCGTGACATCAACTGGCAGGCGCCGAG
>JBKQPS010000259.1:0-4913 GCA_052144915.1 Spirochaetia bacterium | reverse complement strand
CCCGTGCGGAGTTCCCGCTATTCGGGAGGACCGCGCTCATCTCCTCCCTCATCATCTGCATCTTCGTCGATTTCGTGTTCGCGGCAGGAGCGCGCAAGTATCTCTTTGCCATCCTCGTGCCGCCGCTGGCGGCAATGAGCGTCTACCTCGTCGTTGCCGGGAGCGCCCTGACGCAGACGGAGCGGGTGTGGCTCATCAGCAATCCCACGGCCATGGCGATCATCCTCTCGGTGCTGGCCCTGTTCCAGGACAGGGCGAACGCGAAGGAGTTCCTGGCCCGCCGGGAGCTGAAGCGCGCCGAAGAGGCGCTGCGGGAAAGCGAAAGGCAGTACCGCGACCTGTTCGAGAGTGCGGAGGTGGGAATGTTCCGGGCCCGTCGCGACGGGTCGGCGGTCATCGACGTCAACCCCCGGCTTGTCGAGATCATCGGGCGGACGCGCGAGGAGGTCGTCGGCCTCTCACTTGAGGCCTTCTGGGCGGATCCGCGGGAACGGGAGGCGATGCACGCCCTGCTTGCCCGCGATGGCAGGGTCACGAACTTCGAGTGCCGGCTGTTGAGCGCGAAGAGGGGGACCCGCATCTGCCTGCTGTCGATGAAGCCGTCGCCCGACCAGGCGGTGCTCGAGGGGTCCGTGCTGGACGTCACGGAGCGCAAGCAGACCGACCAGTGGCTGGAGGTCCTGAAACATTCGATCGACTCGGCGGTGGATGCGGCGTACTGGATGGGCGAGGACGGAGGATTCTTCTACGCAAACGATTCGGGCTGCCGGGCCCTGGGCTACACGCGCGGAGAGCTGATGCTCCTCAGCATCTGGGACGTGAATCCGCAATCGAACCGCGAAAGCTGGCGCGAAGTCTGGAGATCGCTGCAGGAAAAGGGCAGCTTCTCCGCCGAGACCGTGCACCGACGGAAAGACGGCTCGCGGTTCCCCGTGGAGATCACGACCAGCTTCGTGCGCTTCGGCGAGCTGCAGTTCTCCGTCGGCTTCGCCCACGACATCACGGAGAGAAAGCGCCTGGAAGCGGAGCGCGAGTCCGCCTGGCAGCGGCTGGAGTTCGTCATCGCCACGACCCGGACGGGGCTGGACATCATCGATGAGAGCTTCGTCGTACAGTACGTGGACCCCGCGCGGCGGAAGCTGATGGGAGATCCGAAGGGCCGACCCTGCTACGAGTATTTCCGGGGCTTTTCGTCCCCCTGCGAGGACTGCGCCATGCAGAGGGCTTTTCGGACGCGGAAGGTGCAGGTCAGCGAGCAGTCGCTCCCCAATGACGAGCACCGCGTCACCCAGGTCACTGCCCTGCCCTACCAGAGCGAATCCGGCGCCTGGATGGTCGCCGAGGTGATCGTGGACGTCACGGAGCGCAAGCAGGCCGAGGCGGACAGGCTGGACCTGGAGCGCCGCATCGCCGCTTCCCAGAAGCTGGAAGGACTGGGGATTCTCGCCGGCGGAGTGGCGCACAACTTCAACAACCTGCTCACCGTCATCCTCGGCCACGCGGAGCTGCTGCGGGAAAACCTCCCCCGCAGCGCGGATCCCGCCTCCTCGGTGCAGGAGATCATCAAGGCCGGCTACCGCTCGCGCGATCTCATCGGCCAGCTCCTCGCCCTGGGGCGGCGGCAGGTGCTCGAGCTGAAGCCGCAGGACCTCAACGCGGTCGTCCGCGAGTGCAGCTCCATGCTGCGCCAGGCGCTCCGGGAAAACATCGCCATCGACTACGGCCTCTCGGGCTCTCCCTGCCCTGTCGCCGCGGACGCCGGCCGGCTGGAGGAGGTCCTCCTGAACCTCGCGCTGAACGCGCAGGATGCAATTCCCCGGGAGGGACGGCTTTCCATCACCACCAGGGAAGTGATGCTCGAAGGGACATTCGCGCGCCGCCACGACGATATTCCTCCCGGAGCCTACGTCCTGCTCACGGTGAGCGACACCGGAGACGGGATGGATGAGAAAACCGTCGGGAGAATTTTCGATCCGTTCTTCACGACGAAGGAGCAGGGAAAGGGCACGGGCCTGGGGCTTTCCACTGTCTACAGCATCGTCAAGCAGCACAACAGGAGCATCGAGGTCGAAAGCAAGCCGGGCGCGGGGGCGCGGTTCATGATCTATCTCCCCCGCAGCGCGTCGCCGTCGGAGGCAACGGATGCGGCCCGGAAGGACCAGCTTCCCGGGGGGAGCGAGACCATCCTGCTGGTGGAAGACGAGGCACCCATCCGCTCCCTGCTCTCCCGGCAGCTGCGCCGCGAGGGCTACACGGTGTGGGAAGCCGCGGACGGCGTCTCGGCGCTGCGGATCTTCGACGAGCACGCGGGCCGCTTCGATATCCTGGTGACGGACGTGGTCATGCCGCGCATGAACGGGACGACCCTCGGTGAACGGCTGCGAGAGAGGTTTCCGCGCCTGAGAGTGCTCTTCATGTCCGGTCACCAGAGAGACGTGATCGACAACCATATCGTGCGGGACGGGGAGCTCATCACGAAGCCGTTCACCGGCCAGGCCCTCGCCCAGCGCGTGCGCCAAATGCTCGACGGCTCTCAGGACCCGTCGGATCGAAGCCGCGCGGCAAGTCTCGACGCGCCTTCGCGGAATGCCCCGGTCGGCGGGAGCAGGCTCAGGACCAGGAACGATCCGGCGGGGAAATCATAGAGATACCCCGGGTGGACGAGCACGCCATCGTGCTGGAGAAGACGAACCGCGGTGTCCTCGTCTGACAGCCCGTCGGCGATCCCCACCACCGCGTACCATCCTCCCTCCCTCGCCAGTGTCCGCCCGCACGCGGTCGCCGAAAGGCACTCTTCCAGCGCCCGGCCGTTTTCTTCCACGCGGCGATTGACCTGTTCCTGCACCGCGGCGCGCTGGCGGAAGATCGCGGGCGCCGCGTGCTGCACCGCGGCCGACACCGAGAGAAAGGCGTCCGTGACGAATGCCAGCCGCTCGCGGGCCTGCGCGGCGAGATGTCGGGGCCCGCTGACGCCGATCCAGCCCAGCTTCAGCTGGGGGAGACCGACGAGCTTGGAGAAACCATTCAGCGCGAACGTCAGGGCGCCGTCATTGCCCGCCGCCGTCGTCACCCGGGAGGGGTCCCCGCCCCGGCCGTAGTCGGAAAACACCTCGTCCACGATCAGGGCGAGACCGAAGTCGCGGCACAGGGTGTTGCACTCCTCCAGCTCTCCCTTCTTGAGGTACGAGCCCGTGGGGTTGTTCGGGCTCACGATGACGATCGCCCTCGTGCGGGTGCTGATGCTCGCGCGGAGACGCTCGAGGTCGATGCGCCAGCCCCCCGGCTCATCGTAGACGAGCAGGTAATGGACGAGCCGGACTGCCTCGAGCGCGGTGAGCACGTCAAGCAGGGGATAGCCCGGCGTCGGAACAAGGATCTCGTCCCCGGGATCGGCGAGCAGCTTGAACAGGTGCGTGTAGGCTTCACTCGTCCCGGTGGTGAGAAAAAGAAACTCCGGGTCCACGGCACAGCCCATCTCCGCATAGTAGCCGGACACGGCGCCGCGCGCCGCCGCGAGCCCCTGTGGATGCGGCTCGTAGAGCAGCGCGCCGGGACTCGCCAGGGCGCCGCGGAGGGCAGCATCGTCGTAGCGAAACCCGCAGCGCGTCGGATTGGATTCCGTGAGGTCGAGAATGGATGCGTCCCGCGCGCGCCGCTCCTCGATGGCAGCCGAGAGTCGATTCGTCGAATGATCTGCCGGTACCCTGTGCGAAAACATGGCGGAACCCGCACGGAGTGAAGCACGGAACCCGCGGGGCCGACAAGGCCGCGCAGCGGCGGAGGCTGCAGCGGCGGAGGCCGTGAGGCGCGGTGGCCACGGGGGAGCGGAGGCCGCGAGGCGCGCCTGTTCCGGGAGCCGTCGAAACGGTACATTTGTTTCCCGGAGAGCGTTCCGAACAACATGAAAAGCTACCTCCAGCTCATCAAGCCCCGGATCACCATCCTGATCCTGATGGTGGCCATGGCGTCATTTTCCCTGGCTGATCGCGGCAGCTCCCCCGACTGGAAGCGCTTCACCGTGATGGTCATCGCCACGGCGCTCCTTGCCGCCGGCGTCTTTGCCCTCAATGCGTACCTGGAAAGGGACACGGACCTGCTCATGCGGCGCACGGCGTCCCGGCCCCTTCCTGGCAGGCGCCTCCTGCCGCGGCAGGCCCTCGCGTTCGGCATCATCGTCACCGCGTGCGCGCTTTTCCTCCTTTCGGCGCGGCTGGGCTGGATCGCCGGTGTCGTCGGGCTTTTCACCTTCGTGAGCTATGTTCTCGTCTACACGCCCCTGAAGCGGCACACGGAGCTGCACACCGCTGTCGGGGCGCTCTCCGGGGCGACCCCGCCCCTCATCGGGTGGGCCGCGGCGCGGGGAACCCTCGAACCCGGCGCCTGGATACTTTCCGGCATCCTCTTTCTCTGGCAGTTTCCACACTTCCTGGCGATCGAATCGTTGTACCGCGACGAGTACGAGAGCGCGGGCATCCGGGTCCTTCCCGTCACTGAACCGTCCGGTGCCGCCGCCGCGTTCCTCATGGTGGCGGCCATGTGTCTCCTGCTGCCATTGAGCGCCGCGCCGTTCCTCGCGGGGCTTTCCGGCCGGTTCGCGCTGATCGGCTGCCTGGTGGTCGGCGCGGCCTTCCTGTCGGCGGGGGTGTTCCACTCCCTGCGCAAGACGCCGCAGAGCGCGCGGGTCGTGCTGCGAAGCTCGCTCCTGTACCTGCCCCTGGTCTTTGCCCTGCTGGTGTTCGCGGGTCCGCCTCGATAGGGGCGGCTTGACACCACGGGCGCAGTCCGCCGAGTATAGAGGTGGACCCCGCCAATGCAGCCGCCATGGACCAAGAACGTGGACTATTCCACGAAGCCGATTTTTGTCTGCTGGGAAACCACGAAATCCTGCCTGCTGTCCTGCCGGCACTGCAGGG
>JBKQPS010000258.1:0-7414 GCA_052144915.1 Spirochaetia bacterium | reverse complement strand
GGTGATGGGAGTCTCGCCGGAGTCCACCGTCGCGGGCACGGCGATCAGGGGAACGAAGTTGCCCGCCTTGTTCAGCTTGTCGAAGTAGTCGAGGCCGGGCTTTGGGTTGTCGAAGCTGCCGCCGTTGGCGATGGCCGCCGCGCCGATTGCCATGATGGCCTGGTTGGCGGTCCGGGGATCACCGGCCAGCGCGACCTGGCCCTTGAACGCCGGCTGCAGAAGGTCTGCCCAGTCCTGGGGCGGGGTCTTCACGACGTCGAGGTTCACCTCGAAGGCCAGGGCGCCGTAGTAGTCGCCGTACCAGTAGCCTTCCGCGTCCTTCACGCCGTCGGGGATCGTGGACCAGGTCTGGACCTTGTACGGGGAGAGGAGCCCGGCTGCTTTCGCGTCGGGTCCGAAAGAGAGGCCGACGTCGATCACGTCGGGGGCCTGGGGTCCCTTGTTGTCCTTGTTCGCCTTGATGGCCTCGATCTCGTCGCCCGAACCGCCGTCCGGGTTGAGCTCATTGATCTTGATGTTGTACTTCTTCGCGAACGTGGTGATCGCTTCGCCGTAGTTCACCCAGTCGTGAGGAAGCGCAATCACGGTGAGCTGGCCTTCCTTCTGGGCCGCGGCAACGAGGTCGTTGAAGTTGGCCGGCGCCTGCATCAGGGCCGCCATGGGTTTGCCTTCCTGGGTCCCGCCGGCAGAAGCCGTGGCGGCAAAACCTCCCAGCAACAGCAGGCAGATGAACGGAATGAGAATCTTCTTCATATCCCTCCCCTTCTAAAATAGAACACTGGTCCGCGTGGGCCGGACACACTACAAATAGAGGGGAAGGGTTAAGAATCTTCGAACGGAGTGTTAGGTTTTGGTGAATTCACGGCCGCAGGAAGAACAGCTGTGTCGCGGCGCCCGATCGTCGGTGCGCGAACCCGTAATTGCCCTCGACGAGACCGCGGATCCTCTCCTCATCCATGTGATGGTCCGACACGGAGAGCAGGCCTCCCTCTCGCAGGACACGGGAAACCTCCTTCAGCACCCCTTCGGGCTCGCCCAGCCCGTGCAGGATGTCGTACAGGAGAACGACATCGACGCTGCGCGTGGGCAGGCCCGTTTCCCGGCTTGTGCAGATGAAGGTCACGTTGCCTGCCCCGGCCGCCTGCGCTCTGCGCTGGACGAAGGATGCGGCGAGGGGCTGGATGTCGCACGCGTAGACCCTGCCGGACGGTCCCGTGCGCTGCGCGGCAGCGACGGAAAAGCTCCCGGGACCGCATCCGAAGTCCACGACCGTATCCCCATCCCGGATCTCCACTTCGTCGAGAAACCGGGAAGTGAATGCAGGCAGGTCCCGCCTTCTGAAAGACCACGACATGACCCTGAAGAAGAATGACGGCATCGCTTTGTCCATGCCTGTGAAGACGATGCCGGGGAAGGAATATTGCGGGACGCGGACTGCCCTCTTCACGTGCACCGAATGCACTATTTTGATGCATTTTTTACTTGCCAATGATGCCGCAAGGTGCTATCATTGTCTCCGAAGGTGCGGACGTGGCGAAAAAACTGCACGTGGAAATCACGCCGGCGAACTGGCACCGGATGAAGGATTACCTCGAAGAATACAATGCCGATATGCGCAGGATCACCCCCCGATACAAGCCCGCGGACGTCATCAACCTCGCTCTCAGCCGGTACCTGAAGACGAAGAAGGCGTGAAACGGCGGACCAGATGGGGAAGAAGCGTGAAAAGGGAAAGACCGGATCCCGGAAGATCAACGTCGAAATCGCTCCCGGCAACCAGCAGGCCATGGAGCGCTACATCGAATCCTACAATCACAAGCTCGATCGAAAGACCCCGAAGATCAAGTACACGGACGTGGTCAACGAGGCCCTGGACAAGCTTTTGAGCGCGCGCCGGCCGGCGCCCCGGGGCGCCGCAAGGGCCGGCGAGAGGAAGTAGCAGGGAGGACGTATGCCGAAGGACAAGAAGAAAGCGGGGGCGGGAGCGGGGAAGCAGAAGGACCCCGGAAAGCCCGCCAAGGAGAAGAAGGCGAAGAAGGTCGCTCTCGCCGGTGTCACGGTCCAGGCTCTCCCGCCCGGAGAGGTACCCTCGGCGCGGTTGGATCCCACTACAGGGACGCTCGTGCTGGGAATCCCGTCCGGGCAGAAGGGCGACAAGGGTGAGCGGGGACCCGCGGGGCTCGCGGGCGAGCGCGGCCCCAAGGGTGAGCCCGGTGCCACGGGACCGCAGGGACCGGTCGGACCCCAGGGCCCCCAGGGGGCGCGCGGCGAGCCGGGACCGCGGGGCGAACAGGGACCCGCGGGCACGCGGGGAGAGCTGGGGATGGGTGTTCGCTACGAGGGAAGCGGAAGCCGCGAGTCGGTGTGCTACCTGCTCGTTGCGGCGGACGGAACCCTGCGCTACGTCATGAACGGAAAGACCTACACGGTTCAGCTGACGCCCGTCGGGCCCTGAACAGAACGCAGAACACGGAGGACGATATGGCAAAGGTGACGATCGTGAAGCTCCTGAGCTTCACGGTTCCAAACAAGGTGGGGCTTTTTGCCTCGGTGACCACGCTGCTGGGGGAAGCGGGCGTGAACATTGCCGCGCTGCGCGGCGCGGAGGCAGGGGGGTCGAACGCGGAGGTCGTGATCGCCGTGAAAAATCCCGCCAAGGCAAAGAAGGCCCTGGCGCCCCTCGGGGTGGAAGTGAAAGAGTCGGATGCCCTGTGCGTCCTGGTGCCGAACAAGGCGGGACGCATTCAGAAGGTGGCGAAGAAGCTCGCGGATGCCGGCGTGAATGTCCAGTCGACCTGGGGAACGGCATTCACCGGCAAGACAGCCAGCTGCGTCATCGTGACCTCGGATGACAAGAAGGCAGTCGCAGCATTGAAGAAGTAGCGAAACCGCCCGCGGCAGGCACCGCCCGCGGCAAGCCCCGCGCGCGGCCGGGCCCCGCCCCCGGCGTCAGCTCACCAGGCGGATCGCCGCGCCCGCGGCCGCTCCGAGAACGACGACCATCCAGGGCCGGGCCCGCATCCGTGTGAGGAGCACGAAAGCTCCCAGGGCGATGCAGAAATCGGGGACGGTCGCCACCGCGCTTGTCCAGACCGGCTGGTACAGGGCCGCGGCGAGAAGGCCGACGACCGCCGCGTTGATTCCCGACAGCGTGGACTGGAATCCCGGCCTCTCGCGCAGCGTGTTCCAGAACGGCAGCACGCCGATCAGCAGCAGGAAAGACGGCAGAAAGATCGCCGCCAGTGCGATGGACGCGCCTCCCACTCCCCCCGGGCCGATGCTGATCACGGCGCCCAGGTACGCGGCAAAAGTAAAGAGCGGCCCTGGAACCGCCTGTGCCGCCGCGTATCCCGCCATGAAACGGGAGTCGCTGATCCAGCCAGGAAGAACGACTTCGTTCCGTAGAAGAGGCAGCACGACGTGCCCGCCGCCGAACACGAGTGAACCGGTTCGGTAGAAGCTCTCGATGACTGCGACCAACGGAAGCTGGAACGCAACCCTCAAGAGAGGAAGCCCTGCCAGGAGCGCGAAGAACAGCCCGATCGCGGCAAGCGAAACAGGCCTGCTCACCCGCAGGGGGAGTGTCTCGCGCTCGCGCTCCCGGGGCGCCGTCAACAGGAGCCTCCCCGCCACGCCGCCCGCGGCAATCAGGCCAAGCTGGGTGAGACCGGAAGGCACCAGGAGGCTCACCATGGCGGCGGCTGCCGTCATCGCCGCGCGCCGCCCGTCGGCTGAGTAGCGCACGGCCATCGCTCCGACGGCCTGGGCCACGACCGCCACGGCGGCGCACATGATGCCGTGAAGCCACCCCGAGCCGAGCACGCCGCCCACGCCGAGCAGAAACGCGAAGCCGGTCATCACGACAGCCGAGGGCAGCGTGAATCCGAGCCAGGCGGCGCAGCCTCCCGCCATCCCTGCCCGGAACATGCCGATGGATATGTTCACCTGGCTGCTTGCGGGTCCGGGGAGAAACTGGCAGAGTGAGACCAGGTCGGCAAACGCGTCCTCGCTGATCCAGCCTCGGCGGGTCACGTACTCCTCCCGGAGGTACCCGATGTGGGCCACCGGGCCTCCGAAGGAAGTCAGCCCGAGCTTGAACGAGGCTCCCAGGACTTCCCGGATCGCCTTGGCTCGAGAGTGCGTGCCGGCTCGAGGCTCCGTACCGGCCCGAGACTGCGCGGGGGCCCGAGACGGGCGGGAGGATCGCGACCGAGCGCTCATCGCCCTTGAAAATACAGTACTTTCCGGCTGGCCGCAAATCCGGCCCGGCGGAGTATATTCACGGAAGGGATTTCCCGGCAATGAAATATCACCTTCTGCACCTCGGGTGCCAGATGAACCAGTCCGATGCGGAACGCGTGCGCACGGTCGTCGAGCGGATGGGATACCAGCCGTCGGAGTCGGAGGAAGACGCAGACCTGCTCGGGGTCGTCGCCTGCTCGGTGCGCCAGAAGGCGATCGACAAGGTGTATGCACGCATCAGCCGGTGGAACTCGTGGAAGAACCGAAAGAACCTCCTGACATTTGCCACCGGGTGCATCCTTCCGGCGGACCGGGAGAAGTTTCTCCCGATGTTCGACCTGCTCTTCGACATCACCGAGCTGCCCCGGCTGCCGGCGATGATCAGCCAGTACGGCGTGGGGCCGGCGGCGGCGGTGCCGGGCGGTGACCCGACCGGGTCCGACGGTGATGCCATTGGCTTCTGGCGCATCGCTCCGCGGTACTCCTCGACGTTCGACGCGTACGTACCCATCCAGAACGGCTGCGACAAGTTCTGCACCTTCTGCGCCGTGCCCTACACGCGCGGGCCCGAGGTCTCGCGTCCATCGGACGCCATCATTGGCGAAATCCAGGGGCTCCTTGCGCGCGGCTACGTCTCCTACACCCACCTGGGCCACAACGTGAACTCCTATGGAAAGGACCGGCCGGGGGCCGAGCGGACGTTCGCCGAGCTGCTCCGCGACGTGGGGGATCTGTGCGATGCATCCGGGAAGGAATGCCGCGTGTACTTCACTTCCCCGCACCCACGCGACATGAGCGAAGAGTCCCTGCGCGTCATCGCGGGCCATCGCAGTCTCGCCCGCCAGATCCACCTCCCCCTGCAGTCCGGCGATGACCGGGTGCTCGTGCGGATGAACCGCAGCTATCAGATGGACGACTATCGGCGGACGGTCGCTAGTATTCGGGAGATTCTTCCCGATGCGACCCTGTTCACGGACATCATCGTCGGCTTCAGCGGAGAGACCGAAGAGCAGTTCGAAAACACGCGCAGGGCGATGGGCGAGTTCGCGTACAACATGGCCTACGTGGCCATGTACTCCCCCCGGCCGGGGGCTGCGAGCGCCCACTGGCCGGACGATGTTCCTCACGAAGAGAAATCCCGGCGGCTGCGGGTTCTCAGCGAGGAGCTCTCCCGCACATCCTCTGCATACAACCGCGGCATGATCGGCCGAGAGGTCCGGCTCCTGGTGGAAGGGCCCGACCGCAGGGAAGGATTCCTGGCTGGGCGGACGGAAGGCCGGATCCCGGTGCGGTTCAAGAGCACCGACCTTTCCCTGGTCGGCAGATTTGTGAACGTCCGGATCATGACCACGGCCCCCCTGTCGATGGAAGGCGCGCTGGCACCGCTGAAATGAAAAAGCCCCGGGATTCCGCATCCCGGGGCCGCAGAAACAATTTTACAGGGACTATTGAATCATGTCACGGACCGGCTGATACGTCGCGTCGGTCACGGGAACGAAGCGGACCTTGCCCGTCTGCGTGAAATCCGCCTTGCTGTTGCTGTTGGGCTGGGCGAAGATGTCCGTGTTCTTCATCGTCGCATCGGAGTCGAAGGCGGCGGTGATCTTGCTCATTTCGTCTTTGCTGAGCAAGTTCGAATTGACCGCGATGGGACCATTCAGGACCGGCACCGACCAGATGACGGTGAACTGTGCGCCGTGATATGCATCGAACGGCTCCGCGGCGTCACTCTTGATCTGGTAGACCGCGCCCGGTGTGCTCGCCTGGCCGGAAATCACGGTGTCATACGTGTCGGTGTCGACGTCGTCGCAGGCGCCCACGTCAGCCTTTCCGCTGATGACGTTCGCGAGGGAGCCCTGGTGCGAACCGCCGAACAGCACCTGGTTGAACAGCTTGCCGGCGCCGCCTTCCATGAGATCGGAAGCCTTCAGCGACGCCCACTGGCTCATCTTGGCGAAGTACGCGGCCACACCCGTCGCCGGGAACAGGAAACCGGAGGTGGAGCTGTTCGAAACGAACGAGAACATCTTCCCCTGGATGTTGTCCAGCGAGTACTTCCCGTTCCTCATGTACTGGTCTGCGTTTTCGGTCTTTACGACGATGCGGCTGTAGTACACCGCATCGGCAAGGGTTCCCGAATCGCCGGTATTCGTGACGAGGGGCACGATGGTCTTGGTGATCTGGCTTGCCTTGATGTACTGGTAGGGGCCGAACAGCGCAAGGGCCGCGTTATCCGACGTCATGGCCTGGATGGCGATATTGTAGTCCGTCGTCAGCTTGTCCACGACCGGGCGGCCGATCGCATCCGAGACTATCTTGTCCATGGCTGCGCGGAACGGCGCCGATTCAGGAGGCGAGTCATTCGGGAGCCACACCCACACGAGGGGTTTCTTTTCGGCGGAGCCGTTCGCCCAAACCGCGCTCCCCACGACGAATAAGACGAATCCGAGAATACACAGGCGCTTCAACATTGGATACCCTCCATTTCAGACAATTCGTGGCAGCGGTGTCCGTTCCACGTCGGCTGAAGGTACTCCTCCCCCCGCTAGGATCCCATTAGCAAATTGTGAATTCGGCGTTATGATCCGGCCGCCGCCGTGATCGCGCTTTAACGAATTACTAACGCGGCACTAACGCTTTCCCAACACCTGCCATGATACTCATTGGCCGACGCAGGAGGACGTGTTTGAACGGGGGAAGTGTGGTTCTGGAAGTCCGGCACCTCTCGAAGAACTACAACGACGTCCAGGCCCTCACCGACGTCAGCATCTCCGTCGCCGCGGGAGAGCTCGTCGCGGTGATCGGCCCCTCGGGCGCCGGCAAGTCCACACTGCTGCGATGCATCAACCGGATGATCGACGCAACGGCCGGCGAGGTAATGTTCGAAAATGTCGACGTCCAGGCCCTGAAGCGCCAGGACCTGCGCAGGGTCCGAACGAAAATCGGCATGATCTTCCAGCACTTCAACCTCGTCTACCGCCTGACCGTCATTGAGAACGTCCTCCATGGCCGGTTGGGTTACATGCGCGGTCTGAGCGGGATCATCGGTCACTACAGTGAGCTCGACAAGGCGCGCGCGGTGGAGATCATCTGCCGACTCGGCCTGATGGACCAGGTCTACAAGCGGTGCGACACGTTGAGCGGCGGACAAAAACAGCGAGTCGGCATTGCG
>JBKQPS010000257.1:0-5213 GCA_052144915.1 Spirochaetia bacterium | reverse complement strand
CAACAGATTTACAGTCTGCCCCCTTTGACCACTCGGGAATCTCCCCCTGGGGCGGCAGCCGCGCGAAACACGGCGTGGCCGCGCGATCACGGTCTTCGGCGATCTCAAAGCTCATGAGTTGATAGCGGCAAACGACTGCGCCTGTCAAGTAGCGGCGCAGATGGAACATGCGGGCACACCAGGTGCGCTTTTCCTCGGGCGTGCTCGAGAGCCACCTCTCGGACTTGAACCGAGAACCTCGAGATTACAAATCACGTGCTCTGCCAGTTGAGCTAAGGTGGCGTTCCGACAGGTGTTTCACTCTGTCTCACTCCGTCGCTCTACTTTCAAAAAAACCCTTATTTTACGAGGAAATTCTACAGAAACCGTTTCGGAGTGTCAAGCGACGTTTCGACGTGTTCTTAGATGTAAAATTAGGTGTACCTCACTCTTGGGCATGATCTGCCGAGGGGTTGCCGTGTCATTACACCTATGAGACCCTTCAGGGCGTCGGTATCCGTCAGCGCCTTGTTGTCCTGCGCGTAATTAAATGCTGTCATCCCATGAGCGTCTTTCACCTTCGTGGTTGCGCCAGCCTTCAGGAGCGCCATGATCACTTCTGGGTTCCAGTTGCGACTTGCCGCGAGCATAAGGGCAGTGGTACCTGACATGTCGGTAGCGTTGATGTTATCGCCAGCCTGGAGCAAAGTTGCGATCACTTCTGGTTTCGAGTTAGTTGCGGCTGCATACATCAGCGCGGTCGCGCCGTCCTTATCCCGAATTTTGATATTCGCCCCAGCTTTTAGGAAAGCAACGATCATCTCGGGATTCGGGTTCATTCCTGCTGCCCACATCAACACAGTAGCACTTGCTGCGTCTCGCGCGTTTACATCTACGCCCTTGTCGATAGCAGCCAGTACTTCATGTGGCGATCCAGTTCTCGCAAGGTCAAAGAAATCCGTTGGCTGAGCATACGCCGATGCCGCCAAGAGGACCGCAAGAACTGCAACAACGACTATTCGCTTTTTCACTTTGCACCTCCGTGGCTGTTGCTATCCCACATCCTCATTGCCACGCAGTTAAACCCCGCACGCGACGTAGCTGGCGAAACTTTCCGGAGGCACGCCGCCAGCCCGGTAGCAACGGATTGTTGGTTTCGTTGCCATCACGGCCGCCTGTCGGTTCGCAACCGCGATCTTTCTCATGCCTCCCCCTTTAAGTTTCAGAGAAACTCGTTGCATTCAGGGCAACAACCTTGAAAAGTTGGAACTACCATCTTTTTACACTTGGCACAGAAGGACTGTTTTTCGTTGCTGGCTTGAACGCGTGGCTCCTGACGCACGATCGCCTTGCCATAATTGGTGATTTTTATATTGCATCCCCTGTCAGGCTTGGAGCGTGTTCCGCCCGTCACTTGGGAGACTACCACCTTGATTCTGTCCCCTCGGTCGATCTCCTTTGCAAGGTCTCGCGCCGCCACATCTTTATCAATCCAGCCGAGTTGTTCACCGGTCGGCAAGCAAACCTTGATAGCGTTCTTGTCGTACTGGTTCTCCGGATCTCGCACGAGCCTTAACTCTTGGCCTGATCTGCATCTCTGTAACAGGCGTTGCGGATCAACGCCGCCCTGTTTATGAGTCACTCCCGCAACCTTCGAGTAAAACTCCTCCGCTTTCTCCATTCACTGCCTCCTTCCCCGATCTCACATAAAAGTGAAACGGTCACGCGCTGCCCCGCCCCTGCCGACGTATGCTCGGTTTCGTTGCCATCCTCGGGGTCGAACAGCTCGCCGTCGTCAGGTGACTCGTGCACATGGATCGACATCGTGATCGCGACCGACGAGTGCCCGAGGTACTGCGAGAGTGCCTGAGTCTTTCCCGTGCGCCGATCTGACCGCGCCGCAAACGAATGTCGCAGGGCGTGCGCCCCAAGTAGCCGCCTTAAGCACACGCAGGGCGAGGGCATGCACCCTCGTCGAGACGTACACTCGGGAGAACGGTCGCCCTTTCCCTGTCTCGAACAAGTGCACCTCGCATCGGTCGAGCCGTGAAAGTGCTTCACGAAATTGCGCCGCCTGTTGAAGTCCATCGAGCCATCGAGAACCGCGCGGCCAGGGCCGGCGCTATCCCAGCGCCGGCGGCACGTCGGGCGAATCGAGAAGAGGGCCGTGCGAGAAGGTGAGCACCTCGGTGTAGTCGCGGAACACCGCCACGGTGTGCTCGAATTGCGCCGAAAGGCTGCCATCCGATGTCACGAGTGTCCAGCCATCGCTGGAGATGTGCACGTCGCGAAGCCCCAGGGTGAGCATCGGTTCGACGGTGAAAACCATTCCGGGGAGGATCCGCAGGCCCGTGTCGGGGGCGCCGAAATTGGGAATCATCGGATCTTCGTGCATCGCCCGGCCGATCCCGTGCCCCACGTAGTCCTCGATCACCGAGCAGCCAAACCGGTGGGCCGTCTCCTGGATGGCGGCGCCGACGTCCCCCATCCGCTGCCCGGCCACTGCCGCGCGGATTCCCGCCTGGGTCGCCTGCCACGCCGCGCGCACCAGGCGCCGCCCGTCCGGCGTTGCTTCCCCGACGAGGAATGTCCAGGCAGCGTCTCCGTGCCAGCCTTCCACGACAGCCGTGATGTCCAGCGCGAGGACGTCGCCGCTTTCCAGCTGCCTGTTCGACGGGATTCCGTGCGCGGCGACGTTGTTCACCGAGGTGCAGATGCTCCCGGGGAACCCGCGATACCCGCGGAGCGCGGAACCCGCTCCGCTCTCCTCCAGGAATCTTCCCGCGAGGTTGTCCAGCTCCGCGGTGGAGATGCCCGGCCGCACGCAGGGGGCGAGATGCCGGAGGCATTTCTCCGCCACCCGGCAGGCACGGCGGATGCGCGCGACGTCCACGGACGTCTTGAAGCTTATTTCCGCGTCCATGGCCCATCCGCGAGCACGGCCGCGTACAGGGGAAAGTACGAATCGGCGAGCACCCGGTCCCAGGTGTGCCGTGAGAAGATCTCCTCGAAGGCCGTCCTCCTGATCCTGTCCAGGAGCGCGGGCTGATCGACGTAGATACGTGTCGTCCGCTCGACGGAAGCGATGAGCTCCTCGGGGCGCTGCTCGCGGTAGCTGAACCCGGTTTCCCCGTCCCGGATCTTCACCAGTCCTCCCACGTGGTGCACGATCGGAAGGCTCCCGAAGATCTGCGCGATGAAATCCGTGAGCCCGCACGGCTCATATGCGGAAGGCACGAGGAAGAAATCGCTGGAAGCGTACACCAGGGAGGCGAGGGCCGGATCGAATCGGGCCAGGAACACCAGGCGCCCCGCCGCGGCCGGTTCGGCTGCCAACGAGACGAGCATCGATTCCTTCTCCTTCTCCCCCGTGCCCACGACGAAGAAGCGGCGCTCCGTCCGGCCTTTCAGCAGCCTCTTCAGGGCATGGAACAGCACGTCGATCCCTTTCTGCCCGGTCAAACGGCCGACGAAGGCGTACAGGGGGCTTTGCATAGCGCGATCAGCCGGAATGCCGAACTTTTCCATTAGGGCCTGCCGGCAGCGCGTTTTCCCCTCGAGAAGCCCGTTTGACGGATCGAATCCGAACGGGATGCCCGCCCTTTCGGGCGTGCGCGGATCCCAGGGCGTTGGATCGATTCCGTTCGTGATGCCTGCCAGTGGAATCCCGCGCTCCTGGAGGGCCCTGCCGAGGCCGCCGGCCAGCTCGTCTTCGCTTTCCGCGAGGAGCTCCCTGGCGTATTGCTCGGACACCGTGACCAGCCGCGCGTACCCGCCGGCAAGGAGGAAAGGGTCGACGGTCCCGTTCAGAAGCCCCCGCGACAGCACATCGGCGGGCAGGCCGGTGAGAATCGTGGCGAAGTCCGGATCCCACACCTCCTGGTGGTACCCTTTGCCGGCGTTGTGGATCGTCACCACCGCCGCTGAGCCGCGAAAAGGGCCGGCAAACCGGGGATCCTCGCGCAGGAGCGCGGGGAGAAAAGCGGTATGTCCGTCGTGGCAGTGGAAGATGTCGGGAATTTCGTCGAGCACGAGAGCGGATTCCAGGGCGGCCCTCTGCAGAATCAGGTTGAGCTGGTGGAAATCCCAGTGCCCCGTGCCTCTTTTTCGCCAGTGGTTTTCGCGCTCGTCCGCGGCTGTGTACGTGTATACGTCGCGGAGAGCAGAGTACCGGGGCGAACGCACAAGCAGCAGGCGTACGCCGGCCAGCCGGGCCTCGTGGATGCTGACTTTCTCCTCGAAAAGCTCGTTCCCCTTGTCCTGGTCGGGAAGAAAGAGAGTAAATGAAGCGACCGGCGCCCCTGCCCCGAGCTCTCGGGGAATGAACCCGTACATCGGGAGGACGACGGTCGGCGATCCCCCGGACCGCGCGTGCGCCTCCGCGAGGCCGCGGACGACGTCCTTTACCCCACCGGCCTCTGCCACGCCCGCGTACTCGCGGGAAACGTGCCAGACCAGGGGCGACGTGGCTCTCACGCGCGATCGCCCCGCGCGCCTTTCGGCGCATTCGCGGCGCCTTTCGGCGCATTCGTGTCGGCAATATCGGGCCGGAGCACCTCCGCGCCATCCAGGTACACCGGCACGGCCGGACGCCGCTCGAGGGAGTCGAATGTCACCAGGGCGCGGATCACTCGTGGAAGCGCGCCGTCGATCCTTGCTTCCTGCGTGCAGAACAGGGGCGTCGATGCGAAGCCGACGCGCCGCAGCCCCGTCGCGGGGTTGGCCGCGGTCAGGTCCTCGGTCATCGAAAACAGGATGCTCACGATGTGATTCTCGGCAATCCCGTTCGCCTGGAGGATTTCCGTCACGAGCCTCGTGCCGGCGCGCTCTATCGCCTCCGCGGAGCGGTCGGCGAGCTGGATCGCCCCGCGCACTGCGCGCGTCATCTGCCGTCCTGCCCTTTCATATCACCCTCTCGAGAATGTCCGCCCTCTCTTTCATCGACAGCTCCCTCGGGTTTCCCTTCATGCTGGATCCGGACGATTTTTCGGCGAGCTCCGCCACACCGTCGGCGGGAATGCCGAACCCGCGAAGATCCGTCGGGAGACCGTATGCCTGCAGAAAACGCGTGGCCTCGGAAGCGAGCCAGCCGACAGGATCCCGCGCTGCCTCCTTTCCGTGCGACGTGCTCACGAGCCTGCGGATGTCCTGCGCAACGACGCCCCTGTTCGCGGCGAGCACGTGCGGGAGAAATACCGCGCATGCAAGTCCGTGCGGCACGTCGAACATTCCGC
>JBKQPS010000256.1:0-29711 GCA_052144915.1 Spirochaetia bacterium | reverse complement strand
AGGAGCGCCAGGGCGCTGCCGCCGTCCGCGGCCGTGTCGACCGAGAATCCCCGGCGCTCCAGCACGCGCCGCATGCCCTCACGCATCCCTTCCTCGTCGTCGACGACGAGCACGGCTGTGGCATCGTCCATTTACCCGGCCTCCTGCGGCTCCCGGACGGTGATCTCGAACCGCGCCCCGCCGCCGGGGCGGTTTGTCGCCTCGATCGTTCCGCCGTGCATCTTGACGATTCCGTAGCAGACGACGAGACCAAGTCCCGTGCCCTTGCCGGCGGGTTTTGTCGTGAAGAACGGTGAGAACAGCCTGGGGAGGTTCTCCACGGGAATGCCCGGACCGGTGTCGGAGATGGCGACGGTGAATTGCCCGACGCCCTTGCGGGATTCCACCGTGAGTGACCCGCCGCCGGACATCGCCTCGATCGCGTTCTTGACGATGTTGTCGAAGACCTGCCGCATCTGCCGGCGGTCCACCCTGCACAGCCCCAGCGTGTCGTCCAGGTCATGCTCGACGCGGACCTGTCCCGCGGTGTCCAGCGCGCGGGCGGCCTCGATCGCCTCGGACAGCAGGGCGTTGATGTCGGTGGGCTCCCGGTCCACCTTCTCTTCGCGGGCGAAGTTCAGGATCCCTCTCACGATCGAACGGGAGCGCTCGGATTCGCGGATGATGCGTTCGATGTCCTCCAATTGGCGTCCGCCCTCCGCTCGGCCCGCCAGGTCTTCCTTCAGGATGTTCGCGTACATCAGGATCACGCCGAGGGGATTGTTCAACTCGTGGGCAATCCCCGCGGCCATCTGGCCCATGGACGCGAGCTTTTCCGCGTGGATCAGGCGGCTCTGGTTCTCCTTCAGATCGGAGATCGCGGTCTCGAGCTTCGTAATGAGGTAGGGCAGGCACATCTCGACCTCGGCAATTCCGCGGTAGACGGCCACTGCCTTCTCCCTGCAGGAACCGTAGCCGCAGGCGCGGCAGTTCAGCTCGTGCTCGGGACGCACCTTGCCGGTCGCCGCCAGGATCCTGCGGACGTCCTCCTCGGGAACAGGCACCTCGAGGCTCGGTTCGGCGCGGAAGACCTTCGAGAGATCCAGCCCGTGCGGCTCCCTGCTGACCGGCGCCCATTCCCGGATGTCGGGTGCCGGCGGACGGTCTTTCATGTAGTCGACGACGAGCTTCTTGCGCCCTTGAAGGTCGAGCTCGCCGGTGATCGCCGGACCGGCGATGCAGCCTTCGCAGAACAGAAGGTCGAAGAGCCGGGTCTCGACATGCCGGCCGGCGCGGACGCTTTCCTTCAGTGACTGGAGAAGCTCGGTGACCCGGGTGCTGCCCTCCACGACGGCGACAGGGCTTTCCAGCAGGTCGTCGTCGATCGCGGCCGCCTTCAGCAGCCCGCCGGTTACCGGGTAGATGCGGCCGAGATTCGCGTGAGGCGGATCGAACTGCCGGGCTTCCTGTCGTTTTGGATCGACGCCTCGGGTTTCGAAGAGCTCGTGGAGCTCCTGAAAGGTGAGAACCTCATCCACCAGGGAGCCTCTAACGGCCTCGTCCTTCTTCGCCACGCAGGGCCCGACGAACACGACGGCCATGGGGGCGGCATCCGCGCCGGCGCCGCCCCTGCGCTGCCTGACGACGGCCGCCATGGCCTCCATGGGCGACTTGATGCGCGCGAGGTACGGGACGAGCTCCGGGCAGATTTTCTCCACGTAAAAGACGACGGCGGGACACGGCGAGCTGATGATGAACCGCTGATCACCCGATGCGACGAGCTGGCGGTAGAGCCGCAGATATTCGGCCGAGACCAGGTCGGCCCCGTGGGCGACCTCGTAGACGCCGGCGAAGCCGCACGCCGCCAGGGCTCCCACCAGTCGCAGCGCATCGAGGTCGGGGAACGCGGCGGGAAAGGACGGGGCGACAATCGCAGAGCAAGCGCGCCCGCTTTCCAGGAGCGCGGCCACCTCCGCGACGGAAGAACGGATTTTCTTGGCGCCCTGCGAGCAGCCTCCGACGCAGTAGCCGCAGGAGATGCACTTCTCGGCGATGATGTTCGCCTCGCCGCTGTGTACCACGATGGCCTTGGTGGGGCAGATCCGCACGCAGGAGTAACATTTCTTGCAGCGCTCGCCCGCGGTATAGACCCCGAGCGGTCTCTCGTGCGTCGTCCCGCCGGAAGCTCGTTCATTCATGGCTGGATTCCCAGTATACCAGCAACAGCCTGCCCTTTCCACAGAGAGACGCCCGTCACAGGGAGGGGACTCGTGCGAAGAATGTCAAAGGCTTTACGCGTATTCAGTCCGCAGGATTGACCGATATCCTTTTCGGACGGCAAAGCCCGCCTGCGCAAACTGCACCATTCACTATTACCGAAACGAGGAGCGGGATCAAATCAAAAAGGTGATGCGATTCTCAGGCCCCAGATGTTGATCCGTCACTCTGCGCTGGCTCTACTGCACATGATGGGGCACTTGCGATACTCCCCGGCGCGGAGATTGTTCGCGCATGTGACGGACGCGCGCGTGCAGCTTCTCGTTCACGGACATCTGTTCTTTCAGCCGAGCATCTTCCCGCACATAGATTTCCCCTGCCCGGGCAATGTACGCGTCCCACCCGATGAACTTCATTGCAACTCGGCGTGCGAAGCATCGGTTCCTGGCGGGCCTCGACCTGGCCCCTTGATTGCTGCCATTCCGTTCCCTAAACTCAATCTATGGCGCGCACGCCGGCCCTCACCCTGCGGGATGCTCTCTCTCATTTGAGCTACACCCGCGCCCGGAAGCTTCTGGGAGGAGGGGATGCTCAGCGCTCTTTCAGTCGCTGTGGGGGCGGGCGGCTGCGTAATGCGCGGCCACGCGAGGTCCAGCCGCGCCGCACGGACCGCCGCGCGAGTGTGAAAGCCGGATGACCGACGCCTACCGGCGCTTCAGCGCGTTTTTGAGGAGCGGCAGGTACCGCGACGCATTGGATGTCGTCGAACAGGAGCTTGTACGAAACGGAACCGGCGACGCCTTCTGGCTCGCGCAGAAGGCCCACGTGCTGAACCGCTCCTCGGATCACGAAGCGGCACTCGCGGCGGCCCGCGCCGCGCCGGCCGCGGCGCCGTCCAATCCGTTTGCCATACACGCGGCGGCCGACGCCTTCCTGGGGCTGCATCGCTCCGAGGAGGCCCTGGGCCACCACCGGGAGATCAGCGGCCACGAGAAGGTCGGCTCCCGTGCGCGAGCCGGCGTTTTCTAATGCCTCGAGCGCCTGGGACGGTGGGAGGAGCTGCTGCAGTCCCTGGGCTCGATTCCGGAAAAGGAGCGGTACCCCTGGCGCGTGAAGGCGCTGCGTCCCCTGGGCAGGACCGCTGAAGCAATGGCGGAACGCCGGCAGTGGCTTTCCTACTGGCCCGACCATCCTCCGGCGCTGTGGGAGCTCTCCAAGCTGGAGGTCGCTGCCGACGGGCTGGACGCCTGCGTGCTCGCTATGAGCGGCTGGCAAAAATTCCATCGCTCCCCGGCGTCTATCGCGAAATTTACACCTCGCTCGACACCCCCCGAAAGCGCAACTCCCTGCTGGCGTCGCGTCTGGCGTCGGCAAGGAAATGAAAGGGGCCTGGGGAAAACGGATACCGCCGGGAGGCTGGTACCCGGACGTTCGTTGATCGCCAATCAGATGCCGAAAAGGCACAGGTCAAGAATGTTCATGGACGTTGGTGAAGGAGTTCGAGGAGGAGTAGCGCGACCTGCCGGTTCGCCCGCGCGTCCTCCGGAGGGGCTCCTCAGCCCAGCTGGACCGGCTCGCCCTCCCGCCACGACCGCTGGGCGGCCAGGACCACCTCGAGCGCCTTTCGCCCGTCCGCGCCCGTCGAGATGAGGGGACGCTTCCCCCGCAGGACGTGGAGGAAGTAGCGATCCTCGTCGAGGACGTCGCCGACGATCTCGCCGTGCATCTGCGGCCAGTGCAGCGTGTCCGGGAACTTCCAGCCCTCGTCGTCCAGCCCGACAAGTGTCATCGGGCGATAGTCTAGGTAGAGGGAACCCTTCTCCCCCAGGAGCTCCAGATTCACGTCTCCGAAGCCTCCCCAGCTTCCGGGCCTCCTCCACCGGGCCATAACGTCGGTGAGCCCCCAGCCGGTCTCCACGATTCCCAGGCCGCCCCCTGCAAAGCGCATGGTGATCCAGATGAAATCGTGGACGCCCAGCTCCTTCTTAACCGGTCCTTCCACGATCTCCGCGCTCACCTTGACCACCCGGTCGTTGAAGAACCAGAAGAGCTGGTCGATGTCGTGCACAGAGATGTACTCCTCCACCTCGACGCGGCCTTTCAGCCTGCGTGCCTCGGCAATGGAGGCGTTGCGCCGCGCGTATCCGACAAGGGGCTTCCCGATGGTCCCGTCGTCCACGGCGGCCTTGATCTGGGCGTAGCGGGTGTCATAGCGCAGGAGGTGCGCCAGCATGAGCTTCACCTTCCGCCGTTCCGCTTCCGCGATGATCGCGTCGGCGTCCTCCAGGGTCGTGGCGATGGGCTTCTCCAGTAGGATGTGCTTTCCCGCGCGGGCGGCATCCACCACCGCCTGGCGATGGAGGGTCTCCGGGCTGGCAATCACCACCGCCTCGATGTCGGTCCGCGCCAGGAGCTTTGCGTGGTCCTGGTACGCCTCCAGGGGCTTTTCCTGGTCGGGGAGCAGCGGCGGCTCTCTCACGGCGGGGTCGCTCACCGCCACTACCCGCACGCCGCCGAGCTGTGATAGCGCCCGCGCGTGCAGCATGCCCATGAAGCCGGCGCCGATGATGCCGATCCCGATGGTGTCTCCCATAGCCTGACCTCCGTCGTGTGAGTGACCCCATCATCACACGAAACGGGTCCGCTGTCAAAATTTCCGCGCGCGAAATTGACTCCCACTGGTGACGACGTCGGCACGCAGGACCGGATGCTCATCTCCCTCGAGCTCTTCTGGGAATTTCTCAAGCCGCGTGGGAAGCTGTTCGGCGAGCACAAGCAGGCCAATCCCTCGCGAAAGATCTCGGCGCACATCTGCGGCTACATCGAGCCGGTCATCGATCCAATGTCATCGCCCCTTCCTTCCTGCGCAAGGTGACGGACGTGAGCGTCCGCGAGATTCTCTGCAAGCCGCGCGTGCCAGGGCCAAGCGACCGGAGCGCGCCGGGCTGCGTTACTCCCCGGTGAACCCGCTCGCTTCCCAGCGGGCGCGGCGGTGGCCGCGGTTGGCCTCCAGGGCCTCCGCAAACCTGAGGGCGGCGCTGGAGCGGTCGCCCTTTCCCTTGAGCGCAAGCCCTGCCAGGTAACGGTTCTCCGCCGGGTCTCCCCGGTCCTGCTCCACGTTGCCGAGGGCGGTCCGCAGAAGCTCCTCAAGGGCTGTGTCCGCCTCAGCATTCCGGCCGAGCCTGCGCAGCGCCATGGCCCTGTAGTAGGAGAGGGCGTCGACGACGGGCCGCGGCTCCTCCGCAGCCCGGGTCCACGATTCCCGGGCGGCCGCGGCGTCACCCGCCGCTTCTTGTGCCCGCCCGATCCTGTACCAGGCCTCCGCATTCGACTTCCAGCGGGACTCTCCCACCCCGACGTTCCTCGGATAGAGCATTGCCTCCCGGTAGCGTGCAATGGCCTCCTGGTGCCTTCCTGCCTTTGCGAGTTGGATCCCCTTGCCGATGGTCGCGTCCACGTAGAGGAAGCGGACCCCCTTGTAGATCTCCCACGGGAAGAACCACGTCTTTGCGATGATCTGAAGGGCATCGCCGAACTCCGCCGCGTCCGCGCGGCACGCCGCGACGCGCTCCGCGATGAGGTCGTTCCCGTGCAGCTCGAACGGAATGCCGTCGATGAGCGCGCGCCGCTCAGCGTCCCTGCCGAGGGTCAGGAGGATCCTGTCCAGCTCGAGGTACAGCTTGTAGTCCCCTGGTGCGCAGTCGATGGCCTTCCGGTATTCCGCGACGGCGCGGTCGGGGTCCCGTCTCACCTTCCAGTACGCGCGTCCGAGATTCCTGTGGAGAACAGAGAAGCCGGCCCCGCTTTCCTTCGCCGTCTCCCAGCAGGTAATGGCTTCTTCCGCCCTGTCCCGTGAGCAGAGGAGGTTCCCGAGGTAGTACGCGGCCCTGCCGTCCTTAGGGAAGAGCTGGAGCGCGCGCCGCAGCACGCGCTCGGACTCCAGGCGGTGCGGGAACACGTAGCGTGGATCGGCCGTTCTTCCCTTCTCGAAATGCAGCGCGGCATCGGCCATGTCCAGCTTTTCGGCGTACCAGGCCAGGTGATAGTGGACCATCGGGTTGTCCGCGCGGCAGAGCGCCAGGAGGTCGAACGCCTCGCGGTACAGCCCGAACCGCGCGTATTCGCACGACAGCTCGATCCATTCCTGGGCGTCATCGTGCAGGGCGGCTTCGAGTTGCGCCTTCTCCCCCCGGTCCGCCAGGAACGCCTCGGCGCGGGCCGTGAGATGGAGGGGGTCACGCTTCAGCACGTCCCGCGCGAGAGCCGCCGCCTCCCGGCGCCTTCCCACGGCACGGAGGGAGGCGGCAAGAAATGCCCGTGCATCGTCATGCCAGGGATACTCCTGCGCGCATTTGGAAAACTGCGCGGACGCCTCGAGAGCCTGGCCCTGTCCCAGGAGCACGCCGCCGAGAAGGAACGCGGCGCCCGGACGGAAGGTCCTGCTCCTCGTGAGGGTCCGAAGGTGATCGGCCGCCTCCTTGAAGCGCTCCTCGGCCAGCAGGCAGGCGGCGAGGAAAAACCGCGCATCCTCGTTTCCGGGGTCCCGTCCCAGGACCCTCTCCAGCCGGGGGGCGGCCGCGTCGGACCGGCCCTGGCGGAGGTCGAGAACGGCCAGGGAGACCTGCGCCGGGGAATACCCGGCATCGAGCCCGGCCGCCATCTCATAGTGCCGCCGGGCTTCCTCCGGTTCTCCCAGCCTTTCCCTGTCCACCCCGGCGCGCCAGCATTCCTCCGCGCAGTCCCCGCCTGTCCTCGGTTCGATGTGCGGGGCAAGGGTGATGGGGGGCTGGGGCTCTCCCTTGGCGTGTCGAACGAATCGCGCCAGCGGAGCGCCGCCGGCGTCCGTCACCTCGACGGCGAGGTCGGCGGAATCCCACTCCGCTCCCTGCAGGTCGATCTCCTCCACCAGGGGCGATGCAGGGGCGATATCGGCGCGCCGCTCCCAGACTTTCCGTTGTCCCGCCGCAACCGAGATGCTCGTGCCCCGGCGCTCGGAGGTGACGTGGACGCCGAGCCTGACCCGGGCGGGAGAAGCCGCCGCGGACAGGGAGACCGCCGCCTCCCGGTTGGCGAAGCTGGGAGCCCCGATTGCGGTGAACGGGTACCAAGTCTCCTTCCAGGACTCCTGCGTGCAGGGCGGAAGGATGCCCCAGAGCCGCTGGGTGGCGAACCGGCCGGTCTGCATCTCGCAGTAGAAGCCGTCCATGTCGGTGAGCCTCTTTTCCCAGATGCCGCCGTCATCGCCGGTGCCCCACGTGAAGAACTTCAGGCCCCTCGATTCCGTCCGGTCGGCCACGTTCACCAGGCCCCTCGCCAGGTCGTGGTTGTACCAGGCGCCGAACTCCCCGCGATGGTTCAGGCTGAACATGTCCTGCGGCTCGGGGTGGTTCCTGTCCCAGCCGATGTCGACTCCGTTGTGGACGGGGAAGTCCAGGACCGAGTTGAGATCCGACACTTTTCCCGCGGTGGTGATGTACTGTGTTCCTCCGGAGACCGGCGCGGCGGAGTTGGACCAGAACCAGTGGCGGTTGGGAAAGACGGTCCTGTTGTACAAGCGAATCTCCGTCTCGAAGAAGGCGTGGTCCCGGGTGAGGGTAATGCCGACGCTCCACCTCATCCGGGAGACCCGCTCGATGTCGCCCACGAGCAGCGTCACGCTGCCGTCGTCGTTCTCCCGGATGGCGCAGTCGACCGGCGACGAGGTGGTGACCGTGTGGCCGTTGGGGAAGTTCCACTCGATCCCGCCGGCAAAGAACGCGCCGCGGATGCCGATCCGCGCGTACTTGATGACATGGTTGTAGTGCAGCGCCTCGCGCCCGCTCGCCTTGTCGTGGGCGAAGAGGACCCTGCCGCCCAGTTCGGGAAGGACGCCGATGTGCAGCCAGCGGTTCTCCAGGTGGAAGATCCGCCACTCCTTCTCCTCTTTCCTGTTGGAGAGGTCTTCCTGCAGGGCGTAAGGATAGATGATACGGCTCCCCGGGTGGATGAGACCTCTGCGCCGCACCAGGAGGGGCGGGTTGGGATCTTCCGGGCCGAGCAGGTAGGTGGGAATGGCGATGGTATCCTGCCACGCCTTCACGTCTGAAATCCGCTTTCGCATGATGTCCCCCGACTGCGAGCGTAGAGTGAATCTTCCGGGCGGTCAAGAAAACGCGCCCTTACTGGGTGCCGCCGGGGGCAGGGCCGCCGTCGAACGCCCCGCGGTGCGCGCCCCAAGCGCGCTGCCACCTACCGTTCCAGGGGCAGCCTGACCGGCGCGCCGCCGCCGGCCGCGCTCCTGTCGGCGGCCTCGATGATTTCGAAGGTCTTGATGGCATCGTCGAGGTCAACGATCGTCCTTCTGCCGGCCTGGATACATTCGACGAAATGATCTACCTCGCGGGGAAAGGGATGATGCGACACGTCGGCCGAGTCAGGTGCCGTGGTGGGTATCGTGATCCATCCCTCCTGCCCGGGGAAGCTCTCCCTGGCCCACACCCGGTTGTCGATGACCGTACCCTTGCTGCCGAACACCTCGATGCGATAGATGTAGGGATTCGCCACGTCGTAGGAGCAGCAGACCTTTCCCATTGCGCCGCGCCTGAACTTCGCGATGAACGTGATGGTTGTGTCCTGTTCGAAATCGGAGCGAAACCTCGACGAGAGGGCGACGACCTCGACCGCCTCGTCATCCACGAACCATCTTAGTCCGTCCACCGCATGGCAGCCGCCCATCTGGAGGATCGAACCACCGGTTTCCTTCTTCACCGACCATGGATAGCAATGGAAATCACGCGTCAGGCCGAGGAAGTAGTCCACTTCCGCGTAGTTCACTTTTCCGAGCACGCCGTCGGCGAGCATCTTCTTGATCGTGAGGAAGAGAGGATTCCAGCGCAGGACGAACCCGACGATCGTGGTAACCCCCGCCTTGTCGACGGCGTCTTTCATCCGCTTCATGTCCCGCCAGTCTGTGGCGATCGGCTTTTCGATGGCGATGTGCTTCCTGTTTTCCGCCGCCAGGATCGCCTGGTCGGCATGGAGGAAATTGGGAGTGTTGATGCACACGATGTCCAGTCCCGGCAGCTTCACCAGGTCTTCGGGCCTCGTGACAGCCGCGCAATTCTTTAGGCCGTGTTGTTCAGCCTTTGCCTGGGCCCTCGCCTTTTCCCTGCTGCAGATGGCCATGACCCGCGTGTGGGGATTGTTCTCGAATGCGCGGATATACTCATCGGAAACCCATCCGGTCCCGATAATTCCGACACCCATCTCCTTCATGCTGCGCTGTTCCATCTTGATGCCGCCGCTACCGGCGAATTGGCGCTCACCCATACCGAGGTCAACGTGGATGAGCTGACATCCATGCCCGCGAAGGTCGAATCCTTGACGGTGCCCGCGTGCATCCTGTTCGGCACGCACACGTGGACGGCATCGGTATCTTCCCTCTTGAACATGTTTTTGTAATCATGAAATTTCGTGACAATGTTCCTGCCGACTGCGGCCAGGCTTTCTTCTGACGGGTCGCTCACCGCGACCAATTCGACTCTGGAAAGATCCCCGAGAATCTCGGATTGCGTTCTTCCGAAGAATCCGCAGCCGATGACTCCGACTCGCAACTCGCGCATAGCATTTCCCCGGAAGGAGCCGCGGAACTCCCTCTTCCCGTTCATTTACCGCTTCGATTTCATTTCGTCGATGACTTCACTGAAGACTTCCAGCGTCCTAGACAGATCCTCTCTGCTGTGCGCCGCAGAAACCGTGAAATCGGTATGGAAATAGATTCCCTTCTGGATAACCTTCGTAAAGAAGGTTTTTGACATTTCCCAATCCAGCTTCTCGAATTGCCTGTAATCCTTGACCCTCTCCGTGGTGCCGAAGTAGATCCCGAAACCGCATCCCAGGCTCTGGAGAATCGCATTGAAGCTTTTCGCCTTGAAAAGGCCATTCACCTCGTTGAAGAAGTACTCGGCGTTCCCCAGCAGCCGATCATAGAAACCCGCGCCGCTCATGATTTTCAGGCTGGCCAGAGCCGCATTGACTCCGATTTGATTTCCGGTGAATGTCCCTCCGGCAAGAATGCTCAAGACGACGTTCATCACATCCTTTCTTCCGGCGACAGCCGAAATCGGCACACCATTGCTGAAAGCCTTGCTGAGGCTGCAGAGGTCCGGCGTCACCCCGTAGTAGCCCTGGGCGCAGCGTATGCCCATTTTGAATCCTGCCAGGACCTCATCGAAAATCAGAAGACTGCCGTTCTTATGAAGAATCTCTCTTACCTCCTTTAAATACTCCGCAGTCGTCGTGATGCATCCGTTGTTGAAATCAACCGGATTCATGATGAGAGCGGCCACCCGATCGCCTTCTGTGGAGATGATTTGTTTCAAGGCAGCAATGTCGTTCCACGGAATGATCCTGATCGTGGAAGCGATTTCAGGAGGAATCCCCGGGGTTTCATTCATTCGTGAAGCGCGCCCTCCGGGATTCTGCAGATCGATGACGCGTGCCAGGTTGTTGGGGATGACATAATCGGTGGCTCCGTGAAAGTGACCATCGATCCGTATGACCAGGTTCCGTTTCGTGAAGGCCCTGACGATTCTGAAGAGGATCAACGTCGCCTCGGTCCCTGAGTTCGAAAATCGCACGGCCTCCGCGCACGGAATATGTCTGCTGATCTGTTCTGCCAACCGCAGGTTGTCCTCCGAATCGAACTCGGCGTAGAAGCCTCTCTCGAAAACCTTCTTCACGGCTTCGTTGATCTCCGCACGGCCATGACCGAGCAAGACCGCGCCGTGACCCATGAAGAAATCGAGATATTCTTTTCCGTCGGTCGTGTAGATCCTGCTGCCGAGTGCCTTTTCCAGATACATTTTCTGTCCTGTAAACGGATTGATCCTGAAATTCGAAGAAACCCCTCCGACCAGAATATCTGACTTTGGCATCCGCTTTTTCTCCTTTTCGAGATTTGAACACGACCCAGCTCCAACGGAGCTCTTTCCCGGAATACGAGAGGTCCCTATCCTTTGACCGCCCCAAACGTAAGACCGCGAACCAGGTATTTCTCCAACGAAAGGAACAGAAGCATGGGCGGCAGCATCGTGATGACCGATGTCGCGCCGATCCAGTTCCAGTTGATTCCCGTGGTCGCAAAGAAGTTCAAGGTCCCGATCGGAAGCGGTTTTGTCATCTGCTTGCTCAACACGAGCGGGAACGCCGCGTTGTTCCAGCTGAAGACGAATGCAAACATGGCCGACACGATGATGCCCGGCAGCGCGAGGGGCATGATAATCTTGAAGGCCGCGTACAACCTGCTCGCGCCGTCCACCATGGCTGACTCTTCCAGCTCCACCGGTATGTCTTGAATGAAGCTCTTCATGACCAGGATGGAGAAGGGAATGGTGAACGACTGGAAGACAACGATCATTGAGAAGTATGTCCCGACCAGATAGAGCCTCGCCATCAGGATGACGTACGGAAGAAGGAAGACGAGCGGAGGTCCCATGTACAGCCCGAGGAACCAGAAGAGCAGCCCCCTTTTCCCCTTGAAGGCATACCGGGCAAAGGCATACGCCGCGGGAATGGCGAAGGGCATGCTGAGAAGGGTGGCGAGAAACGAGATGATGAAGCTGTTCAAGAGGTAGCGCGCGGAAACGCCCGGAGCGATGAAACAGTATCTCAGATTGTCGGCCGTCGGGCGAAAAATCAGCGCCGGGGGCCATCCCAGGTTGGTGGATGCCGGCCTGATTGAAAGGAGCAACGTCCAGAATATCGGCAGGAGAAAGCTCACCACCACCATAATCAGCAGGACGTAGACGAGCGTTCTGGTTCGACTGCTTTGCCGCATCATGACTACAGCTCCTTGCCTCTGAACGTCACGGAGATGAACAGGTTGATGATCACCATTGAAATCAGGATCATGATGACCGCTATTGCGGAGGAATATCCGATATTGAACTCGATGAGTCCGGCGTAGTAGAGGTTGTAGCCCAGTGTCCGGCTGGCGACTCCCGGGCCTCCCCGCGTTTCGGCATACACGATGTCGAACACATTGAACAGCTGCATGAAACGGATCAGGAAGATCATGACAGCGACGAAGTTCAGGTTCGGCAGCAGGATGTTCCAGAGCCGTCTCAGATAGTTGGCACCATCGACGGTTGCAGCTTCGACCATCTCCTCGGATATCGACTGCAGGCCCGCCAGCAGGATGATGGCAAAAAAAGGCGTCCACTGCCACAGGTCTGTCATCAGGATCCCCCAGAGGACGGTGTGTTCATTTCCCAGTATTCCCTGCTTCGGCGTCCCGATGCCCGAGTAGTGGAGAAGAAACGGAATCAATCCATCGGAATCATACAGGTATCTGAAGATCAGTCCGGCGATCATCGGTGCAACCGTGACGGGCATGATGAGCAGGGCGCGGAATTTCTTCGTTCCCCTCAGGCCTTCGTACAGCAGCAGAGCCACCACGAGGCCGAGCACGAACTCGATGATTGTGCCGGCAAAGCTCAGCTTCAAAGTATTCACGAGTGACGCCAGGAACGTCGGGTCTTGAAAGACCAGACCATAATTGGCTCCCCCGACAAAGCCGGCAGGCACGGCGCTTGTCTGCAGGTTCCAGTTCATGAAGCTGTTTCGTATCGTGAAGATGAAAGGGAAAACGATTATCAAAATGAGAAATACGAATGCAGGGGCAATCAAAATGTAGGGCGTGGACTTCTTTGCCATTTGCATCAAGAAAACCCCTCCGAGCCTTTCTCGAGGTTACGCTTACGATTCCCTACCCCAGCGTGAAGTTCACCGAGTGGCAGCGCCACCGAGATGAAATAGAACATTCCTTCGCGATGGTCTCTCCTCGATCTCGTGACGTTCATAGGAGGCCATCGTGAGTTGGGAACCGTTCCCGAGGCTCGCCCGGGAACGGTCCAAGAACCTTCTTTCTGACCTACTTGGCCAGACTGTCGATCACAGCCAGCGATCTGCTGATGGACTCATCGGAATCTTTCCCCGCAAAGGGCAAATAGTAGTTCTGCTTCAGGATGATCTGGAACTGCTTGTCGATGTTGTCCAGCGCCTGTTCGGGCGTCTCCTGGCCTGCAAGGGCCGAGTTGATATGCAGGCCGTAAATGCCTTCGAGCGATGGATAGAGCTGGAAGTGAGGCCGCGCCGTCTTCCCATCTGTGAACTTGGCCATCTCCTGCTGGATAGGCAGCGACGGATACAACGCCTGCAGGTCCTTGTCCGCGTAGCAGCTTGCGCGTGTGAAATCGTTGAAGCACTGCAGGACGTGGGCATCAAGGCCCATGGCCTTCTGGTAGTTGTAGCTGGTCATCTTCTTGATGTAGGTCCACGCCGCGAGCTTGTTTTTTGAGAACGCGGGGATGCCCAGGCTCCAGCCGCCCTGCGCGTATTTCTTGTCTACTCCCGGCTCCTGCGGCATGACCGCATAGCCGTAGAGACCCACGTTCTTGGATTTTTCATTGGTCATATAGCCGGACCTGTTGATCAGTGTGGCATACGGGGACCACCAGTAGAAGATGCCGATGTCCTTTGTGGAGAAGGCCGTGCCGGCATCGAACCACACGTAATTGATTGCTTCCGGGGGAGAGTACTTGTACAGCTCAATATAGTACTTGAGCGAATCCACGCTCTGCGGAGTGTTAATGGTCGGTGTGAAATCCCAAGGCGTTCCGGGGAAGCTCTTGAACCAGCGGATCCCCTTGCTCACCTCCAGACCGGTGTACATATGGGTGACGGGCGCGGGCTGGGCGCCGACAATGACGGTTCCGAAAACGCCATTCCCGAGGTCGGCCAGAGTCTTCACGTACTCCATGTACTTGTCCCAGGTCCACCAATCCTCAAAACTCGTGGGCGGTGCCTTCAGGCCAGCCTTCGCGAGAAGGTCGGTCCTGTACATCACCAATTGCGTGTACATCGCGATGGGCAGTGTCCATACTTGCCCGCGCCATATGCAGGAGGTATGGAGCGCCATCGGCAGGAAATCCTTGATGTTGACCTCTTTCTTGTCCTTTTTCAGGTATTCTGTGAGAGGAATGATCCACGCGTTGTCGGCAAACTGTGCGAGCCGCGGGTCATCGACAATGACCACGTCCATGTCGCTCTCTTTGGTGATGAAAGAAGTCGTCAAACGAGCCATCAAGGCGTCATAGCTCAGCGGCTCGAGCTTCACCGTGACTCCGGTCTCCTTCTCAAACCGGGCGTTCATTGCTTCAAGACCCCAATAGAAGGGATCCTGAACCGACAGAACAGTGATCGTCGCTCCTTTGATGTTCTGCTGATCTGCCGCGAAGGAAAATCCCCCGGCCAGGAGCACGAGGAGAACTATTCCCAAACCCTTTGCTTTCAGCATCTGCGTTCCTCCTTCAATCAGTCTGTGGTCATCCCCAGTGCCTTTGACTTGCCTTTCTCCCATCCTCCTTTTTGTCAGTATTTAATCCAGGCGACCGCCAAAAAACTCCTCCGCGTTTCTGAACAGGACCTTCTCTTTGTCCGCGTTGGATATCGAAGCCCCCAGGACCCGCCCGATCATGGCGCGCGGATCGATCCAGTTCTGGTCCGACCCGTACATGATTTTCTCGGAGCCCAGCTCGCCAACAACCCATTCAATGAAGCCGTAATCAACAGGTTCTCCGCAGATGTCCACGTAGAGGTTTTTATGCGTTTTCGCCGCTTTGATCGCTTGTCGATTTCCGTCGTAATGCCCGCCCGTGTGGGCCATGACCACGCGGAGGTCCGGAAAGGCGTCCGCGACGGAAGACAGCAGCATGGGCTGCGCATAGAGAGAATCCCAATCAAACGGGTCCGTGCTCTTGGGATTGGGATCCCATGTGTGGGCGAGAACCCTCACGTCCTCCCTGCTCGCGAACTCCCAGAGCGGTTGATACGCCTCCCCATCCAGGGGATACGCGTGGCCCGACGGATACACCTTCACGCCGCAGAATCCTTTGCGATGGATGTATTTCCTGACGTCCGCCAGGGACGATTCGGAATAGTGCGGATCGTAGACCGCATATCCATAGATCCTGCCCGGATGGGCTTCCACGACCTCGGCCGTCGTCTTGTTCGCGTATTCGAAGTTGTGGGAATAGAGCCCCGCGATGTGACTGACGATGCAGCACCGGGTATAGCATTTATCGTAAATGGAAAAAAGCCGCTCGAACGAAGTGTCGGGCATATAGAAGTTCGCGTAATCGCCGATATGCGCGTGCATGTCAACGACGAAATTGGCGCTCATCTGGGGTGCGCTCAATTTCTTATCCCGGCGAAAAGCTCTTCCAGGTTCCGGTGCGCAATCTGCTCCTTGGTCGCCTGGGAAAAGTCCCCCATTGTGATCATCGCCAAATGGGCGAAGGGATCATCCAGGGGAAGACAGGATCCGTAGACGAACCGTCCTCCTCCAAACCTTCCTACTAGCGTGTCAAGCGTCAGGTAGGCGTGAGCTCGATTCGTCTCGAGGTACACATTGGGACACCCCTCCATCAAAGGCGTCAGGTAGCCCAGGTTGAAGAAGGCTTCCGTGTCACTCTGCTCGAGGACGACAGGCAGAGCGGGGTGGTCATGGCCCAACTCATGGAGCATGCGCCAGTCCCAATCCTTGGTGGTTACGAAGAGCGGAATACGATGATGCTCGAGAAGCTTCAGCAAGAAGCCGTTTGACCAGTCGTTGATGATGTAGTGATGGGTTTTTGGGAAGAGCCGCACGGACCGGGCGCCCCGCGACACCATCTCCAGGACGTACGCCTCTACCTCTCCCGGATCTGGGAACATCCAGGGAGTCGCGACGATAGAGGGAATGTAGCGGATCTTGCCTGAAACATCTTCCAGAAGCCGTGCGTTGCCTTCCATGGGCTTGAGGAACTTCGCGATGAACGAAGAGACGTTTCCCTTCTCCACACCGGTCCGGTCCATGAGGGCGTCAAGCTCAGCGATCGTCCTTACCAGAGCCCTTCTCGGGAGATTGCTCATCCCATACCAGCAGTTGGCATCGAAGAAGCGGAGCTTCTTGATTTCCTCTAGAAAAAACGCGTTCCATTCCGCTATTGCAGAATCCATGCCGGTGCGCTCTTTCCTGCTCCGTTGCCAACACACCACTCAGATCGTCGAAGAATCCTAAACCAGCCCGGAGGGCTTGTCAACAACTATCTTCCAAAATTGATTAAAGCTATCACGATAATTGCCCCTTTTGGTATATTCTTTTCACGAAATGGTGTTTTTGATTGTTCCATATGTTGTAAAGTGCTATATAATCACGTTCTGGCGGATTCATGGTCCATCATAGTAAAGATCCGGAGATGGCGAATCGGGCGCGAGTCCAGGGAATGTGTCCCGGTTTGCGGGATAAGGAATGGAATGCATAGATTCAGCCAGACCGAGCGAAAAATCCTGCAGATCATAAGGCGACGAGGGCAACTCAGCAGGGCCGACCTCTGCAGGCTGTCAGAGCTTAGCCCGACCACGATTCAGGACGCGACATCAACGTTCGAGGCCATGCAGCTGATCGAGGTTTCCCAGAGTAAGTCCCGCGGAGGAAGAAAGCCAAAGCGGATCAAGTTGCGGGACAATCTGGCGTACGCTCTGGGAATCGACCTGGGCACCAACTTCGTGAGGGCGGTCGTGACGGATATTAACGGCGCTATCGTGAGCTCTCACAAGGTCGAACGCGAGCCCTTCAGTCATTCCCGTCTGAAGGTTCCGGACGTCGAGGGAGTGGCCGCCACCGCCCTGGCGAAAGCCCGGAAGCGACATAAAGATCTTGCCGCTATTGGAATCGGGATCACCGGGTTCATCAATGTGGATGAGAAGAAATGCCTGTTCCTCAACAAGGTCCCGGAGTGGACGGACTTCCCGGTCGCAGAGCATTATGCGCGGGTGTTCGGCAATCCCCGCATCGCGGTACGAGACAGCGTTAATGCCATGGCCTTTGCCGAAAAGCAGCTCGGCAGCTGCAGGGACGAAGAGAACTTCGTCTATATCGCCATCGGCATGGGACTGGGCAGCAGCATCTACGTCAACGCGCGACCCCTTGTGAGCCGGTACGGCATTTCCGGTGAAATCGGCCACATCGACATCTCCCAGAACGAGAGCATCTGCTGCTGCGGCAACCGCGGCTGCTTGGAGAGCAACGCCTCAGGCTGGGCCATTGTCAAGCGCTGCAAGGAGGCTCTCGATACGGGTGTCGTCAGCCGCCTGAACGGCATCACGGACACCGTGAACCTCACCGTGAAGGACATCATCGACGCTGCCCATGCAGGGGACAAGCTTTCGACCTCCCTGATCCGGGAATCGGCGCGGGAAATAGCCATCGGCATCAGCATCATGATCAACATCCTGAATCCGAACAAGATCGTTCTGTCGGGAGGAATCGTGAGGGGCGCCGGCGACCTCTTCCTGGCCCCGCTGAAAGCGGAGGTCCACGCCCATGTGCTGCCCTGGCTGCAGAAGAACGTCGAGTTCACTCTTTCCGGGCTCGGAGAATACGATTCCGCTATAGGAAGCGCGCTGGTCGCGCTCGACGAGTACTTCTTCGAGATCCTGGGAGGGGACTGAAGCGAGCCGGTCAGTAATAGCGATCCGCGGCCCCTCCGATGCAGCTCCTGAGGTAGTCCTTCGCATCGATGCTCGTGCCGATCACAACCCCTTCCTCGAGCACGCGGCCGGCCGCCAGTGAGGCATGGGCGCATTCGCAGACGAGGGTGGTGTAGAAGCCCAGGGTGAACGGTGAGAACAGCGCGTCCAGCTCAGTCCTCTCGATCTCCCCGTTGCGGAACCGCAGGATGTTCTTCACTATCTTGCCGGGGCAGTCCATGCCGAAACCCGTAACCAGTCCGGTTTCCTCAAAGTTGCGAAACAGAATGTTCCGGTCATCGATCCCTCGGTCGGTCACCTCGTGGTAGCCGTAGCGGTCCTGCCACAACTCCAGCATGCACTCGGAGAACAAGAGCCTCGCTGATTGAACCGTGAGGGAATTCGCGCTGTTGGGAAGGGCCCAGCCGGTGATGATGTGGGTGAGAACGCCATGCTCGAAGAGGATCGTCGTATCCACCAGGTCGTAGCCGTTGACCGCGATGGGAGACAGCGAGGGGAGCTTCTGCCGATAGCCGATCGAACGGACCTCGATGGGTTTCAGCCGGGTGATGTACATGAAGGTGTCCGCCATGTGCGAGGTCAGGAAAGAGACGGGGCTGTTCTTCTCCGCAAAATCCGGTGAGGAAAAGAAACGCGGCTGGTGGTTCGGGTCGGCCACAAGGAGCCGGTCGATCATGTACCACACTGAAGACTGCAGCCTCCCGTAGGTCCCCTCCACGTAGCGGGCCCGTGCCTCCTTGGTGATAGGGTCTTCGCGTTTATGGAAGTCTACTCCGAGGAATCGTCCCGTGGAGCCAATGGTCTCCATAATGGCGTGCGCGTCGATCACCTTGTCCGCCGTCGGCTTGGGGAGGATCACGTCGAGGCCAGCTTTCAGCGCCGTGATGGTCGGCTCCCGGTGCATGCTGTCCGGTGTGTTCACCGCAATGGCATCGAGCCCACCGCGTTCGATCATGGCCTTGAAGTCCGTGAATCTCGCTGATGTCGGGATCTTCCAGGCATCGCCGAAAGAACGGAGAGCTTCTCCGCTGGTGTCGCAGATGGCCGCCACCTTGATGCAGGGCGCGTACGTGCTGTGGAAATAGAGGTACTGGTATATTTCCCGCACGACCGAGCCTGTGCCGATGACGCCAAGCTTCAGAGTTTCCATGCGATATCTCCCTCTTGTTCGCCATGATAGCCGATCATGGGAATTTGACAACTCTTCCGTGAGGGACAAGCATGCGGAGAGGTTCGCGGGTTCCTTGGAACATGGGACGGGAACGATGTTCGGATGCATGGGTCAGGCGTTCCATCCTGATTTTATCCCCGGTGCATGTCCCCATGCCCGCCGTAGTCGCTCTCTGCCTGCGATTCTTCCCCAGGGGGTACCCCCTGGGGGAGTCACACCTAGCACTCGGACGCGACAACTACACTGACACAGCGGGCCATGGGCGGCTCAGGATGTTAGATGGCTTGGTCGTGGAATCGCCGGTGAGGCCGCCGCGAGGACGTGCCGTCGCGATGTGTCGGGCAATAAAGAAGCCTGGCAACGACCAACTTTCCCACCCTCAAGGGGCAGTACCATCGGCGCGGCAGGGGTTAACTTCCCTGTTCGGGACGGGAACGGGTCCCCTGCGCCATAGTCACCAGGCAATACTCTCTCTAGGAAGAAGGGAAAGGTCACGGAATACCGTGACCGCGAAGAGCAAGAGCGAGCTATCGGATCGGTGCCCCGGCGTTTCGCGCCTCTGACATCGGAACGGATTTTGCATTCTGCCGCGACTTCAAGTATTATTTGGAAGAGTTTCACTCGGCGCAAGAGTCCAGGGGACGTCCACTTTCCCGGACAGCGTGCCGTACTGTGGCAGGAGAGCAGCATGACTCCACGTGTCCCGCCGCTGGCGAAACGGGCGACCTGGCAGACACTCGAATCTCACTATTCGAAGATACGAGAGTTGTCGCTGCGGGCGATGTTTGCCGACGACCCCGCGCGCGGGGAGCGGATGACGGCGACCGCCGTGGGCGTCTACCTCGATTACTCGAAGAACCGCATCACCGATGAGACTCTCTCACTTCTCCTGCAGCTGGCCGAGGAATCCGGCCTGCGGGCCCGCATCGATGCAATGTTCAAAGGGGAGAAGATCAACGTCACGGAGAACCGTGCCGTCCTCCACGTTGCCCTGCGCGCGCCCCCCGGCCAATCGATTGTCGCAGACGGAAGGGACATCGTGCCGAATGTCCAGTCCGTGCTGGCAAAGATGACCGATTTTTCCACCCTGGTACGCAACGGCGCGTGGAAGGGCTTCACGGGAAAGCCGATCCGCAACATCATCAACATCGGCATTGGCGGGTCCGACCTCGGACCAGTCATGGCGTACGAGGCGCTGCGGCATTACAGTCAACGCGACCTCACGTTCCGCTTTGTCTCCAACATCGACGGAACTGATTTCGTCGAGGCCACCCGGGACCTCAGCGCGGAAGAGTCGCTTTTCGTTGTCTCCTCGAAGACCTTCACGACGCTGGAGACGATGACCAACGCGCACACGGCCCGCGCGTGGGTCCTGGCGGCCTTGAAAGACCCGGCCGCAGTGGCCCGGCACTTCGTCGCGGTGTCGACCAACGCGAAGGAAGTGGCAAAGTTCGGCATCGACACGTCGAACATGTTCGAGTTCTGGGATTGGGTCGGCGGCCGCTACTCCATGGACTCGGCGATAGGTCTCTCGATCATGATCGCGATCGGCCCCCAACATTTCCGCGCCCTGCTCGACGGCTTTCACCAGATGGATGAGCACTTTCGAACCGCGCCATTCGATCGCAATCTGACGGTGCTCATGGGGCTCCTGGGTCTGTGGTACAACAATTTCTTCGGCGCCCAGACCGCGGCTGTCCTCCCCTATGAGCAGTACCTGAAGCGCTTTCCCGCCTACCTGCAGCAGCTGACGATGGAAAGCAACGGCAAGCACGTCACGCTGGACGGGACGGAGATCTCGTATCAAACGGGGCCTGTCTACTGGGGAGAGCCGGGAACGAATGGCCAGCACTCGTTCTACCAGCTGATTCACCAGGGGACGAAGCTCATCCCGTGCGATTTCATCGCGTTTGCCCGTCCGCTTCATCCGCTCGGCCGCCACCACGAGTTGCTCCTGGCGAATGTGTTCGCCCAGGCCGAGGCGCTTGCATTTGGCAAGACGCCGAAGGAGGTTCAGGCAGAGAACACCCCGTCCTGGCTGGTGGCGCACCGCACCTTCGAGGGCAACCGTCCGTCCAACGTCATCCTCATGGAGCAGCTGACCCCCGAATCGCTGGGAAAGCTGGTTGCCCTGTACGAGCACCTTGTCTTCACCCAGGGCGTGATCTGGCAGATCGACTCGTTCGACCAGTGGGGCGTTGAGCTTGGAAAGGTCCTTGCCAGCCGCATCATCCCCGAGCTGGAAGCGGCGGCGGAGCCCCCGCTCACGCATGACAGCTCGACCAACAACCTGATTCGGCGCTACCGGAGAGATCGGTCTCAGCGATGAGTGCGACCAAGCAACTTCATGAGCTCGGCCAGAGCCTGTGGCTTGACAATATCACGCGTGGACTCCTGGCAAGCGGCACGCTGCAGCGGTACATGCGGGACCTCGACGTCACCGGGCTGACCTCGAATCCGACGATTTTCGATCTTGCCATTCGAAACACCAGTTTCTACGACGAGGCGATTCACGAAAAAGCCGCGCAGGGGAGATCCGGCGAGACCCTGTTCTTCGACCTGGCGCTGGAAGACCTGACCCGGGCGGCCGATCTCTTTCGCCCCATCCACGAAGCGACCGCCGGTGTCGACGGTTGGGTCTCTCTCGAGGTGTCCCCCTTGCTGGCGAATGACGCGGCCGGCACGGTTCGAGAAGCCCTGCGGCTCCACGGTCGCGCGCGGCGTCCGAACCTGTTCATCAAGATTCCGGGCACTCCGGCCGGGATCACCGCGATCGAGCAATCCATTTTCGCCGGTGTTCCCGTCAACGTCACACTGCTGTTCTCCCGCGAGCACTACCTCGCCGCGGCTGCTGCCTACCTGCGCGGGATAGAGCGGCGCGTTGCGGCCGGCCTCGATCCAAGGGTCGGCTCGGTCGCCTCGATCTTCGTCAGCCGCTGGGACGTGGCGGTAAAGGACAAGGTTTCGAAGGAGCTCAACAATCGACTCGGCATTGCGATCGCACGGCGCACGTACAAGGCTCATCGCGAACTGCTGGACTCGGCGCGCTGGGAGAGTCTTGCGCGCTCCGGTGCCCGACCGCAGCGCCTCCTGTGGGCCAGCACCGGCACAAAAGATCCCGCCGCACGGGACACTCTCTACCTGGAGGCGCTTGCCGCGCCGAACACCATCAACACGATCCCGGAAAAAACTCTACTTGCCTTCGCCGATCATGGAACGGTGAGCACTGCCATGGCCGCCGACGGCTCCGATGCGGAGAAGGTCATGGGTGCCTTCGCGCGGGCCGGCATCGACGAAAGCTCACTGGCCACCCAGCTGCAGCGCGAAGGTGCGGAGTCCTTCAGCAAGTCCTGGAGCGACCTGATGGAGGTCGTCGCCGCCAGAAGCTCAGGTGTGCTTCGGGGCACGTAGTATCCAGGCCAGGGTCTTCCGCTGGGCTCAGCGCGTCACATCCAGCCCTGGACAGCCATCATCGAAGCTGGCGCGATAGCCGCGCACCACGGAGGTGCGCCCGTACTGCCGAGCAATCATCGCCGCCACATCGTCGACGCTCGCGGCGGGCTTTCCCGCCGGAGAGCCGGCGCTTTCCGAGTAGGATCGGTCCGTGAGGGACCGCCACAACCCCAACGCGAGGCGGGCGGCCTTTTCACTCGCCTTTTCCCTGGCCAGTGACCCCTGGAGGTAGCGAGAGGCGATCCCGTTGGAATCGTACTCGTTCAGGAACCGGGCCATGCGCTGGAGTGCCCTCGACGAGAGATCGCGAGTCACGAACGGCCAGCCGCCATCCAGTGACGCCCGTTTGAGCACCTCGATCATCTCGCCGTTCCACAGCAGGTCGTCGTACCCGATGTACGGCGTCGACAAGTACATCCAGCCCAGTCTCACGGAGTCTCCCGCCTTTGCCAGGTCCGCGAGCCTCTTCGCGAGCGCGTCCTTGCGCAGCAGCCGCGGCTTCACCGAAGGGTCGTTCGTAGCAGCCTCCGCGACCGTCACGGAGAACATGGGCGTCTGAGCAAACTGCTCGTCGAAGTCGGCGTCGTTCTTCTTCGGTCCTGAGCTCCAGAACCCGGCCGGAAGAGATCCCAGCGCCTGCGCCGCCTCGTCGAAAGAGTCCGATCGCAGCAGGCGGACTCCGCGCATGTATTCCAGGTCCGCGATCTTGAATGGGAGTCGCGCCGCGCCAGCCGAGCTCTCCGCGTCGGATGGCGAGGCCACGATCTGCTCCAGGGCCTGGAGATCCCGCGGCGCAAGGTATATGTCCAGCATGAACCGGACCGTCTCCGCATAGCCAGCAACGGTGAACGCCAGGGTCGCCCGCGCCGAGTCGCCCGCGGCCAGCCGCTTCAGCCCCAGCGCTCCGAACACCGCCTCGCGGGGCGAGGTGTCGCCGGCGTTCGCCATGGCGTCCGCGGCCGTGAGCGCATCCGGCACCAGGGGCTCCAGCTTCTGGTCGGGCCGTTCCTGCGCCAGAGCCACGAGAAGGCGCTCTACCGCAAGCGCACCCTTTCCGGACGGCGAGAACCGCCTTTCCTGCGAGCGCGCGGTCTCGAGGACCGCCGATGCATCCTGGAGGTGTCCGAGAATGAAGGCCAGGTGCGCGGAGGCGGCGTACCACAAGCCCGGATTCCATTCCCGGTCCCTGGCAATCACGCCCCGAACGAAATCCAGGAGCGCCCCGACCTTCTGGTCATCGATCTGCCCCGCGGCCGGGCTGGCAGGAGCCACGACCGCCGCGGACAGGGCTGCCCCGGGCGCCGCGCAGCCGGCGAGGACCCGGGGCAGGCGCATCTCGTCGATGGCGCGAAGCGATCGGATGAGGAGCTTCGCCAGGTGCGGGGAGCCGGGTTCCTCCCTGTCGATGGTCGCCATGTACCGCGTCGTTTCCACGTGGGGGTCGAAGAGGGCTTGAACAAAGGCCGCAGAGGCGCGCCGGTGGCCGGCGGGCAGGGAAGCGGAAAGCGCATCCCAGCCGGAATCGTCGAGGTTGAGAGAGCCGAGAGATTCCATCATGGAGAACTCGAGGGAGGGAAACTGGTCAAGGATCGCCAGGTACCACTGCGCGGCCCGCGTGGCGTCCCCGAGCTGAAGCGCCGCACGCGCGGCATACGACCAGGCCTTGTAGCGCAAGAGCGATGCCGGCTTGCCGGCGAACGCGCCCTGGTAGAGGTCGAGCGCTTTCCGCGGAGAGCCGGTTTGCGTGGCCGCGCGCAGGACGAGGTAGACGTACCTCGACTGGAGGAAGTCGGGGAGTCCTCCGCGATCCTGGACCGCCGATGCATCGCGGAACAGCGCTTGCCATCCGCTGGCGATCTTCTCGGGAGGCTGCGGCGGCGCCCACGGATCCGCCGCGGCATCGAGGCTTCCGGCCCGAGCCATCAAGGCGAGGTAGCGCTCCACGTCACCGGACCGGCCGGCCACCTCTCGGGGCACGCGAGGGAGAACCTTCTGCCGGAAGAAGGCAGCCGGGTCGTCGTCGGAAAGCATCGAGCGAACAAGGTCCCGCGATGCCGACGAGGAGCCGAGCCCCAGAAAGGTGGACCAGTCCCGGGCCCAGGAGTCCATCTCCGCCTCCCGTTCCGCATCGCGGCCGTCGTACCGGGCCGAAGGGTCATCCTCCGTTGCCAGCAACGGCAGGAAAACCGGGTCGTCAGCCTCGGACCACGAGAAGCAGGCGAGCTGGTCGCTTCCGGCAAACGCCGCCTCTCCGACCCAGGGCCCGGGTCCGCACGCGGGGAGCGGAGAAACCGCTACCGCGGCCAGCGCCAAAAACAGCATAGAGTCCCTCAATCTGCGCATCATCCCCTCCGGAGAACATGGTAATGGTGTCGGCATCGAGATGGTACAGGGCAATCAAACGTGAGTCGTTGCGGAGGGCCACGCGGAGCATCCTGGCGGCCGCGCTGACCGTGCCGGGCCCCGGACGGTCGATGACGAGCACGTCTCCCTTTTCCACGGAGCGGCCCGCAAGGGAGCCGCGGGCAAGGGCTTCGAAGCGGTCCGGCCCGATCCGCGCGAAGCCCGGTCCTGCGAGCTGAGCCGGCGCCCGGGCATCGTCGATGAGGCCGATGAGCCGCGAGCCTTCCCACTGGGCAACCCAGGAGAACATCGGCAGGGCCGCGTCGAGAGGCAACGGGTAACTCTTCACCGACGAGAGGTAGCCGGCCAGTTCGCCGGTATCCAGGATGCTGGACCGGGTGCCGGCGTCCGTCGGGGGCAGGAGGTTGTAGGCCATGAGCATGCCGCGGTCCACGGGCGGGACCCCGGTGTCAGCCCTGTATTTCACCTGATGCAGGCGGATCGTGGCAGAGAGCCGCTTGCCCTGGGCGTGGAGCTTCTCCAACAGTGTCTGGAGCAGCGCGAAGTAGGCGGCTCGGGTGCCGGGCGTCCAGTCACAGTCGACCTGAAGCTCGCTCCAGCCGGGCCACCGCTGCACACTGTCGAAGAGTGAGGCCGCGGCAGCCTTTGGCTGAAACCCGGCCTTCGTCAGCGCATCGTTGACGATGTAGACCACCGGGACGATCTGGCGCCGGCCGAAGTCGGTCGACGAAGCGAGCGCGGCGGTGGCCGTTCCGTCAGCTTCGATATCGAACAGTCTCACGTAGAGCGTGTCGACTCCCAGGCGGTCCGCGATCTGGATCTCGGACGGCGAGGGTCCGCGCGCGGTCTTCCAGTAGTACAGGGCGCGGTGAGCAGGAGGCGAGCAGGAAAGAAGCGGCAGAAGGACAGACGCCAGGAAGGCGCCCGGTAGGAACGAACGGGCCGCACGGGGAACCGCCATCGGGCACACCATAGCAGAAGGAGCGCGCCAGCAGCTATTGCCCCGCCGCCTAGACAACGTGTCGATCACGCCGTCCAAGATCTTCTGTTTCCCCAGTGCGATCGCTTGGCTCAACTGAAATCTAAGCTCAATCGGCATCGGATGAAGTCGCGTGAATAAATATATTTCAGCGAACACCGTTCAGGACCACCTCAAGTCGATTTTCACAAAAGTGGGTGTAAACAGCCGCCGAACCCTGATCGCGCAGATCTACTACCTGCACCTTGAACGCTGAGTAGCTGCCGCCGCCCCCCGGGCCGCGTCTTCAACCCGGCAACGGCCCCAGAACGCTGATGTTGAACCGGCGGTAGCGGCCATCAGCCTGGACATGTCAGGCGGAGTGCTCGGCGGCCAGGAAAGACTCTGGGCGGGCTCGCTGAGCTCTATGACGAACTTATCGAACCCTGCCGGAAATGCGAACTCCTTCGATTTGGCCCGGGGGCTTGAAAAGCGTGATGCCGCCGGTGGTTGTTCTCTCTTGTTGTGCAGGCCGTTGCGGTCTCTGCCGCCTGAACCCAGGCCAACTATCTCCAGTCTTTCGCCTCGACCGCATCTCCCGCGTGGCCACTCGCTTCCTCCCCTGAGGCGACTATCGCCAAGGGGTGGCCCTCATCCGATGTGTGAATCCCAAATACCGGCACGAGTACTTCCGTCCTTTCTCCCAGAAGGAAAGACGCCAGCAGTTATTGCCCCGCCGCCAGCAGCCATTCCGCCGCACAGTCGTAGTCCGGCGTTTTCCCATCCCACTGCGGCATGTTGACGTCGTGGCCAAGGTCCAGGTTGCGCTCATCGGCCCATCGGCGCAGCCAGTCCAGGGTGTCGTTGACCAACTCATGCGGCGGCTGGGGCGCGAGCAGCGTGCCGGCAGGCGAGTGGAAGGCGAAAACGCTGTCGGCGCCGGCGGTCACAGTCCACCCGCCTTCGTGGACCAGGTGATGGTGAAAAGTACAAAGCATGACCAGGTTGTTAAGGCTGGTTTCCCCGCCGTGCAGCCAGTGCTCGATGTGATGCCCGTGAAGGAAGGCTGTGTGAATGCACCCGGGGAAAGCGCAGCCGCGGTCCCGCAGCATCAAGGCGCGGCGGATGGCGGGCGGAATGGTGCGGGCGCGGCGGCCGATGTTTAGCGCCTCCGCGTCCCGACCTATGGCGACGAGGCCGCAATCGCACGCCACTCGTCGCAACGTTTCCGCGGAAACGCGGGTGCCATCCTCCAGGGTGGCCGCCCAGATGCCGTACGGGAGTACCCGTTCGGCGAGTACGCCGCCAGGGCCGAGCACCTCCTGATCCAGATGAACCATGACCTGGAAGCGCTCGCCGCCCGTTCCCGTTACGGGATTGCCGGCCAGGAAAGACTCCGCGAGCTTCACCACGCCGTCAGCCCGCGACGGCCAGGACGTTTCCGCGGAAACGCCGGCGGCTTCAGCTGCCTCCGCTTCCCCCGGGGCATCGGTTGCGCAGCGATCGATCATGGCACAGCCCGGAGCGTCAGGCGCGGCGGGAGCCTCTGGCTCGAGCGGCTCGGCCTGCTGGGCGTGCACCTCCCGGGCGCGCTCTATGGCACGCAGGATCAGATCCGCCTCGTCGGGCTCGAGCACCAGCTCAAGCTTGACCATCCCCCCGGGCAACAGCCTCAGGCGTACCGAACGCTCCTCCGGCGCCGGCGTCCTTTCGCCTCCCAGCGCCCCTCGATAGCCCCGGCACAGTCGCTCAAGCTGCGCCCCGGTCGCGATAAGCGCCATCTCCAGCAGTTTCGCCTCGTTGTCGGGCGTTGCCACCCGGGTGAGCGCGCGAGCCTTGGCGTAGGACAGCCTGGCCGCGCGCAATGCGTCGTCAATGGCGGGCAGCTTGCCCAGAGCGCGCGCCACCCGTACCTTCTCGCGCGCGGTAGCCGGGTCCCATCCCAGCCGCCACGCCAGCCAGTGCGCGCACGATACCGCGCCCTGTTCATGCCAGCCGCATGCCTCATCGAAGCGCCTGATGCATTCGAGCAGCCGATGCGTGGCCGCATCGAGGCGCGCCGACAAGCTGGCGATCTCCTGACCCAGCTCCTCAACGGCATCCATACACATACTATACATATGTATAGTTATAAGTGCAAGTGATATTTCCGGGCGCCTCGACGATGTTGTTGTCCTCCATTTAGGAGACCTTTGCGGGGCCGATTCGCGGCGGCCCTGGCTCATTACATCGCCCGCAGTCCTCTGTGCCTGCAGAAACTGACCTACGACCAACCCGGCGGAAAGGTCCTCTACCATACCGACTACAACCCCTACTTCAAGCAGAACACCACTTTGTGGAACGCTCCAGATTTTATCGCCAGCTGAAACAGCTCATCCCGCCCTGGGGCGTGCGCTACGTTCACTACTACGGGTTGTACTCCTCACGCTGCAAGGCGCGGTGGCAGCACTGGCCCCACGCCGCGCGGGTCGCCCCGACGCGCTGGAAGGACTCCCATCCCGAGCAACTGCCTGCCGACATCCTACACACAAATGCACAAACCATATACCGCAGCGGGCCTGTCGCTCAGCATGGGCGAAGTTGATTGCAAAGGTCTACGAGGCCGAACCCTGATCTGCCCTCGGTGTGGATCCGAGATGAAGCTCATAGCGCTCATCACCAATCCTCCTGAGGTTGCCAAGATACTGCGCCATCTTATCAAGGCAGCGCAGCGCCGGGGCTTGATCCCACCTGCGTGAACTGAGACCCTGCCCAATCCCTTGCGCCGCCACTGGTGGCGTCATGCGCTTCCGGCAAGACCGTCTCGCCGGGGAACTCCGATCCCGCCCGCTGGAGACCCCGCGGGTCCGGCGCTGACGCCACTCACTCCGCCGGCGCCCAGCCGACAGGAAATCGATTTGCCTATCATTTATCATTAACCGATTTGCTTTTCCGTCCACGCCAATTAGCAATATCTGCTTGCTTTTCGCAGACAGCGCTTCTATAATGATTTCTATTGTTTTTTTTCGGGAAAGTGTCGTGTATAGCCCTCAAGACATAACGAATCAAGTTGTATCGACAACTCCGCTTGTCTGCATGGAGAATATTTGCGTACGCTACGGAAGCGCGATAGCGCTTGATGGTGTGGACTTCCAGATTGGGAAAAGAGAAATTGTCGGACTCATCGGTGATAACGGCGCAGGGAAAACGACGCTCGTCAACACCCTTACAGGATACTGCAAACCGTACAACGGAAGGATTTATCTTGACGGTCATTTGGTATCTTTTCGTTCACCAAAGGAGGCCCAACGCTCAGGAATCGAAATCAAATACCAAGGATCGTCCCTTATTGACACGATGAGCATTGCGCACAATTTTTTTCTTGGTCGCGAACCGTACAAACACGTTGCTCTCTTTGGAAGAGAACTGCGGCACCCTAGGTTTGTAGACCGTAGGAAGATGAAGGAGATTTTGCATCAGGAAATGGACCGTCTTCGGATACAGGGTGTGGACTATTTTACCGATTATCCCAGTATGCTATCGGGCGGTCAAAAAGAGACCATCACGATTGCGAGAGCCCTCCATTTTGGCGTTCGCCTTTTGATTCTGGACGAGCCGACGACGGCCCTTTCCGAAGAGCAAACATCCACCGTTCTCAACCTCGTCCGCAAGGCAAAACAGAATGGAATCTCGGTCGTGTTCATAACCCATAAGGCCGACGAGGTGTTCCAGGTCGCCGACCGCTTCGTGGTGCTAAGGAATGGGAAGAATTTCGCGAACGTCGAGAAAGGATCGATTGACCTGAGGCAACTCGAAACCCTCGATATGTACGCACGGCTCACCGCGATCAAGGAGCTGTCTTCGAGCCTTGCGCATCAGATCAGCACCCCGCTCACCGTCATGAAGCTTTCGGTGGAAATGCTGCAGGATAATTTCTCGGTCACCGCCAGGAAGGACGAATATGGGAAAATAACGGCCATGCTTATCCGGAAAATCGAGGCCTTGCAGTACATGGCA
>JBKQPS010000255.1:0-14647 GCA_052144915.1 Spirochaetia bacterium | reverse complement strand
ATCCACCAGCCACGCCCGGGAGGGCGCGCAGAAAAAGCGCAATGCCGTCGGCCCCTTCTTCCCCTCGGTCTCGTACAGCCGCACCAGCAGCCGGCCGGCGGGCTGCTCCTCCGGCATCTTCAGAACGGAAAATGACGCGGGGCCCTCCAACGTGAGAAACCCCTGGGTCAGCGGGAGAGAACCGGCGTGGGCGGTGCCGGACACGACGAGGAAGGGGTGCGCGCGCTCACGCGCTGCCGCGACGAGACGCGACGTCGCCGCGCTGTCGGCGAGCGACACCGAGAATCCGAACCGGTGCACGCCGAGCTCGGGGTGCGGGTCGGGGTCGATCGAACTGCGAAGCAGGGAGAGGGAGACGGCATTGCCTGTGCATCGGAAGCCGTGCGACTGGTCCGCGGTCAGCATGAGCGCCTTGCGGCCGGCCTTTCGAGGAACGCCGAGAACCCAGCTGTTCGCCGGCTGGTCGATTTCCGCGGGCGGGCGGTCGACCGTCCCGAAGGGAACGTCGAACCTGTACGCCTTCAGCTCTCCCGAGGAGGGAAGGAAAAAGTTCAGCTGCGGCACCCCGTGCGCCCTGCGGCCCACTTCGAGCCACTCGCATTCGACCGCCCAGGAAAGGCCCGCGGCGTCGTGATCCAGCGAGACGGTGGCCTTCAGACGCGAGGCGCCGAACGGGAACTCGTAGCTCAGCCACTGCCGCAGGCCGTTCCGTCCGCCCACGGGTGACAGCCGCGCCCCCTCGTGGAGGCAGCGGGAGGACATCCACGGCCCGACCACCCAGGCGGTCATTCCCCTGCTCTCGTCTTCCTGCACGAGGCGAAACACGCCGGCCGGCCGCGTGAGATCTAGCATTTCCTCGCCGGATTCCTTGTCGATGAACGAGCGCAGGCAGGCGGTCTGGGGATCGAACGCGGCGCGCACACGGCTGTTCTCCAGGACGTGCTCCTCGGGGCGCTGCACGCGCGGCTCGTTTCCCGTGTATGCCGGCAGCTCGCGGGGAAGCCCCTCGCTCAGGGAGCAGGTGGTGTACCCGCAGCCCGGCACCGCGACGGCCACGAGCACGCGCAGGTACTGGTGGCCCCAGTAGGACACGCCGAAGAAGGGGTGGACCTCGTTCGGAAAGATCTGGTGGGGCAACGGATTGCCGGCGGCATCCTTCACCAGCAGGCGCGCGGGATCCCCGGGCCAGTCCCAGATCACCGCTTCCGCGATCTCGGTGCGCGTCCACGGGAGCGGATTGTACACGTGGAAAATCCGCGTCCTCCCCTTCCCGCGCTCGACGTGGGACAGCTTGAAGTCCGAGACTCCCCAGCCCACGCCTCCGCCCTCGGAAAGGTTGGCGCGCGCGTCCTCCCGCGGGTCGCCGAGCGACGAGGTGTCCACGTATGCGGCGATCCTTCGCAGGGCGAGTGATTCCTCTGTTCCCGCGAAAGCGAGAACGCGCTGGGCCTGACCAAGGGCGTACTCGCGAGTGTCCACTGTCCCCGAGCCGGTGACGATGTCGTGGAAATGGTTGAACATGACCGACTCCCACGCATGGGCGAACTGCCCCGCGCGGCTCGGGGAAGAGGTGACCACCGACGCGATGCTGGAGAACGTCTCCGCCTCGACGATCCGCCGTTCGGCAGCGCGGTTGGCAGCCTTGATCCGGGACTGCGAGGTGTAGCAGCCGTCGAAGATGCCGTTCAGCTCCCGGTTCACCACGGGCAGCTTTTCCGCGGTCTTCTCCGCCGCCTGGAAGAACTCTCGGAATGTGCCGAACCGCACGTGCGGGAAGATCGGCCACCCGTCCATGTCGATGATCCGCTCGATGTCGCGCCGGGTCGGACCGCCGCCGTGATCGCCGACGCCGTAGACTCGCAGCATCAGGTCGATGCCGTGCTTCTTGCAGTACGACGGCGCCTCCCGGGCGATCGCGGAAGTCACCTCCGCGTTGTACCAGAAGGGCTCCCGGTAGCAGACCACGGACGCCCCGGAAGGGGCCTGCCAGCGGTAGAGGCTGTGCTCGTCGCTGCCCCGGCAGTGGTAGTACCATTTCACGCCCGCCCCGCGGAGGATCTCGGGGACGTTGCGGCTGTGTCCGAAGGTGTCGGGTTCGAAGTCCAGGAGCAGCGTGTCCGGCGGGATGTCCAGGAGCGCCGAGAGGTAGCGCTTCGTGTACAGGGCGTGGCGGGCGAGGCTTTCCCCGCTGGGCATGTTCTTGTCCGCCTCCACCCACGTGGAGGCGGTGACTTCCCACCGCCCTTCCTTCACGCGCCTGCGGATTTCCTTCAGCATCTCGGGGTCGTGCTCCTCCACGATGCGGTACGCGGAGGCCTGCGACTGCGAAAAAGTGAACGTGGGGTATTCCGTCATGAGGGTGAGGATGGTGCGGAAGGTGTCCAGCGTGACCGCCACGGTTTCGTCGAATCGCCAGAGCCAGTTCATGTCGATGTGCGCGTGCGCCGGGCACACGACGGTAATCGATTTTGCCGGCGCCGCGAGCGGCTGGAGGCGGGCCTCGGTCTCCTCCACTGTTTCCCGGGTGAGTGCTCCCTCCGCGGCGTGCTCTGCGGCGAGGCTCTCTATCGTGGTGCGCAGGAGGGCGTCGTGCGCGCGCCCGGCGGAGCGCGACAGGTCGACCACGTATTCGAGCTCGGAAAGGATCCGTTCCGCCCAGTACCCCTTCGTTTCCCGTCTCAGGGAGAGCAGGTGAGAGATCATGTCATTCATGCCGGCCTGAGTGTGCGTCCAACATTTTGGGCTGGTCAAGTGGCGGGGCGGCCCGCGCGCGCGCGGAGGAACGCGTCACGCGTGACAATGCCCACGATCCGGTCCTCTTGGACGATCGGCAGGTCGAAGATCGTATGCGTGAAGAAGAGATTCTCGATTTCCCGCAGCGACAGTGAAGGAGAACCGGCTACCACGCGCCGGGCCATGTGCGAGCTCACCGGCGCCGTCATCTGCCCTCCCCTCCTCGCCTTCATGATGTCGCGCAGGCCCAGGTAGCCGCAGAGCTTCCCCGTCTCGTCGGTGACGGGCATCCCGCCGCGGTCCGAGTCTTCCAGGAACTGGGACGCGTCCCGGAGGGACCAGTTCTGGCGGATGGTTTCCACATGCGTCTCCATGATGGCAGTGGCGCTCACCGCGTCGGCGAGCATCGTCTTCAGGCAGGCCTGGAGGGCGTGGAAGGTCTTTCGCCCCGGCTGCCCCTTCAGGAGAGCCGAGGATGCCTGCGCATGTCCCGCGCCGCCGAACGCGCGCAGGAGACGTGAGACGTCCACGCCCGGGGCCTGGCTGCGCGCGATGATGAGGGTCTCGTTGTCCCTCGTGAAAGCGAAGACGGCGAAGATCGCGTCCGGACTCTCCACTTCGAAAACCTTCTCCACGACCGCGGCCAGTCCGCCGACCTGGCGGTCCATTTCGCGGTACACGGTGAGAAGGAGATGGCCGTGCACGGTCTGGTAGGACAGGCTGTTGAGCAGCTCGTGGAAGAGCGTAACCTGGGATTCCTCCTTCAGGGTGCGAAGGAACGATTTCACCAGCGGAAGGGACGCCCCATGCGCCATCAGCCACGCCGCCGCCTGGAAATCTTCGCCCCTCACGTTCTCGTGGGTGAAGCTGCCCGTGTCGGCGTGGATGCCGGTGAGGGCAATGGTGGCGTCCTCCGGGCGCAGCGCGCACCCGCGGCGCATCGCCTCCCCGGCGAGGAGCGTCGTGTTGGCCCCCACGTCGGCCTCCCGCATCACCGCGCCCTCGATGTCGGAGGAATCCTCGGGATGGTGATCCCAGACTTCCACCGGCGGCAGCGGATCGATCGCCCCGAGGTATTCCTTGATGCGGGCCCGGGATCGCGTGTCCACCACCACGATACTCTCCACGGTCTCTCCCGAGAGCTCGTCCACCGACGCCATGTCCAGGTAATCCGCATAGAGGTTGTACAGGGTGCGCGCCACGGGGTGGATCAACCGGCTGCGGACGGCGCGGTACCCCGGGTACAAGACCCGCGCCAGCGCGAGTGAACCGAGGCAGTCGAGGTCCATGTTCGTATGGCCGACGATGATGCGCATGCCCGAGTGTAGTCTTTCAGGGACCCCTGCGCCACAGCGCGGACTTCGAAAGAACAAGCGCGGCGACGACGAGCACGGCCACTGCCCCGGCGCACAGTGCGAGAACGGGGGACTTCGCCGCCGCCGGCGGCTGCCGGTCACCCGGCATGGCCTGCGCGAACTGCGCCGCAATGAGCGCGGCCGCGACGGGGAAAAACATCGCGCATGCCGCGGCGAGGTACCGGTCCATGCCGGCGACAAGCCGCGCCCCTTCCAGGAGGGCCGCGGTGGCGGCGCTTCCGAGCACCGCCCCGTGGACCCAGAGCGGGATGCGCGGCACCAGCGCGTTCGTTACCGGGGCCAGCACGGACCCGCAGGCGACGCTCGCCAGCCCCAGCACGAGAAGCGGCCACGACCCGGCCAGGGCGCGCCCGATACTGACTCCGCCGGGGCCCAGCCCCGCGTACAGCAGCGCGGCGAAGGCAAACCACGCATAGCGCGTGAGCGACCGTCCCGCCTCCGCGGGCGTGAGCGCCAGCGCGTCCAGCACTCGCATGTCGCGGAGATCACCCGCCCCGGCGGGCGCGCCCCGCGAGAGAAACGCGGGAATATCGACAGTGCGGCCCGGACCGATCCGGACCTCGAATCCCGTGTTCGCCGCGACCAGCCCCGTGTCGATCACCGCGGCCGCCCAGCCCGGCAGGATGAGGGTGCGGTGGCTGACCACGCGGGAGAGCCGCGCCGCGGCAACGCGCGTGACCAGCTCGTCCGTGCCGAACATCCCCGAGGCCGCAGCGCTGCCCACGCCGAGCCCCCGGGTGTCCAGCACGAGGATCCAGCATTCGATGTCCTGTGCGTCGCGCCGCAGCAGGTCGAAGGAAAGCCGGTAGCTCGCGGTCACGAGCACCGCGGATCCGGCATCGGGCCTGCCCAGGGCGTACAGGCCCGGCGCCACGCGGGAATGCGCACCGAACCTGCCCAACCGGCAGCGGACCGCGCTCCACCAGGAATCGGCGCTCCACTGGTGGTCGACCCGGATGAAGCCGGGCATCTCGCCTGCCGGGGAGGTCATACGCGGAGTATCCCGCCCGGGGAGCCGAAAGGTCAACGGCGCTCTTGACTTTCGAGGAGATCGGCCTTTCTTTTTCCCCATGACAAGGCATGCCGGTCCGGTGATCCTCATCACGACACCACTCGACGAGGGAAAGCAGGCGCGCATCCGGGCTGCGGCGCCGGACGCGCGAATCGTGCAGGAGCCCGAGCTTGCCGCGGACCCGGACCTGGTCAGCCAGATCGAAATCTGCTACCCCCGGCTGCCGTCAGCGCTGTGGAAGAGCGCGGCAAGGCTCGCGTGGCTGCAGTCCAGCACGGCAGGGCTGGACTCCCTTCTCGCCGTGCCTGAGGCGCGGCGCCATCCCGCGGTATTCACCAACGTGCACATCCACGCGAGCTGCGTCGCCGAACACCTCTGGGGCATGACGCTCATGCTCATCCGCAATCTCCACACGTCCCTCCGCGCCCAGGACTCGGGAACGTGGGACCAGGCGCGGGCCTCGAAAGGACTGGGAACGCTCGCGGGCGGGACGCTCTGCATCGCGGGGCTCGGGGTCATCGGCAGGCACTGCGCCGCGCTCGGCCGGGCGTTCGGCATGCGCGTGATCGGCATCAGCCGCAGCTCGCGCCCCGATTCTACGGCGGACGAGGTGGCCGGACCTGGGGACCGGCGCGACGTCTTCGCGCGTTCGCACGTCATCATGCTGATCCTCCCGAAGACGCCGGAGACGAAGGGCTTCGTCGGCAGGGCAGAGCTGGACGCCATGAAAGGCGCCTGGCTCCTGAATGCCGGCAGGGGATCGGCCATCGCCACGGACCCTCTCGTGGAGGCGCTTCGGGACGGGAGGGTGCGAGGGGCAGGGCTCGACGTCACCGACCCCGAGCCGCTGCCGCCAGGCCACCCCCTCTGGGGCATGTCCAACGTCATCATCACGCCGCACTACGGCGGCGTGCACCCCGGGTACGACGAGGAGGCCTTCACCGAGTTCTGCGGGAACCTGGAGCGCTGGGTGTGCGGGCAGCCGCTGCGGAATGTCGTGGACAAAACGGCGGGATACTGATGGCGGTGCTTATCGGGACCAGCGGGTATTCCTACGACGACTGGGTGGGTCCCTTCTACCCGACGGGCGCGACGAGGCGGGACTTCCTCTCCCTGTACGCCCGCGAGTTTTCGGTGGTGGAGCTGAACTTCAGCTACTACCGGCAGCCGGACCCGCGCATGCTGGAGCGCATGGCGGCCGGCACCGGGCCCGGCTTCACCTTCGCCCTGAAAGCCCACAGGAGCATGACGCACGAGATCGGCGACAGCCTGGAAAAGGACATCGCGGTGTTCCGGTCCGGGATCCAGCCCATGGTGGAGTCGGGGAAGCTTGCCGCCGTCCTCCTGCAGTTTCCGTACAGCTTCGCCTACACCCCGGAGTCGAGGTCGCGGCTGGCGACGCTCTGCGGGAAGCTGGAGGGCCTGCCGCTCGCGGTGGAGTTCCGAAAAAGCGAGTGGCTGAAGGAGCCCGTCTTCGAGGGGCTTCGACGGCGGGGCGTGTCCCTGGTGAGCGTGGACGAACCCGACCTCCCGAAGCTCCTCCCGCCCACGACGGAGACGACCGGGCGTTTCGGTTACGTGCGTTTCCACGGCCGCAACAAGGAGGCGTGGTGGACGGGAGACAACGCCTCCCGCTACGACTACCTGTACGCCCGCGAGGAGCTGGAGGAATGGGTGCAGCGCATCCGGTTCATACTGTCGAAGGTGCCGGTGATCCTGCTGTTTTTCAACAACCACTGGCGCGGAAACGCCGCGCAAAACGCGCGGGAGATGCGGCGCCTGCTGGAGGAGCAGGGCCTCACGTGAACCACTTGCTCGTCACGCCGGGGGAAGTGTAGGTCCCGATGTACGAAATTGCCTCGGCGGGGGTTCCCACGAACGGACACGTCGCACGAAAAGCCGGCTTCGCGAACTTCTGCTCGTAGAACTCTTCGAAGAAGGCGGCCAGGTGATCGTAGAAGCCCCGCGTGTTCACCGCGACCAGCGGGCCCTTGAGAAAGCCGAATTGCTTCTGCGTGATGACCTCCGACATCTCCTCCAGGGTTCCGAAGCCGCCGGGGAGCGCCACGAATGCATCGGACATCTTCATCATCTTCGCCTTTCGCTCCTGCATGTCGCCGGTGTAGTGAAGCTCGTCACAGTCCAGGTTGGGCACGCCGGGCCGGTTCATGAACTGCGGGATGATGCCGATCACCCGCGCCCCGTGTTCCTTTGCCGCCTGGGCGGCGGCTCCCATGAGACCCACCCTGCCCCCGCCATAGACCATCGTGTGCCCGCCCCGGCCGATCAGCGCGCCCAGCTCCGCGGCGGCGGAGCGGTACTGGCCGTCCACAGCGTCGCTGGACGAGCAGAAGACACAGATATTCATGGGTACCAGCCTCCGTGCGGACTATACGCGGGGCCCACGGTGGATGGCAAGGCGAAAGCGGGGTTTGCCGCGGAACTGCGGGCGAAATTCCCCGGCCCCCTGGTCCCACAATGCAGAATGTACTCCGTTTCGGGGTACATTCTGCATTGTCGCTGGGCATGCGCCGGAAAAATTCCTCGCGGCGCCGATTCTGCGCCCCAGCCCTGACGCCGCTTGACAGGGCGCCAGCCCAATGGCATAATTATGCAATCGTGAAGGATAATTATACCACCGGAAACGCACGGCAGGCCAGGACGCATCCGCGGGCCGGGACCCGCACACACGCCGGGACCCACCCGCACCGGGGGCGCTCCCGTGGGGGGCCTCCACGGGGGGCGCGCCTGGAGGCCATCCGGCGGATCATCGCGGGCACCGCGGTGGACAGCCAGGAGCACCTCACGGAGCTGCTCCGCCGGGAGGGTTTCACGGTGACGCAGGCCACCCTTTCGCGGGACCTGAAGAGGCTGGGAATCGGCAAGGCGCCGACCGCGCAGGGAGGATATACCTACGTCCCGGCGGAAAGGGACCTGAAGCCCGGTTCGGACGCCACCTACATGCAGGATTTCAAGCGGGGGTTTCTCTCGGTGGAGTTTTGCTCCACCCTGGGCCTCATGCGGACCCTCCCCGGGCACGCGAGCAGCGTGGCCTCCGCACTGGACAACCTGCGCGTCCGCGAGGTGCTGGGCACCATCGCGGGAGACGACACGGTCCTGGTCGTGCCGCGCAACGGCGTGACCCCGTTCCGGCTCGTGCGGGCCCTGCGGGCCCGGATACCCGGTTTCCCAGGAGGAAAGTGAATGAAGACAGCGGTGCTGGGCGCCACGGGCTACACCGGGCAGATCCTGCTGCGGATCCTCGCCGAGCATTCAGAGGTGGACCAGGTCCTGGCAGCTTCTTCCTCCCAGCCGGGAGTGAAAGTAAGGGACGCGGATCCGGGGCTTCCTCCCGGCATCGAGGAAAAAATCCCCGGCGGTCACTTCGTGACTGTCAAAGATGTCCTGAAAGCGGCCGCGGCCAGGGACGGGATCGACGTGGTCTTCTCCGCGCTTCCCCACCTGAAGTCCGCGGAAATCTGCTCGCCGCTTTTCGGCACGACTGTCGTCATCGACCTGTCGGCGGACTTCCGGCTGCACGATCCGGCCGTGTTCCAGAAAGCGTACAAGGCGGCCCCGCCAAAGCCGGAGCTCCTCTCCGGCGCCGTCTATGGTCTTTCGGAATGGCATACGGAGGCCATCAGGAGAGCCGACATCATCGCCAACCCCGGGTGCTATCCGACGGCTACTCTTCTCCCCCTCCTCCCTCTCGCGCGGGCGGGCCTCCTGAAGGGAGCGGTGATCGTCAACGCGATTTCCGGAATTTCCGGAGCCGGGCGAAAGGAGAAGGTTGACCTGCTGTTTGTCGAGCGGTCGGAGAACGTCAACGCGTACAACCCGGGCACGGAGCATCGCCACGCTCCCGAGATTTCCCAGGAGCTCCTTGCCGCCGACGCTTCGCTTTCCGTCCTGTTCACTCCACACATGGCCCCCCTGCGGAGGGGCATGGCGGTGACCACCGTGGCGGAGCTCGCCCGCGAGCCGGCGGACACGGGGCCGGGCAGCATCGAGGACGCGTACCTCCGCGCCTACCCGGGGCGCCCGTTCATCGGCATCGCGGGCGGAAGGGTCCCGCAGACGCGCGAGGTCTGGGGCTCGAACAGGTGCGACATCGGGTGGAAGATCGAGGGCCGGCACCTCATGCTCTTTTCCGTCATCGACAATCTCGTGAAGGGCGCATCCGGGCAGGCGGTGCAGAACATGAACATCCGGTTCGGCATCCCCGAGACAACGGGGCTGCGCACCGCCGGGGAGCTGTGAGGTGCAGACGATCGTCGTGAAGATCGGCGGAAAGGCCGCGGAAGACCGGGAGAGCCTCCAGGCCCTCTGCGGAGAGCTGAGGGACATCTCGCGGGAAAGCCGGCTGGTGCTGGTGCATGGTGGAGGCGCGGAAGTCACCGCGGTCTCGCGCAGGTTCGGCATCGAGGCGGTCTTCCACGACGGCGTGCGGCAGACCTCGCCGGAGGAGATGGAGATCGTCGACATGGTGCTCGCCGGCAAGGTGAACTCCCAGCTCGTGCGGCTCCTCCGCGCCCGCGGCCTGGATGCGGTCGGATTGAGCGGCTCGGACGGCGGCACGTTCACGGGGGAGCCACTCGGCGGGCGCGGCGCTGCCACGCGCACCGGGGAGGTGACTCGCGTGGACGTGCGGCTCCTCCACCTCCTGCTGGACGCCGGATACATCCCCGTCCTCTGCTCCACCTCGATGGACGCGGAAGGCGACGGGCTGAACGTCAATGCGGACACCGCGGCCTTCCGCCTGGCCGCGCATCTCGGGGCGGCCTCGCTGGTGTTCCTCTCTGACACGCCGGGTGTCGTCTCCGGCGGAAAGGTCGTGCCGGCGCTGTCTGCGGCGGAGACGAAGGAGCTGGTCGAACGCGGCGTCATCTCGGGCGGCATGGTGCCAAAGGTGTCGGCCTCGTTCGACGCAATGCGCAACGGAGTAAGGAACGTGATCATCGGCAGGTACGAAAGCCCGGGATCCCTGGTCCGGCTGCTGGAAGGAAAGGAAGGAACACGCCTGTGGAAATGACCCGCGCCATTGCGTCGAATCTCCCGTTTCCGCCGCAGTACGGCACTGAGCTCCTCGTCATCTCCCGGGGCCGCGGCGTCTGGCTCGAGGATGCGGGAGGGAAGCGCTACCTGGATTTTGCCGGGGGCATCGCGGTGAACGCGCTCGGGTACGGCCGCGCGGACCTGGCGAAAACCGCCATGGAGCAGATGCGCCGGCTCAGCCACATCTCCAACCTTTTCACCACCGAACCGGCGCTCGCCCTTGCGCGCGCCATGCTCGCGCAGGGACCCTTCACGTTCGCGTCCGTGTTCTTCGGCAACAGCGGGACCGAGGCGAATGAAGCGGCCCTCAAGTATGCCCGGCTGCATTCGCTGAAAACAAAGGGACCCGGCCACGAGAAGCTCCTGTGCTTTGCCGGGGCCTTCCACGGCCGCACCATGGGCTCCCTTTCCTGCACGCCCACCCCCAAGTACCAGGATCCCTACCTGCCGCTGATCCCCGGCGTCGTCGTCGCCCCGTACAACGACCCGCAGGCGCTGGAGCGCAGTCTCACGGAAGAGTTCGCCGGGGTCATCGTCGAGGTCGTCCAGGGTGAAGGGGGCCTGGCCGTAATGACCCCGGAGTTCGCACGCGCCCTGAACCAGGCGTGCGCCCGCACCGGCGCCATCCTCATCGCGGACGAGGTCCAGACCGGCATGGCCCGGACGGGTACCTTTTACGCCTCCGAGGCCGCCGGCCTCCAGCCTGATATCATCACCCTCGCGAAGCCGCTCGGCGGCGGCCTTCCGTTATCGGCAGTCCTGATCCCCGGGAAGGTCAATGACCTCATTCACGCCGGCGACCACGGGACCACCTTCGGCGGCGGCCCCGTCACCACCGCGGTTGCAGGAAAAGTGTGGGAGACCATCCGCCGGCCCGAGTTCATCGCGCACGTGCGGGACATGGGAGAGCATCTGCTGCGCTGGCTTCAGCGCCTCAAGGCAGCACACCCCGGGAAGGTGGGAGAGCTCCGCGGGATGGGCCTCCTGCGCGGGTTCGAGTACACGGGCGGCGACGTGAAGGATTTTCTGGATATCCTGCGGCAGCGGGGAATGCTCGCCCTGAGATCGGGAGCCAATATCGTGCGGATCGCCCCGCCCCTGGTCATCACGGGGAGGGAAATCGACACCGGAATCAAGCTCATCGAGGAGGCACTGCAGTGAGCGAAGGAACAGGCGTGAAGAAGATCGTCCTCGCGTACTCGGGCGGCCTGGACACTTCCATCATCATCCCGTGGCTCAAGGAGAGATACCCGGGGGCGGAAGTCGTCGCGGTCTGCACGGATGTCGGGCAGAACGAGGACCTGTCGGGGCTGGAGGCAAAGGCGAAGGCGTCCGGCGCTTCGAAGCTGTACCTCATGGACCTTCGGGAAGAGTTCGCCCGGGACTACCTGTTCCCCATGCTGCGCTCGGGGGCGATCTACGAGGGCAAGTACCTGCTGGGAACGTCCATCGCCCGTCCGCTGCAGGCCAAGGCGCAGGTCGAGGTCGCCCTCAAGGAGGGAGCCGACGCGGTGGCCCACGGTTGCACGGGCAAGGGAAACGACCAGGTCCGCTTCGAGCTGGCGTACAAGGCCCTTGCGCCGCAGCTCACCGTCATCGCCCCCTGGCGCGTGTGGAACATCCGGTCCCGCGAGGAGGCCATCGACTACGCGCAGGGCCACGGCGTGGACCTGGGGAGCATCTCGAAGAAAAACATCTATTCCCGGGACATGAACGCCTGGCACATGAGCCACGAGGGCGGTGACCTCGAGGATCCATGGAACAGGCCGCAGGAGCCGCTGTTCCAGCTCACGAAATCCCTGCGGGACGCCCCCGACAGGGAAACCGAGGTGAGCATCGACTTCGAGAAAGGCTTCCCGGTCGCCGTGAATGGGAAGAAGGCAACACCGTTCCAGATCGTCACGGCAATGAATGAAGCCGGCGCCGCCAACGGCATCGGCCGCACCGACGCGGTGGAGAACCGCAGGGTCGGAATGAAGAGCCGCGGCGTCTACGAGACCCCCGGGGGGACGATCCTGTTCACCGCCCTGCGGGAGCTGGAGATGCTGACCCTGGACACAGACTGCCTGCACTTCAAGCAGAACGTGGCCCAGACCTATGCCGACCTGGTCTACGGTGGCAAGTGGTTCACGCCCCTTCGGGATTCCCTGGAAGCGTTCATGGAAAAGGTCTCCGAGTTCACGACGGGCACGGTGAAGCTCGCGCTGTACAAGGGGAACATCATCATTGCCGGGAGGAAGTCGCCGTACTCGTTGTACTTGAAGGACCTCGCCTCTTTCGGGGCGACCAGCTACGACCACGCCGATGCCACGGGCTACATCAACCTCTATGGCCTGCCGGCCATGGTCGCATCGCTCGTGCACGGCAAGAAGTAGAAGAACAGCCCTTCGCCGCCGGCCCGCTGGGAGCAGCCCCCGCTGGGAGCAGCCCCCGCCGAGAGCGGCCCGCGCGCGGGCCGGGCGGCGCTTTCTACGGGAAAAAAATGCTTGCGTTGTGCAGGGAGAGCAGGTAAAATCGGCTTGCTTTGGTCACGATTCCCATTGCTTTTCGACCTGTACCTACCTCATCGTGTCCCCCCAATCTCTATTTCTCGGAAAAGGAGTGTGTATGGCTGTGAACCTGTACGTAGGGAATCTTCCCTACCGGATTGACGAGGATTCCCTGCGTCAATTGTTCACCCCCTACGGGGCTGTCGAGACGAGCAAGGTCATCAAGGATCGGCAGACCGGGAGGTCGAAGGGCTTCGGCTTCATCGAAATGGCGAGCCAGGCCGAGGCAGAGGCGGCGATCAAGGCCCTGAATGAAACCGCCCTCGATGGACGAAACCTGAAAGTGAACTTCGCCAAGCCCAAGGAGCCCCGGGCGGGCGGCTACGAGGACAGGTAAAACTCAAGTCCTCGGGCGTGAAAGGAGGAGGTCGTCCAGGGCGGACGGCCTCTTTTTTTTCGGCAATACGTTGATGATGAGGACGACGAGGAGAAGTGCGATCAGAACTCGGGGCAGCCAGTCGCCGAACCTGGTGTAGGGAGTCAGGGAGGCTTCCTTGTAAATCGGGACCTGCACGCCGCGCCACGTGCGCTCGAAGAAGGGCATCCGCGCGCGGATCTCCCCCCAGGGCCCGACGACAGCCGACACCCCGCCGTTGGTTGACCGGATGAGCACCCGCCGGTTTTCGATCGCCCGGAACCGGGCGACCTGGAAATGCTGGATCTCCGATGACCGGGTCTTCGACCAGGAATCGTTGGTGATGTTCAGCAGGAGGTCCGCGCCCCTCAGGATGAACTGCCGGTTCAGATCGGAGAACGCGTCCTCGAAGCAGATCGGCGCGCCGAAGGACATGGTTCCCCCGTCGGCAAGCGGGACCCGGAAGATCGTGTACCGGGTGCCGAGCACCCACGGATTCCAGATCCCGACGACGGTGCGGAAGAACATGCGCACCGGGGCCAGCTCGTAGAAGGGGATGCTCTCCGCAAAGGGCACGGGGTGCATCTTGCCGTACATGTCCAGCACGCGCCCGTCTTTCGAGGCGAGCACCGCCGCATTCCAGAACGCCTGCGTGTCCATATCGACGATGACGACCCCGCCGAAGAGAACCGGCACACCTCCCTTCTGCAGGCCCGGCACGAGCGCATTCTTCGGGGGATAGTAGGTGCCGTCGAGGTTCACCGCCACGCTGGACACGGAGCTCTCGCTCCACACGGCGAGGTCGGGCTTTCTCGGGAGCGCGGACACGGCCTCCGCGGTCAGTTTCACATTCACGTCCATGCTGTCTTCCGTTCCCTTGCCGTTCTCGCCTCCCCACGGATCGACATTCTGCTGGACGAGGAGGAGGTCAGCCGTCGATGCGGCGGGGATGGGAGTCGCAAGGCGCCAGGCTCCGTATCCCATTGCGCAGGCGATGAGGAAAGCCACGAATGCGCCCTGCCTTCGGAAGAGCAGCCGTGGTCCTGCCAGCGCGTACTCTGCCACCAGGGCGTTCACCAGCGACATGAGCAGCGACAAGCCCCAGATGCCGGTGATGTCGACGAACTGGATCAGCGGAAGGACGTTCCCCACCGGGTAAGCGACCAACCCCCACGGGTAGCCGAAAAAACCGACCGACTTGAAGTACTCGTAAACTGTCCACCCGACGGCCAGGAGAAACGGCCGGAACCTCGGGCTCAGCCGCGAGAGCCCCCGAAGGAAAGGGAAAAGCACGGCCGTTACCCCGATGTATCCCAGGATTGTCCCGCCGTACGTCCACACGGAGAACCCCTGGAAGAACATGAGCCAGAAGTTCGACAGGGCGGTCGAGACGCCGCCGAACACGACGCCCAGGCGCGAAGCGATCTTGAAGGTGGGCGATGCGCAGATGGCGTAGAACGCAGGTGCGATGCAGATCAGTCCCAGCAGGGAGTTGCCCCAGTAGAAGCTTTCGTCGGGCTTCAGGCCGAGAAACCGGATCGCCCCGGCAACAAACTCGTTGGGAAGC
>JBKQPS010000254.1:0-10001 GCA_052144915.1 Spirochaetia bacterium | reverse complement strand
GCCGCAGTCTCGTACCGGCAGCCAGCGTTGTTCTGCTGGCGGCATGCGGGGCCTTCTCGCCGCCCGCGGGTCTGATCGCAACCCTGATCGTCGCCGCACAGCTTCTCTTCCGGCCCCTGGCACAGCCTTTCACCATGGCGACCACGCGGCGAGGGCTGCGGGGCTTCAGTTTTTCTGGAGTCGCTCACGACGCGCTTCGCGCTCTCGCCGATGCGTCCTTTCTTCCCCACCAGGCCGGACTTGCCCTGGATGCGATTGTCCGCGCCACCTATCGCCGATTCATTTCGCACCGCGGGATGCTCCAGTGGACGTCCACCCAGGAGTCGCCCGGCACCGGCCTGAAAGCTCCGCGGACCCTCATGATCGGCATGGCCCTGGTCAGCATCGCCAGTGCCATTGCGGCATTGCTGATGCTGCGCGGGATGCCGTCGGGTTTGGCGAGTGCCGGTCCGTGGCTGGCCGCTTGGTTTCTCTCCCCGCTGGCTGCCTGGGCGCTGAATTTGAAGCCGCGTGCCCAGGAGCGGCCTCTTGCGCTGCCCCCGGCGGATGCACGATTCCTCCGGGAGATTGCCCGGCGAACGTGGCGTTATTTCGACGATTTCGTCACGGCCGAAACATCGTGGCTGCCCCCGGACAACTACCAGGTCTCCCCCCGGAACGAAGTTGCGATGCGCACCAGTCCCACCAACATCGGCCTGTGGATCTTGAGCGCTCTTGCGGCACGTGATTTCGGGTACCAGACCGTGGACCAGGTCGTTGAGAAACTCTCGCTGACCATGCGGACCATTGGGAGTTTGCAGCGCTTTGAGGGTCATCTGCTCAACTGGTACGACATTCGGTCCCTGGCTCCACTCGAGCCCCGCTACGTTTCTTCCGTGGACAGCGGGAACCTTCTGGGGTCCCTATGGGCGCTGGAGCACGGCCTGGAAGAGATGCTTCGCACCCCGATCCTCGACGGCGTCGTCTTTTCCGGCCTGCGGGATACGGGGAGGATCCTGCGGCGCATCCTGGGCCGGGGAAGATCGTCCAGTTCGGCCTCGCATGCTCTCTCGGCCCTGCTGAGCAGGTGGGAAAGCCCGCCGGCCCGATTCGTGGAATCTCTCGGCCTTCTTCGTATGGGGGCCGGGGATCTGGAGGCGATTGCGGGCCCTGAAGAAGATCGCGCGTATTGGGTCGGGCAGCTGGAAAAGCAGGCATCAGCCGCCCGACATGTCGCAGACCGCTACCTGGGATGGATGGAATTGCTCGTCGCGAAATCGGAGGAGCAGATCGCGTCGTTGGGTCCCGAAGCGGCGGAGGCGGTGCGCCAGGATCTGTCGCGTGCCCCCTCGCTGAACGACCTGGCAGATGGCCGAGTCCGCTGCATTCCGATCCTTCAGAGATTGCGGGATGCCGCGCAGAGGTCCGCAGACCCACTCTGCCCCTGGCTCGACGGAGTGCTGGAGGCATTTTCCACGGCACGCTGGCTGGCCGGTGAGATGCGAGGCCTCGGGCAACGGCTTATTGCGGATTGCCAGGCACTGTCGGAGCAGATCGCAATGCGTTTCCTCTACGATCCAGAGCGCCGATTGTTCGCGGTGGGCTACAACGTTTCGGAGGGACGCCGCGACATGGCTTTCTACGATCTGCTCGCCAGTGAAGCACGGCTGGGCAGCTTCGCCGCTATCGCCCGGGGGGATGTTCCCGTAGAGCACTGGTTTTCCTTGAGCCGTCCGTACACCTCGGTGGGCCGGCGCCGCGTGCTCCTCAGCTGGACGGGGACGATGTTCGAATATCTCATGCCGTTCATCCTTCAGCAATCTCTTCCCAACACGCTCCTGGAGGAAGCCGCGCGGGGAGCCGTATCGGTTCAGATGGCGCATGCGCGACGTCATCATGTGCCATGGGGAATTTCGGAATCCACCTTCGCGGATCTGGATATCAATCGGATCTACCAGTACAGGGCTTTCGGCGTGCCGAAACTGGGGTTGAAGCGCCTGACGGAAGAGAAGCTCGTCGTGGCCCCGTATGCGACGCTCCTCGCCGTCGGTTTCTCACCACTTGAAACCATGCGCAACCTGAGACGCCTCGCCGCCCTTGGTCTCCTTTCCAGTCACGGGTACTACGACGCCATTGATTTCAGCCGTCAACCCGGCAGGGCCGGCGGCAAGGGCGTGATCGTCCAGGCCTACATGGCGCATCACCAGGGAATGGGATTCCTTTCTCTCGCCAATTTTCTCCTGGGAGGAGCGATTCGCCGCCGCTTCCATGCCGACGGCCGCGTGCGCTCCGTGGAGCCCCTGCTGCACGAGCGGGTTCCTGTCCTGCCCTCGCTCTATCACATCTCCACGCGGGAAGGCGCACAGGGGGCTGAGGGCGTTGGTGAAGGGTCCCCTTCTACCAGCACGTTCGACACCGCGCACACCCGGACGCCCAAGACCCAGCTCCTCAGCAACGGCAGCTACAGCGTCATGCTCACCAATGCCGGCAGCGGATACAGCCAGTGGGGAGCGGAGGAAATCACGCGCTGGCGATCGGATCAGACCCGGGACCCGTGGGGAACCTGGTTCTACCTGCACGAAGGCGAGTCGGGAGAAACATGGTCTGCGCCGTTTCAACCCTGCGGCGGCGCCGTCGAATCCTATTCTGTCTCCTTTGCGGTGGACCGTGCCGTGTTCAAACGCGTCCACCGGGGAATCCACGTCCAGACCGAGGTCGTCGTTTCCCCGGAGGACGACGTGGAGATCCGCCGGGTCACGCTGACAAACCGCTCCCTCCGCACCCGACGATTGGAGTGCAGCAGCTACGTGGAGCTGTCCATGGCCCCGCACGCGGCCGACCGGCAGCATCCTGCCTTCAGCAAGTTGTTCATCCAGACCGAGGCGCTGCGGCAGCAGCACGCGCTCCTGGCGTTCCGGCGCCCCGGAGGGCGCGATACGCCGCCGATGTACGTCGCTCACCGCGTGACCCTGGAAGAGGCGAGCCAGGAACCGTTGCGGTTCGAGACCGACCGCCGCGAGTTCATTGGACGGGGCCGGACGCCGGCGAGCCCCGCGGGCAGCTTCGAGGAGCCGCACAACACCGAAGGGTGCGTGCTGGATCCGATTCTCAGCATTCGAACCAGCGTGAACCTGACTCCGGGCCGTCATGTCGTGCTTACCCTGGTGGTCGCCGCCGCGGCGAGCCGAGAACACGCGATACAGCTCATCGGCAAGTACGCCGATCCTCACGCCATCGTTCGCGCGATCGACTTTGCATGGGCCGCCGCGCAGCTCGAAATGCGCGTCCTGCGGATTCAGCCCGACGACGCGCGGCGCTTCCAGCAGCTCGCGAGTCATCTCCTGTATCCCAACCGGCTGCTGCGATCCGCCGCGGAGAGGATCGAGGAGAACGTCAAAGGCCAGGCCGGGCTCTGGCACTATGGCATCTCCGGCGACCTGCCCATTGCACTGGTCACCATCAACGAGATCCGCGACGTCGGCCTGGTCGGGCAGATGCTCCAGGCGCACGCCTACTGGCGCATGCACGGGCTGATCGCTGACCTGCTGGTCATCGCCGAGGAGGCCAGCACGTACGAGCGGCCCATGCACGAGAGGCTCGAGGCGCTGATCCAGGCCCACTCGACACATACGGGCAGAGACAAACCGGGAGGTGTCTTCCTTCGCAGCGCGGATCAGATCCCGGAGGCGGACCTGACCCTTTTGCACGCGGCTGCCAGCATCGTGCTCGTAGGGGCGCGCGGGGCCCTGGCGCAGCAGGTGGGGATACCGGGCGAGACGTCACAACTCTGGTTGAGGCCGGCGTGGAAACGAGCCGCCGAAGACCCTTCGCGCCCTCTTCCCTTCCTGAACCTGCCCTATTTCAACGGCGTGGGCGGCTTCACGCCCGATGGGCGGGAGTATGCGATCTATCTCGATGCCGGCACCAACACTCCGGCCCCCTGGGTGAACGTCATCGCCAACCCGACCTTTGGAACGCTCGTGAGCGAAAGCGGCGCGGGATTCACCTGGAACGGGAACAGCCAGCGGAACCGGCTCAGCGCCTGGTCAAACGATCCGGTCATGGACCCGGCCTCCGAAGCGTGGTTCATCAGGGACGAGGAGACCGGACGGTGCTGGTCGCCGACCGCATCACCGATCCGGGAGGAATCGGCGTACCGTGCTCGCCACGGGGCCGGGTACTCGGTGTTCGAGCACAACAGCAACGGCATCAGCCAGGAGCTGACGGTGTTCGTCCCGATGGATCAACGCGGGGGCCGGCCGGTCAAGTTGCAGCGACTACGCCTGAAAAACGATTCCTCTCGACGCCGTACGCTCTCCCTGACCTGGTACGTCGAGTGGGTGCTCGGCGAGCACCGTGAGCTCTCCCAGATGCACGTCGTGACTGGCTGGGACGACGAGATGCAGGCGCTGACGGCTCGAAACCGTTTTCACCCCGAGTACGGAAGCCGTGTCGCCTTCACCGCGCTCAGCGCTGCCGTGGAATCCTGGAGCGGCGACCGCACGGCATTCCTGGGCCGCAACGGCTCGCTGGAATCCGCGGCGGCCATGGAGCAGGTATCGCTGTCAGATCGCGTGGGCGCAGGGTTCGATCCGTGCGGGGCGCTGCGGTCGATCCTCCCGCTTGCGGCCGGGGAACAGGCAGAGGTGACCTGCATCCTTGGAGAGGCCGACTCCCTTGAGGCGGCCCGGGCCCTCGTGCTCTCGTTGCGAAGGACCGGGGAGATCGATGCCGCCCTGGCAGAGACACGGATGTGGTGGGACGATCTGCTGGGCACGGTCGAAGCGCACACGCCCGAGCTTTCGGTAGACTTTCTCATCAACAGATGGATGCTGTACCAGACCCTCAGCTGCCGGATCTGGGGACGGTCGGCCGTCTACCAGTCGGGCGGCGCATTCGGCTTTCGCGACCAGCTGCAGGACGTCATGGCCCTGACGTACGCTGCCCCTTCCCTGGCGCGTGATCATATCATCCTTGCCGCGAGCCGGCAGTTCCGGGAAGGCGACGTTCAGCACTGGTGGCATCCCCCCGGCGGGGCGGGAATACGGTCACGCATCACGGACGACCTCCTGTGGCTGCCATACGTGGCTGCGCACTACCTGCGAGTCACGGGGGATGCGGAAATTTTGAATACAGCGATACCGTTCCTCGACGGGCCAGTTCTCAGAGACGATCAACACGAGGCTTTCTTCACACCGACCACGGCACAGGAGAGCGCCTCCCTCTACGAGCACTGCCGGCGCGCCGTGGCTCGCGGCCTGACCGTCGGGCCGCACGGACTGCCCCTGATCGGGACCGGAGACTGGAATGACGGGATGAACCTTGTCGGCGCCGGAGGCAGTGGGGAGAGCTCGTGGCTTGGCTGGTTCCTGGTCGATGTCCTCAAAGGGATGTCGGAAATGTCCGAGGCGCTGGGCAGGACGGATTCAAATCGCGAATACCTCGCCCAGAGGGAAGCGCTGATCGCTCGAATCGAGAAAGCAGCCTGGGACGGCGATTGGTACATTCGCGCGACGTTCGATGACGGCTCTCGCCTTGGCTCCTCGACGAGCTCCGAGGCGCGAATCGATTCCCTTCCGCAGTCCTGGGCATCTTTGAGCGGAGGCGCTGACGGGAAGCGCGCGCAAGCGGCGCTGGACTCCGCGTGGTCCCAGCTGGTGTTAGAGCAAGAAGAACTCGCGCTGCTCTTCACGCCGCCGTTCGACAAAGCGGTGCCTTCCCCGGGCTACATCCAGGCCTACCCGCCGGGGGTTCGGGAAAACGGAGGCCAGTACACGCATGCCGCCGTATGGCTTGCCATGGCCCTTGCGCGGCGCGGAGACGGCACTCGCGCCGAGAGGCTGCTGAAGATGCTCAACCCGATCGAGCGGGCGCGCGATCGGGAGTCAGTTCAGCGATACTCGTTGGAGCCTTACGCGATAGCGGCGGACGTCTACCGGTTGCCCGGACGTGTCGGCCGCGGCGGCTGGTCGTGGTACACGGGCTCTGCCGCGTGGATGTACCGCGCCTGGGTGGAGGATATTCTTGGCCTGAGGGTACGCGGGAACCGACTACTGCTGGATCCCGTTATCCCTGGTTGGTGGAACGGATTTCAAATGCAGTATCGTCATGGGAAGGCGTTGTACGCGATTCGAGTCGAGAACCCCGAAGGCTGCGAACGTGGAGTGTCGTGGATCGAAATGGACGGCAATCGCATCGAGGACCAGGTCATTCCCCTGACGCGGGAGCTGGTCAGGCACGATGTCCTGGTCCGTATGGGCAATTCAGGTCCGGCACCGTAACTGGTGCCTGTCCCATCGAAACGGTTGTATCTTCTGATGCGGGGCGCGAAGTGCCTTCGCGACAACGGCATCGAGCGGGCGGTTGCATGCCCCTCAATTCTCAGCGCCTGCTCCACCAGTTCTGAGGCCTGTCCGATATCATCGCCTCGCCGCCGCTTCAACAGCATGGCGGCGAAGTCGTGCCGCGTCCTGACCTGAGCCGGCCGCGCGCCCAGCTTCTCGTTGAAAGCGAGGGCTTCCCCGAAATGGCCCTCCGCCTCGGCCCACCTTCTCTGCAACGATGACATCAGACCGAGGAACCGCGAACCCGAGCCCAGACAGACCGCGATACCCCCAAGGATGATGGCGCAGTGCGCCCAAGGCAGAAGCATCTCGTGGATCTGGGCAGCCCGGCCCTCGTCGTGGAGGAAAGAACAGACCTCGGCGAGGTACGCCATGGCCCCGGGCCAACCGGCGTCGCGAGGAATCGCCGTGAATCCGTTCGAGGCTACCCGTTCGAACACCGCACGCGCTTCCTCGGCGATCCCAAGCTCGGCATACAGCAGGGCCAGTCCGGGCTTCCAGATCGGCGCGTTGGACTCCTTGAGGAACTTCTCCAGCACCGGCCGCAGTGTGGCCACCTGGCCTCGATCCCGCGTTATGGTGAACATCTGAAGGCTGTAGGTACCGTCGACGGCGTCGATAGAAGTCCGCCGACCGAGCTCGAAGGCCTTCTGCGCGCGTTCCAGCGCTTGGTCGTACCGCCCTTCGAGAAGAGGGAGACCTGTCAGGAAAATACGATCGGCCCAGCCCAGGAAGGGCAGCTTCGAATTGACGTCCAGGCGCGCACAAGCCTGAAGATGCCTGGAATACCGTTCCTTCTCTCCACGTTCCAGGTGAATGGTAACCAGGTAGCCGTGGGAAACGCACGCCTGCTCGGAATCACCGACGAGGTTCGCAATCTCGAGCATCTCGGTGGCGCAGGCCAGGCGCTCGTCCGAGGTGGTTGGCCCCCAGATGACTATCAAGCGGCTGCTCAGTGCGAAACCCAGTGTGCCGGGATCCCCCGCCTCGCGGGCATCCTCCACCGCCTTTCGGCTGAACCTGTCCGCCTCCTTGAGCTGCCTGTCGTACAGCAGCGCCCGGGCCAGGGAGGCGAGCAGTCGTGCTCTCAGGGGGGTGGGCTCCTCTCCCATCCCCTTCAGGGTCTGCTCAAGCATCGGAATCACATACGGGATGGGCAGCCCTGACCAGAACTCGGTGTTCTCGGCGAGCAGCGCTGCCTGTGCGCAGAGGTCGTTCATGCCTTCACGAGCGGCCGTTTCGAACAAGTGCTGCAGAGTCTTCGAACCGCCGCCCGGATCATGTGCGCTCATCTGGGCCTCGGCCAGAGATTGGAGGAGCTCCAGACGCTGACGGGGTTCCGGCCTCTCGGTCAGAGGCAGGGTCTCCAGGGCGTTCTTGAAGTGCCGTGCAGCGTCCTCGAAGGCCAGCATGTCCATGGCGCTGCCTCCGGCCAGCCGCGCGTACTCCACCGCCTTTCCCGCTGCCCCCGCCTGAGTCGCCGCCAGGTAATGCTCGGCCAGTCGCGAAACAAATGGGGTCACGTCATCCGCATGGGCCTGCTCAAGGGCTCGAGCCAGCTTCAAGTGAAGGTGTGAGCGGCGGATCGAGGGAAACTCGTCGTACAGCACTTCGCGCACCAGAGCATGATGGAACCGGTAGGTTCCCGTTTCCTGCACATCGACCAGAATGCCCTCCTTCAGGGCTTCCTCAAGGGCTGACGGGACGTCCAGGCCGCGACTGCCTTCTGCAAGTCGGCTCAGCTCCTCCTGGTTGAAGGCCACGCCGATGACCGAGGCGAGCCCCAGGACACGGTTGGTCGGCTCGGAGAGCCGGCTGAGACGCATCCCGATCGTTTCCCGAACCCCTTCGGGAACCTCGAGAGCGCGCCTGGCGAGAGAGCGGGGATCACCCAGGGCTCCTTCGTGGTCGAGGAGCTGCACAAGCTCCTTCATGAAGAGGGGATTACCCTCGGTCTGTCGATGGACCGCTTGAACGAGCCGATCGTCCACTGAACCTGCGGCCAGACGCTTCATGAATTGCGCCACCTCCCCTTCGGACAGGCCGCGAAGGGTGAGTCTCCGAAAGGCCTGCTCTCGACCCAGATCGACAAGCACGCTTCGGAGGGGATGGCCTCGCCTAAGCTCGGTATCCCGGTAGGTGCCGACGATCATGAGCCGGGATCGCTCCAGCCGCCGGGCGACGAACGCCAAGAGCTGCAGCGACGGCTCATCGGCGCAGTGCAGATCGTCGAGAACCACGACGATAGGCCTCTCATCTGACGTTGCCGAGAGAAAAGAAGCGACGGCATCGAACTGGGCAAAGCGGACGGAGCGGGGGCTGTCGGCGAACGTCGAAAGGCCGGCGGGTTTGTGCTCCGGATCGGTGAGAAAGGAGACGACGCTCCCGGAGGCCGTGGACAAACCCCGCAAGGCCTCGACCCAGGGCCAGTACGGCGGAGCCGCGTCCCCTTCCCGGGACAGGCCCCACAGGACTCGCACGCCCCGCCGCTCCGCATCTGCGGCAAGCTCCTGGGCCACGCGGGTCTTCCCGATGCCTGGCTCTCCCGCAAGGAGCACCACCCTGCCCGAGCCTGCGGAGGCCTCAGCCAAGGCCGCCTCGAGCAGCCGCCGCTCTTCGCGTCGCCCGACGAAGTCCCCCCTGACGGCCCCGGGTTCATCGCCCCGAAGCCGACTCAACGCCTCTTCGGCCGTGGCAATTTCACCACCGAGTAAACTCGCAACGAACCCGGCCAACTCCGCCGGTGCGCTGCTGAGGGCGACCCCAACGCCGTCAACGCTCACCGTTCGTGCCTCCCCAGTCAGCAACCAGGAGAGAAGGAGACCGAGGGGGTGAAGGTCTCCGCGCACCGCTTCGCTCGTGGCCTCAACGATGCGGAAGCCGGCGACCTTGGCGCCGGCCTTCGCATCGAGCCAAACCGAAGCGGCCACCAGGCCTCCGTGGGCCGCACCAGCGATGTGAGCGTGGGCGAGAGCAGAGCAGACTGCCTTGGCAACTGCCGTCACTTCCTCGACCGTCATCCGCGTTGCGGCGTCCCTCTGCCAGACTCCCGCGAGGTTTCTCCCCTCCATGGGCTCGAGAGCAAGATACGGGTGCTCGCCGTGTCTCCCTGTATCGTAGGTCGCCGCAATGTTCGGATGAGCCCCGAGCCGCGCTGCCATCCGCGCCTCGGCAAGCATCGAGTGCGCCGCATACGGAGCGCCGACGATCAGCAGCACGGGGCGCTCGAGAACCGTGTCACGTGCTCGATACAGGCGTCGAGGCGGAACCGCGGCGATTTCCCCCATGTCATCCGTGATAGCGTATCGATCAGATCCTACGAGAGCACCCAGCTCGAACTTCATGAATCACCAGTAGCTTCAATAATAATAACGAGGAGAACGACAAGGACAACAATAAAAACCACGTTCCTGGGCAATCCTGAGCAAGCCGGGCCGGTTTGGCAGGTCGACGCGGACACCTTGGGCGTGCTCACAAGAATAGGTATTTCTACCGATTGCTTCGCACCGCCTGAGGTTCGATCCTTTCCATGACGAACAACGCCCTATAGGGTCAAAAAAATCATCCTGCACCGAGTAGCGCATTCTGCCGCTGGGTGCAATGGCATCGTGCCGCATGGCACCAAAGGAGTTTACCATGCCGGATCTTCGTGTCAAAACCCTGACAGGCGGTGATACA
>JBKQPS010000253.1:0-5867 GCA_052144915.1 Spirochaetia bacterium | reverse complement strand
AAGCTCCAAATTCTTCTATAAAAAACAGCGGTGCCGTCGATATTAGTACAAGGAGCACCTATGTCAAAACGGCTTGCCCTTGTCTGGGTACTGTTCTTCCTGGCAGCGCTGGCCGCTTCCGCGGGGGACGTCGCCCAGTTCGTCAACCTCGGCTTTTCGAAAGACGCGCGGTACTTCATGTTCGGGCAGTTCGGGATCGCCCAGAAAGATTCCACACCTTGGGCCGACACGTTCATCGTCGACGTCCCGGCAAACGCCTTCGCCGCAAAGGGCACGATGCAGTTCGTCGGCACGCAGCCTGTTGATCCCGGCGCGAACGGACTGGGAGCTCTTTTGAACGCCCTTTCCGACGCCCTTCCCCGGACGAAAAAGCTCGGCATCGATCACCTTTCCACGGGCCGGCTCCTCTACATCCTGCTCGACGGAGCTTCGCCCGCCGAAGCGCTGGAGTTCCGCGACTTCCAGACCGGGCGCTCATACAAAGTCGCCTTGACGCAGACGGCTGCCGCGGCCGGAGCTTCCTACAGCCTGTCGATCTCCATCACCGAGAAAGACGGGACGGTGCATTCCCTTTCCGCGGGAAACCCCGGCTACAAGCGCAGCGGCGTAAAGGCGTACCACATCAAGCAGATCATCCTCGCGCCGGACGGCGCCTCGCTGGTATTCATCGTCCAGAAAGAGGAACAGGACACGCAGGGGAGCAACATCCGCTACATGGTGGAGACCGTCCGGCCGAGGTAATCGGTCCCGCGACGCACGGGTGCACTGCGACGCACGAGCGCCCGGCGACGCACGAGTGCCACGCGGCCACCGTGCCGGCACGGCGCCGGACGTTGACAACGGCCCGCCTCGTCCGTAGAATGCCGCACACACACAGAGGCGGCATGGCACAGAAGATCACCCCCCGGGCAACGGACTATTCTCAGTGGTACATCGACATTGTCCTCAACGCGAAGCTCGCCGACTATGCTCCGGTGAAGGGTTGCATGGTCGTCCGGCCGCGCGGCTACGCGCTGTGGGAGCGCATCCAGCAGGGCCTCGACGGCCTGTTCAAGGCCACGGGGCACGTCAACGCGTATTTCCCGCTGCTCATTCCCGAAAGCTTCATCAAGAAAGAGGCCGAGCACGTCGAAGGGTTCTCGCCGGAGCTGGCGGTCGTGACTCACGCGGGCGGGGAGAAGCTCGAAGAGCCGCTCGTGGTGCGGCCGACTTCGGAGACGATCATCTGGAGCATGTACAAGAAGTGGATCCAGTCCTACCGCGACCTGCCGATCCTCATCAACCAGTGGTGCAACATCATCCGCTGGGAAAGGCGCACGCGGCTGTTCCTCCGCACCACGGAGTTTCTCTGGCAGGAAGGCCATACGGCTCACGCCACCTCGGCGGAGGCCGAAGAAGAGACCCTGCGGATGCTCGGGGTGTACCGAACGTTCGCCGAGGAGTACATGGCCGTCCCCGTCCTGCACGGTGTGAAGACGGACTCGGAAAAATTCGCGGGCGCGGTGCGCACCTACTGCATCGAAGCCATGATGCAGGACCGCAAGTCACTGCAGGCCGGCACCTCCCATTTCCTTGGCCAGAACTTCGCGAAGGCCTTCGACGTCACCTTCCAGACGAAGGACAAGACGCTGGATCACGTCTGGGCCACCTCCTGGGGAGCGTCCACGCGACTCATCGGGGCGATCATCATGGCTCATTCCGACGACAAGGGGCTGGTCCTTCCGCCCCGGCTCGCGCCGATCGAGGTCGTGATCGTTCCCATTTTCAAGAACGAGACAAAGGACGCGGTGGTGGCATTCGCCCGGAAGCTCCGGGACTCCCTTGCCCCGCAGTTCCGCGTGCTCCTCGATGACGACGATCAGAACACGCCGGGCTGGAAGTTCTCCGAGTACGAAGTCCAGGGGATCCCGGTGCGCGTGGAAGTCGGTCCGCGCGACATGGAGAAAGCGCAGGTCGTGGCCGTGCGTCGCGACACGGGGGAAAAGGCGTTCGTTCCCGTGGCCGAGGCGGGGGCGACGCTCCGCACGCTCCTGAGGACCATGCAGACCTCCCTGTACGAGCGCGCGCTGAAATTCCGCAACGACAACACCTTCCGCGCCCGCGATTACGCGGAGCTCGCAAAGCTGCTCGACGATCCGGGCGGCTTCGTGGAGGCGGGCTGGTGCGGCGATGCGGCGTGCGAGGCCCGGGTCAAGGAGGAGACCAAGGCCACGATCCGGCTGATCCCACTCGACAGGAAGGACACGGGAGGTGCTCCGTGCGTGGTCTGCGGGAAGAGCGCTCGGGACATCGCGGTCTTCGGCCGGGCATACTGATCCTCGCGCTGCTGGCGGCCCTGGCCGGCTGTTCCGGGCGCGCGCCGGGGGCCGCCGACGGTTCCGCCGGGGCGGGCGCCTCCGCCTGGCTGCAGCTCCAATCGGGGACGTTCCAGCCCGTGGCCGATCCGGGCGCGGCGGGCCCCGTGGCGCACCGGCCCTGGACGGTCCAGTCGCGGGTGGCGGACATGGCCTTCCTGGACGGCACGCTGTACCTCGGCGTCAACGGGTCGGGGCTGGCGTCCATCGGAAGGGATCCGACGGGGACGCTCGCCATCGAATACCATTCGGATTCCCTGATATTCGGCCACCGCACGATCACCGCGCTGATTCCGCGCCAGGGATCCCTTGCGATCCATCTTTACTTCAACGCCCTTCTGAATGACGTGCGCCAGCAGGACCTTTCCCTCGCCGGGATCAGCCTCGTGTCGTATTCACCGCGGCTCGCCGACTACGCGTTTCTGATCCCGCCGTTCCAGCGGTTGAATCCTGACTGGGAGGCGGTCGGCTTCGCCGCCGAATCGGAGAACAGCTTCGATTTCGAGTGGAAGTACACCGACGCCTCGGAGACCCGGTTCCAGTACACGCGCTACCATGCGGACACCAAGGTCGAGGAACCGGCGGACCGGGACACGTTTCTCGCGGCCCTCGGCGTGCCTGCCATCGAGGGCGCGTCCGTGCCCTCGGCACTGGCATCGTTCTTCGCCGTCTGCCGGGCGGAAATACCGTCGCTCGCGCCGGGAACCTCACTGCAGTTTTCTCTCCGGTCGCGGGAAAACCCGGTCAGGCGCAATTACCGCTCGCGGAAAGAAAGCGAGACAGCGGTCGCTGTCCCGATGTTCGAAGAGGACGGGAGGCTGCTCGCCCTGCTGCCGGACGGCCGCATCCTGGGTGCGGAGTCGGGCGGCGCACCGAAGGCCTTCACGCTGCCCCGCCTGCCGCAGGACTTCCGCTACACCGACTTCGTGAAATGGGGAAATTCGCTCGTGATTCCCTGGGAGGAAGTCTCCTTCACCGACGTCGGCAGGGCGGGGATACTCGTCTATCCGTTTTCCTGATTCAGCAATGCACCGAGATTGAACGCGATCGGCTCTTCGGAGAGGAAGCCCTCCGCGCATTCGACGCCGAGAATGTTGCCGTAGGCTTCCCGGAAGCGACGGAGGTTCTGGAGGACCTTGCCGTCGCGCAGGTTCAGCTGGGAGGTGTGGCAGCTCGCGATGGATTGCCATTCGTCCATGTACTTCGTCACGTCATTCAGGAGGGTCGGGGTTCGGCCCCTCGGGATCATGTAGTACAGCAGGTGTTCGGCGTTCCACGGCTCGCCCTTTGCTTCCTTCAGCCCGGTGAATCGCGCGTAGCGCAGCGCGGAGCGGACGATCGTCCCCGTGGCCGTGTGGTCGGGGTGCGCGGCCCCGTCCTTGTGGAAGCTCGGGTTGGTGTGATACGGGGAGAACACGATCTTCGGCCGGAACTTCCGCACGACCTCCGCGAGCCGCACGCGCGCCTCGAAGGTGTCGAACACCTGGCAGTCGCGGTAGGAGAGGATCTCCAGCTCGCCGCCCAGCTTCTCCGCCGCGGTCTTCATCTCGCGCTCGCGCTGCTCGGGCGTGCCGAAAGTGCCCGATTCACCGCGCGTGAGCACGCACAGCGCCACGGTGGCCCCCGAACGGACGAACTTCACCATGCTCGCGCCCATTCCGAACTCGGCGTCGTCGGGGTGTGCTCCGAAAACCAGGATGTCCGCCATCAGCACCAAGATACGGAGCCGCTCATGGCTGGTCAAGGAACGGGCTGCGAAACGACGTTGACAGACGAAACGGCGCGGACTTGACATCACGGAGAAACCCGGTGGATTCTCCTTTCAAGGCCATGGACGATTCCCTGCTCCCCATACTCACGGAAAACACCCTTCTCCAGGGCCTCACCGACGAACAGCTGCGCCGGGTGGCTGCCCTGCTGAAGAGCGAGGAGTTCGCGGCGGGAACCGCGATCATCCGCGAATCAGAGCCGCCGCAGCGAGTGTACCTGCTCGTGGAGGGGCGGGTGCAGGTCCGCCGCAGCCTGCCGGGTGAAGCGCCGGGGGACCTTGCCGAGCTGGGCCCCGGCAGCTTCTTCGGGGAAATGGCCGTCATCATCGACGCCACCCGCCATTCCTCGAGCGTGGTTGCCCTGAGTCCGGTGAGAGTCCTCTCCCTCGCGGCCCGTGATTTCACCCTCCTGTTGAACGAGTACCCGGAGACGATCCGCAACATCCTCTCGGGCGCGGTCCTCCAGCTCCAGGGCCTGAACAGGCGCTGGCTGGAAACCCTCCGGGTGGAGAAGAAGCTGCTCGCGTGGAAGGTCCGCGAGCACACGCGCGAGCTGGAGGAGATGAACGCGCGGGTGCGGCGGGAGCTGGCCCTGGCGCAGACCATCCAGCGCAATCTCCTCCCCGAGAAGAGCAGGACCTACCCCGGCATCGTGGTCAGCACGGACTACATTCCCTGCGAAGAGCTCGGCGGGGACATCACCGGCGTGTTCCAGATCGACGAAACCCGGCTGGGCGTGTACGGGGGAGACGTGTGCGGCCACGGGATCTACGCGGCGATGGTGATGAGCTACGTGAAGAAGCTCATCGAGACATCGGTGAAGCGGGTCCTCCTCAACCGCCAGTACATCGTGAAGCCGCCCGGGGCGGTGATCACCGCGATCAACCAGAGCTTCATCACCGAGATCAGCCAGGGGGACCCCGAAATCTACCTCACCCTCTTCCTCGGCGTGCTCGACATGCAGAAGCTCACCTTCGAGTACTCTTCCGCGGGCACCCACGTGCCGCCGCTCGTTCTTTCGGGCGGCACGCCCTCCGCACTCTTCGATCAGTCCGATTTCCCCGTGGGTCACGTGGCCAACCACGAATACGCGACCTTCCACCACAAGTTCGACTCGGGTGACGCGTTTCTCTTCGTCAGTGACGGGGTGATCGAAGCGCGCAATGGGCAGGGGTGCTTTGGAATCCAGCGGCTGAAGGAAGAAGCGGCGCGCATCCAGAAAAGCACCGGGAGCATGGACGCGGGCGCCCTGGTCAGCCGCGTGCGGGAGTTCCTGGGCGGGGAGCCTCCCCAGGACGACATGTGCCTGCTCGCCCTCGCCTTCGGCCGGCCCGAAGACCGCATGCGATGAGCCCGGCGGGCGCGGAAGCGGCGGCCGGCACGGAAGCGGCGGCCGGCGCGGATTCCCTCCGGCTGGAGATCTTCACGCGCCGGCAATGCAGGGACGGCAGGGCGGACAGGGTTCTCGGGTCACTCCGCGCGGCTGTCTCCGCCGAGGTGGGCGCCTGCGGGCTCGTGGATGTTTTCCTGCTCGCCGGCATCCCCTCCCTCACCACGCAGATCGCCGCGGAGGTGTTCTGTGACGCGGTGGCGCAGGAGATGCTCTGGGACGCTCCTGCCGCCGACCGGGCATTTTCAGGCGAATGGGATATCCTGGTCGAAGTGACGACCCGGCCCGGCGTCACCGACCCTGTGGCGCTCACGGCCCGCGGCGCTCTCGGGGAGTGTCTCCCCGGCGGGGTGC
>JBKQPS010000252.1:0-17248 GCA_052144915.1 Spirochaetia bacterium | reverse complement strand
ACGCGAGACTATCCCAGCGACCGGCCGGGGTAAAGGATCCCGTCACGTTGCGAAAGAGAAAGGGTCCCCCGCGTTGACCGGGCAGCGAGGTTTGCCTATATTCATCTGGCTCTTGCGTGAATCAAGCTCCAGCCTGCTCCCGCGTGACACATTCGGGAGGCCCCTCCACGACCTTCGCGTTTCCCTGACCGACACCTGCAATTACCGCTGTCCCTACTGCATGCCGGCGGAGGTGTTCAACCAGTCGTACCATTTCCTGCAGGCGGCAGAGCTTCTCACCTTCGAGGAGATCACCCGGGTGGCAGGCATCTTCGCCCGGCTCGGCGTCGTCAAGGTGAAGCTGACCGGTGGAGAGCCGCTGCTGCGGCCGTGGCTGGCGGAGCTGATACGGAGCCTCGCGTCGATTCCGGGAATCCAGGACCTTGCCCTCATCACCAACGGCGCCCACCTCGCGCGCATGGCCCCGTCCCTGCGCGCTGCCGGCCTCCAGCGACTGACCGTCAGCCTGGACTCCGTCGACGAGAGCACCTTTGCCCGCATGAACGGGCGGGCCCATCGACTCGCCCCGGTCCTCGAGGGGATCGAGGCGGCCGCGGCCGCGGGATTCCGGGGGATCAAGCTCAACTGCGTCGTGATGCGCGGAATGAACGACCGCCAGGTTCTCGACATGGTGCGCCGCTTCCGCGGCACCGGGCACATCCTGCGATTCATCGAGTTCATGGACGTCGGCAATCGAAACGGCTGGCGGCGCGAGCTCGTCGTGCCCTCCCGGGAACTGCTGGAAACGATCGGCGCGGAGTTTCCGGTCCAGCCCGTGCAGCCCGGCTACCGCGGCGAAGTGGCCACCCGGTACCGGTTCACGGACGGACAGGGGGAGATCGGGTTCATCTCCTCCGTGAGCCAGCCGTTCTGCAGCAACTGCACGCGCGCACGACTCTCGGCGGATGGAAGGCTGTACACGTGCCTTTTCGCGGGCGAAGGCTTCGACCTGCGGGGTCTCCTGAGGTCCGGCGCGGAGGACGCCGAGCTCCTTGCACGGATCGAATCCCTGTGGAAGCGCCGCGTCGATCGCTACTCCGAGGAGCGGGCCGCGCGGGTCGGCGTCCACCGGCAGAAGGTCGAGATGTATCACATCGGAGGGTGAGCAGTGGAGACGGAGAAGTGCCTGCACATCCGATACTACGCGGCGCTCCGGGAGGCGGCTGGCCGGGCCGAGGAAACGGTGCGCACTGCCGCGGCCACGGCGGAGGACCTGTACCGCGAGAGAGCCCGGCAGTATCTCATCGCCTATGATGTCTCCCGCCTGACGGTCGCGCTCAACGACCAGGTCGTGCCCTGGAACACGCGGGTGGGCGACGGAGACACGGTGATCTTTCTTCCCCCCTACGCAGGCGGCTGAGTGAGCGCGGAGGGGCCGTTCGCGCTCAGCGGGGAACCCCTGGATCCCGCTGCGCTGGGAGCGATGCTCCGCGCAGATCACGCGGGAGCCTTCGTCTCTTTCGAAGGCAGGGTGCGGAACACCGACGGCACACGGGCCGTTGTGGGCCTGGAGTACGAAGCCTATACCGCGCTCTGCGTCAGCGAAGGGACGCTCATCGTCCAGGAAGCCCGGGATGGGATCATTGATGCGCGATGCGTCCACCGGGTGGGCCGGCTTGCCGTGGGCGATGTCGCGGTCTGGATCGGCGTCGTCGCCGCGCATCGCGACGAGGCATTCCGCGCGTGCCGGTATGTCATCGACGAGGTCAAGCGACGCGTCCCCCTCTGGAAAAAGGAGCACTACCGGGACGGCACCTCCGAGTGGATCGGCCTCACGGGCGGCGCGCCGCCTCCGCGCGGTTGAGGAGATTCTCGATGGCAAGGAGCTCGAGCTTGATGCTCTTCGCCGTACCCCCGCGCTCGTGGACGGCCTTCACCTGGAAAAGGGTGTTGAGACCCTCCATGCGCCGATGGAGATGACGCAGCTCGCGAATCTGCCAGTCGAGGAAATCGGAGAGCCCCCCCTCGTCCATCGTCTCGACCCGGTGATGCCCGGGACTCCCGGGCTGCATGATCTCGGCGAGCACGCTCTTCATCTCGTTCATTTCTGATACGAATCTCAGGAAATCGATCGTCTCGGTCTTCGGGTCCGCGCCCGGGGCGGGGCGGAGCTCGATCTCGTAGAAACGGTCATCGAGCCTGCCCAGGCTCTTCTGGAACCAGCGCCGGACCCGCTGGAGGAAGCTGAGCCGGCGTCTCTCGATGGCGCCCTCGTTCTCCACGAGCACTTCCTCGCAGGAGCCGATTTCTCCCGCCGCCCGGGAGACCTTGCGGACCGCGTCCCGCAGCGCGCCGCGGCTCAGAGGGGCATCGTGCACATCGGGTACCGCAGGCCGGGGAACGGCAAGGGAAGCGATGAGCCTCTCCATGCGTTCGGCGGAACCCGGGGGCCCATCCTCGCCGAGGATCTCCTGGGCGAGTTGCGGATGCCAGGTGCTTCCGGGCATCGCCTCCTCGAACGCCTTCCTGATCGCGAGGGTCCTCGCGGTCCGTTCCTCTGCCGTCACCGCGGTGTGTGGCGGAACATGCGGGAGCACCTTTGCCCGCACCGCGGCCTTCCACGACTCGCGGTGCCAGGCCTCCAGCTCGGCGACACGCGCGCCGATGTCGCGGGAGACCTTCTCCATCTGCGTCTGCGATTCCTGCAGGACGCGGGACGACATTCCGTCCCTGCTCATGCGGACGCTCGTCACCAGCCGGGCCAGCGCGCGGGTGGTCGGGCTGTGCGAGCTCTCCCCGAAGCTCGCCCAGTCCAGGTACGAGAGGAGCGAGGAGATGCTCTTCAGCGCGGCAAGGTCCACGGAGGCAAGGGTGAGCGGCAGCGAGTCCACCAGGAAATCCATCTGGCGGCGATACGCGACGATGCGCCGGCTCACCTCCGCCGCGTCGCCGGATCCGGAAAGAGCCGAATCTGCGGGCACCGTGATGTCGTTCACTGTGCCCTCGTGGTCGTAGGGATCCTCGCGCAGGAGCCCCTTCTTGAAGAGGGTATCAGTCATCCCTTCGAAAAGGGACCGGTACGTCCCCAGCAGGTCCTTGAGCTGGGGAATCCGGGTCGCTTCCAGCCACGCGGCGCGCTGGGCAAGCGCCTCTTCGAGACGCGGGAGGAAGTCTGCCGGGGCATTCTCCATGGAGTCGAATTATAGGACCGGGACAGTCTCGATTGCAAACCCCGCGCCCCGGCCTTTCGCGCACCGAGAGGGCACCGCGGGTCTCACTTCACGACAAAGCCCGCCGCGCGGAAAGCCTCCTTTGCCGCGGCGCTCCCGAGGAAGTCGATCATCCTCCTGGCGCTGTCGGGATTTTTCGACGCCTTCACGACCGCGACAGGATAGAGAATCGGCGTCTGCAGCGCGCTCTGCGGAAATACATACACCTGGCGTACATGGCTGCCCGCGTTCGCGGAAAGGGCATCGGTGGCGAACACAATGCCCAGGGGAGCGGAGCCGCTTTGCACGTACTGGAGCACCTCCCGGACCGTTCCGCCGAACACCAGCTTCTTCTCCACCGCGCCGTACACTCCGGCGCTCGTCAAAGCCTGGACCGCGTATCGCCCTGCGGGGACAGTGTCGGGATTGCCGATCGCCATGAGCTCGGCCTTTGCCAGCAGGGTGCGGAGGCCATCGACATTGTCGACAGGAGCGATATCCATGTCGGTGACGAGCACGATCGCGTTGGAAAGAAGATCTCTCCGGGTGCCGGGCTCGATCAGTCCGGCTTTCTCCAGCTTGTCCATGTCCTCGGCGGCGGCGGAGAAAAACACGTCCGCGGGGGCACCTTCCTCGATCTGCTTGCGGAGCGCTCCCGATCCGCCGAAATTGTCGAGCACACGGGCGCCGGTGAACGCCTCGGCGGCGGGCGTGAGCGCGTTGAGCACGTCAGTGAGGCTCGCCGCGGCAGAGACGACGAGCTCGTGCCGCTGGGCGAAGGACGGGCAGGCAAGCGACGCCAGGAGCGCGGTGAGCCAGAAGATCTTTTTCATGATCCTTCCTCTCTTTCTTTTTCCCGGGTGGCGATCCGGCAGAGCTCCTCGAAACCCGGTCCGGTCGCGGGGATCTCGCGGTGGAAAACGTCCCCGATGACGCTCAGCCAGCCATAGATGAAGTACAGCCATCCGTCTTCCACGTGAAGGTTCAGCGCCTTCGCGCCTGCTTCTGCCTGCCTCAGGAATCGAAGGTCACCGCGGTAGTTGAAATCCCAGGCGAACCCGTTGGGGGGAAACGCCGCGTCGTCAGTGATCGGCGAGCCCGGCCCGTCCTTGCCCAGGCCAGTCGCATTCACCACGAGGGAACACGGCGAGAGTTTCCCCATCACGGCGTCGTTGTCCTGCGGCCGGGGGGTGGCAACGTATTCGACCGGGAAGTCGATACCTTCTTCCTGGTGGATCTTTCGCATTTCGTCGAGCCTTCCCGGGCTGCGATTGGAGATGAAGACGCGGCGGGGCCTGTCCTGTCGATGAGCGCGGCCGAGAATGTACGAGCTCAGCGCGAGGCTGCTTCCGCCGGCACCCATGAGGAAGGCGTCTGCATCCGTACGGTCCCAATGCCCGTGCGGGAGAAACGCGTCCAGCGCAAGCCCGCTCGTCACGGGATCCTTCGCGGCGCCGACGAGCCTGCCGCCGCGCTTGGAGATCGAGCTGATCTCGCCCATCAGCGCCGCGAAATCATCCAGCTCGTCGAACATGTCGCGCGCGGCGTGCAGCAGATCGATCTTGTGGGTCGTGACCAGCGCGCCGAGGGAGAGGGGGTCCTCGCGGATGAAGTGCACGACTTCCCGGTAGTGCGCGCGCGAATCGTGCGGGACGAGGTCGATGCCGCGGATCTCGCAGTCACCGAACGCGAGGTGCCGCGCCCACGCGGGGAATACCCGCATGATCATCGACCGACTGGTGCTCACGCCAATGAAATACATCGTCGGGCGGACCGCGGGAACAAGGGAGCGCATGCCGACCTCCGCTCGGGTGCGGCCACGATAGCCAGGGGGAGCCGAGCAGTCAAGACAGGCGGCCCCGTGCTATTGTGTGGCATGGCTGCTTCCATGGCAGTTCCGCCGGCGGTTCCGCCCGAGCGCCGCGTGTGGTGCAACCGCACCCTCAACATGCGCGCCATCCGGGCCGTCGGCTACGACATGGACTACACCCTCGTGCACTACCGCACCGCGGAGTGGGAACGCGCGGCATTCGAGCGCGCGCTGGGGCCGCTGGAGCGCCGGGGATGGCCGGTCGGCGGCCTCACCTTCGACCCGGCCAGCGTCATCCAGGGGCTCGCCTTCGACCTGGAGCTGGGAAACCTGGTCAAGGCGACGAGGTTCGGATACGTCATCCGTGCCCACCACGGGACCCGCCCTCTGTCCTTCGAGGAGCAGCGCGCCGCCTACGCGAGCACGTTCGTCGATCTTTCCGATCCGCGCTGGGAGTTCATGAACACCTTGTTCTCTCTCTCGGAAGCCAACCTTTTCGCCCACCTGGTCGACCTGCTGGACGCGGGCAAGCTGCCCGAGACCCTGGGGTACCGGGATCTGCACCGCATCCTCCGCATCGCCCTGGACGAAGCGCACAACCTGAGCGAGCTCAAGACGCAGATCATGGCGGATCCCGACCGGTTCGTGGAGCTGGACCCCGATCTCCCTCTCACCCTGCTGGACCAGAAGATGGCGGGCAAGCGCCTGCTCCTGATCACGAACTCCGACTGGGTCTATACCCGCTCCATGATGAGCTACGCGCTCGACCGATCCCTCCCGGGCCCCATGAACTGGCGGGAGCTCTTCGATCTGATCATCGTGGAATCGCGCAAGCCGGAGTTCTTCTCCGGACGCCACGCTTCCTACCTGATGACCGACGAGGGCCAGGGCCTGCTGCGGCCGCACCGGGGCGCGCTGGAGCCCGGACGCGTCTACGTCGGATGCGACGCGCAGCTGGTGGAATCGAGCCTCGGGCTCTCGGGCGCCGAGATCCTCTACCTGGGCGACCACCTCTTCGGCGACGTGCACGTGAGCAAGGAGATGCTGCGCTGGCGGACGGGGCTCATCCTGCGGGAGATGGAATCCGAGATCCAGGCGATGGAGAGAGCGCGCGAGCCCGATGCGCAGCTCCGCGATCTGATGGCCCGCAAGACGGAGCTGGACAGCCGGCTCGCGCAGCTGCGCCTGGACCGTCAACGCGCGCAGCACAGGTACGGCCCCGCGCCGGGCGCCCGGCCCGAGGAACTGGAGGCGATGATCCGGCGCCTCACCGAGGAGAGCCAGGAGCTCGACGCGAGGATCTCCCCGCTTGCCAAGGCCTCAGGCGTCATGGGAAACCTCACGTGGGGCCCCCTCATGCGGGGAGGAAACGACAAGAGCCTCTTCGCGCGGCAGGTGGAGCGCTACGCGGACATCTACACTTCGCGGGTGTCCAATTTCCTTGCCCAGACTCCCTTTGCGTACCTCCGCGCGGCGCGCGGCTCGCTTCCCCACGACGATTGAGGCCGGGCGTTTGAAACCGCGGGAACGGGGGCGATGTTGAAGAAAAGCCTGTTGGTAATTGCCGCTGCGATGGCGATCGCGGCGGTTTCGCTTCCCGCGGACGTGTTCCGTTTCGCCTATTCGAAGGGGGAGAAGTACCGGATTCTCTCCCAGGTGCACGAATCGGTGTCCATTGACGGCCAGTTCAGCCACGAGGTCGATATCCTCAACAAGATCGCGGTGACGGTCACCGACACCAAGGGGGACGCGGGATATCACGTGGTGGACTTTCAGACGTCCGAGCGGCTGTACGGTTCCCAGAACACGTACGAATGGACCGAGCACGCCACCTCCGAGTTCTGGAAGGACGGCCGGGGGGCCTACACGATCGATCCGTCCTACTTCCTGCCGGTCATCCGCGACATCCCGCTCTTCCCCGAGGGGGATGTCGCTCCCGGGGACACGTGGAGCGCCCCCGGGACGGAGTCGCACGATTTCCGTGCGAACTACGGGATCCCTGCGCCCTTCCAGTTCCCGGTGACGGTGAACTACAGGTATGAGAACAACGTGACGAGAAACGGGGTAGCCTGCGCCCTGTTTTCCATCGAATACGAAATCTCCTTCCTCACATCCCCGCCGCCCGGCACCAGGCGGATGTCTCCGGTGAAGGTCACCGGCTATTCGCACCAGAGGTACTGGTGGAATATCGCGGAAAGGAAGCCTGCCGCGATCGAGGAGTCATTCGACTTTCTCTTCGCGATGAACACCGGCGACGACGTCGAGTTCCAGGGAGACTCCCACGGGGAGGTGTTCCCCTCGCCGCCGCTCGATCGCGACCAGGTGGCGGGCGACATCCAGAAGCAGCTCGATGCCCAGCCGATTCCGGACGTGAGCGTGCAGTCGACCGACAAGGGAGTCACCATCACGCTGGAGAACGTGAATTTCCCCCCGAACTCCGACCAGCTCCTCCCCGCGGAACAGGACAAGCTCCGCCGCATCGCCGGGATATTGAAGAAGTACTCGGACCGCGACATCTCGGTTGCGGGATTCACCGCCCGCGCGCCGGGCTACACCGAAAGCGATTACCAGGCTCTCTCGGAGCGCCGGGCGAATGCGGCCGCGAACTTCCTCCTGTCCACCGGCGCGCTCAGCGCGGAACGGCTGACTGCCCGCGGCATGGGCGCAAGCTCGCCCATCGGGGACAACACGAGCGAAGCGGGCATGCGAAAGAACCGGAGGGTCGAGATCACGGTCCTGGAGAACTGACGCGCGGCCGGAGCCTGTTTTCAGGCCGGCGTCTTGTCCGGATATCCGACGGTCTGGCCGAAAAGCGCGCGCTGCGTTCGCTTCAGTCTCAGCTTCGCCGCGAGCATGGGCTTGTTGCAGTTGTGAAACCACGCCGCCAGGCCCTGGGAAGCGGCGAACAGGTACACGTTCCCGGCGATCAGGCCCGTGTCGACGTAATAATAGGCTTTCTGCGTCTCGAGATCCCACAACCCCGGTTCCTGGAATCCGGCCAGGCTGAACTTCTCGACATCCACGACGTAGATCAGCCGCACAGGGGCGTGGGCTCCCATCTTCCCCTGCCCTTCGCCGATTCCCAGCACGCGCACGTCCTCGGCCACCACCGGGGCCAGGCAGTGGGAAACCGGCTCGTAGAGATAGGCCCCTTCCTCCAGGGCGACGTAGACATCGATTTCCTGGGAGTTGCTGGCCGAGGCGGCGGTTCTCCCCGGAACTCCAAACGGCCCCTTCTTCCGGTTCACGCCGCATGCCGACCACAGCAGGTTCGCCAGCGTCTGCAGAGAAAGCTTCCTGTCGCTGAGTGCGCGCACCGTCTTTCTTTTCTGCAGGGCCGCGGGAAGGGAGGTGCCGCGGCCCGGCGTGGGCTTGGGAAGCGTGATCCGCTGAAGCCCGCCCACCCCATCGCGCAACGTGTCCCCGGTGGATTCGCGTTTCATGTCACTTCCTTCCGGACGAGCCGATCGCGGATCTGGGCGTGACGTTCCGCCGGGTGAAGTTCTGGATCTCCCGCAGCACCGGCAGCAACCCCTTGCCCAGTCCCGTCAGCCGGTAGGCAACCGATTGCCGGTCGATCGTCGCTTCCTCCCGCGCGATCACGCCCGCAGCCTCCAGGCGCTTGAGCCGGTTGGAGAGGGTGACCGAGTTCACGTCACCGATCGACCGCTGGAGCTCCGTGAAGCGCAGCTCCTTCGCGCGGAGAAAGTCGATGATGCGCAACGTGACATAGTCCCCGAGCAGCTTCAGCGCTTCCGCCTGGCAATGGTCTTCCGAGAAACGGTGCCCGTCCATGACAGGAAAAGATACCACGAAACGAATGAGAAATGTTGATTAATAAATTTAAGTTGTTTATATTCCTTCCCAAGGAGAAAAGAATGAGAGCAGCACAGATCACTCAGTACGGGGACGCGGGCGTGGTGGCGATCGCGCAGGATGTTCCGCGGCCCGCGGCGGGCGGCGGGAAGGTGCTCGTGGAGGTCCACGCCGCGAGCCTCAACCCGGCGGACTCATCCATCCGGATGGGATACATGCACCAGATGGCGCCCCTTCACTTTCCCGCGACGCTGGGCATCGACATTGCCGGGGTCGTCGTCGAGACGGACCCGGGAGCCGGCACTCTCCGGACCGGGGACAGGGTCTTCGGCATGGCCTCCGCGATGGCCGGCGCGAGCGGGGCGTTCGCCGAGTATGCCGCCGTGCCGGCGGGGCTCCTGGCCAGAGCGCCGGCGAAGCTGAGCTTTGCCGAGGCTGCGGCGCTCCCGCTGGCGGGCGTGAGCGCGCTGCAGGCGCTCGAGACCTTGAGGCTGTCCCGGGGAAGCACGATCCTGATCCTGGGCGGCTCGGGCGGCATCGGCACCTTCGCCATCCAGATTGCGAAGAAGCTCGGCGCCCGCGTTCTCGCGACCTGCCGAGGGTCGGCCATGGACTACGTGAAGTCCCTCGGGGCAGACCAAGTCATCGACTTCGAGAAAGCGGCCTTCCCGGCAAGCATTCACGACTGCGACGCCGTGCTCGATACCGCGGGAGGCGCCGCCTACAAAGGCGCGTTCACGGTTCTGAAGAAGGGCGGCACCATCGTCACCGTGGCAACCCAACCGGATGCGGATCTGGCCGCGAAGTTCGGAGTGACTGCCCCCGGACAGATGACTGAAGTCACCACGGCACGGCTGGAGCGCCTTTCCCAGCTTGTTGCCGACGGGTCGGTGAAAGTTCACATCGATCGCGTTTTCCCCTTTGAGAAGGTAAGGGATGCATTCCTTGCCCGCGAAGCCGGCCACGTGAAAGGCAAGATCGTCCTGCGGATAAAGGAGTAAGCCACGCCGTGCAGGGCCCGGCGGGCCCGGCCGGCCCCGAGGATGCCGAGGACAGGCGGGCTCAAATGCCGAGAGGCTGGCGAACCAAGACGACGGTGATGCGCCCGGCCACCCACTCGCGCTCGATGATCAGGATTTTGCCGAGGAAGCTGTCGATCCCGAGCGTCGCACGCGCCTAGGACTTTCCCAAGGCAGGACGTACCCGCGGATCCGGGTGAAGGCGGAAGCGATGTCGGGAACGATCTTCTGGCTGCCCACGACGAGGATCACCTTTCCTCCTCCCGCCGCGTAGGGACCGAGCTGGCTGGGTTGTGCGGTCCATTTTCAGGTAGACGTTGCGCAGGTAGTTGTATTTTCCCTCCGCGGCCAGCACCGGCGTGACACCGACATGCGCGAGAACCTCCGGGGATGCCGGCTCTCTCTCATGCGCCGCGTCGCTGCTCATGGTCGTCACCTCCCGCGCGATCGATTGCCGTCATGACGAAGGTCATTTGCTTAACAATATATAGCACTATATATTCTTAAGTAAATGGAGCGGACGAGATCACTTTCCACGCGAAAAGACTCCTACGAATGGACCGCGCTTTCCGTCACGACGGTGGGCGCTTTGCTCGCATCCATTCAAGGCTCGGCTCTCACGATCGCGCTGCCGGACATCCTCACGGGGCTGCAGGCCGGATTCCTCACGATCATGTGGGTTCTCCTCGCGTACCTTCTCATCACCACCGCCCTCGTCCCCGTGATCGGAAGGCTCGCCGACATGTTCGGGCGCAAGAACCTCTACAACGCGGGCTTTGCGATTTTCACCCTGGGCTCGCTGCTGGCAGGGCTGTCCCAGCCGAGGTTTCACGCCGGGGACATGGTGGCATCACGCGTGCTCCAGGGCATCGGGGGAGCGCTGCTATTCACCAACAGCACGGCGATCGTCGCCGACGCTTTCGATCATGGCCGGATCGGTCTCGGCCTGGGCGTCAACCAGATCGCCGCCGCCGCGGGCTTTCTCCTCGGGCCCGTCGTAGGGGGCCTCCTGACGGCAATTTCGTGGCGCTGGGTCTATCTGGTGAACGTGCCGCTGGGAGTATTCGGCACCGTCTGGGGAATGCTTCGCCTCAGGGAACCGGTCGTTCCGGCCCCTGCGCAGACGTTTGACTGGCCGGGGAGCCTCACCTTCACCTTTGGCCTCGGCGCTCTGCTCCTCGCGCTTTCCCTGCTTGCCTTTCCGTTGCTTCCCCTTTCACTTATCTACGTCGTCCTGGGGTGCGGCGCAGCCGGTCTTGCTGCGTTCTTCGCCGTGGAGGTCCGCGCGGTGCAGCCGATGCTCGACCTGCGGCTTTTCCGCCATCGGCTTTTCTCCTTCGCATCCCTGGCGAACGCCCTCAACGGGCTGGCCCGCGGCGCGGTGCTCTTCGTGTTGATCTTTTTCCTGCAGGGCCCCTACGGGAAAAACCCGCTTCAAGCGGGAATCATGATGGCTCCCTTCGGGGCGGCATTCATGCTCGTCGGGCCATTCTCGGGCTATCTCTCGGACAGGCACGGCTCCCGCGGCCTGGCCACCGCGGGGCTCCTCGTGTCCGCGATCGGCCTTTTCGGGTTGAGCCGGATCGGCGCCGCGAGTCCGTACTGGCTGATCGCGCTGTTCATGATCCTCATGGGGGGCGGCTCGGGACTCTTCAGCTCGCCCAACACGAATACCATCATGTCCTCTGTTTCCCGCGAACACCGCGGCAGCGCAGCCGGCATACGGACGATGCTCAACAACACGGGCCAGATGTTGAGCATCTCGATCGCTTTCCCTCTCGTCCTGAGCCGAATCCCCCAGGAGGTCATGTTCAAGATCTTCCTCTATGGAGGAGGCATGAGCGCAGCGCCCGGCGCCCTGGAGAGCTTCATCTCCGGCCTCCATGAAGTGTTCCTGATATCCGTGGCGATCACGCTCGTTGCCGCGCTGGTCTCTGCCCTGCAACCCTCCCCTGCGACGATTGCGGTCATGGGAGAGGAACCCGGGAAGCCGTAGGCCCTGCCGCGGCGAGCGGCGGAAGGCACTCGATCAGCTCGAGGGTTTCGCCGGCTTCCACCAGGACGGATCCGGCGGAGCAGGGCAGGAAACAATAGCCCCCCTTCGCGAGATCCCGAATGCCGGCAGACCAGGCGATCGTCCCTGTTCCGCGTGTGACGACCAGGATCGAGGGCCTCTCGACAGGCCCGAATCGCGCCCCGGAATCCAGGCGGTAGCGGTTCATGCCGAAATCGGGGAACCCTGTACGGTCCAGGATGCGCTGCGCGGAGCAGCCGCGCGACGCGACTGCAAACCCCGCCGGTGTCAGGAGGCACTCGCGGAGGGCCCGCGTTCCCTGCGGACGATCCAGGTCGAAGCAGTCCAGGGCAGACTCGCGATCGAGCCCGGCGTATCGCTCGAAATCGGAGAGTCGTCTCTCGCCGATCCGCGCTTCGGGGCGGATGGTGAAGTCGGTCGGCTCCTGGACCTCGAGGATCAGGCAACCGGCGCCGATGGCGTGGGCCAGGCGCCCGGGGATGAGCCATGCCTCTCCCGGACGGGCCGGCACCTCGTTCAAAAGAGACACGAGCGCCGAGGAATCGGATTCGCTCGCGTCGACCGCCTCCGCGAGGGCCCGGCGCGTCACACCCTCACGGAAGCCGATGAACAGATTCGCCGCCGGTCTCACGGCGAGGACGAGCCACATTTCAGTCTTGCCGCTGCTGCTGCCGAAATGCCTGCGGGCGAAAGACTTGTCCGGATGCACCTGGGCGGGAAGCCGTGTGGAGCTGTCGATGAACTTGACGAGAACGCCGAGGTCCTGCCGGTCGCCGAGAAGCGCGGTCCTCCGCAGGCGCAGGAGCTCCTCGAAAAGGACGCCGGTGCCCTCTACCACCGACAGGCCTTCCGACTTTCGGGAAGGAGCATCGACCCTTGCACGCACGGTCGATGCAATCCACTCTTCTGGTCGGTTCCCGTCGTCTTCGACACGGCCGCACATCGCGGCGAGGAGCCGCCCTCCCCTGTAGGTCCGGGAGACGCGGTTCGGCTCGAAGAAGACCGGCGCGCGCGAAAGCCGGTCGAGGCTGGAAGCCGGCTCGTTCCTCCTGGTCGCCACTGTGTCCCTCCCTGTCGGCCGCCCAATGTAGTGTCCATGGGCCACTTTCTCAATCCGCTCTTTCGCCCTGCGATGCCTGTTTGAAAGCCGAGGAAAAATCAGTAGCTTAAGGAGTCAGGGGAGGACGGCAACGGTGGTTTTCAATGACGCTCCATATGTGATCGAGCTTCTCACGCCGAAGCAGAACGACGCGGATTTCGAGGCGAAGCTTCCCCAATTCGCGCAGCGCTACAAGAGGATTCTCGACCAGGGAGCGACGGTTTCGATCTGCGACAACCCCCTGGGAAACCTGCATTTCACCGCAATGGAGGTGGGGGGCTTCCTGGAGATCCCCTTCGATCCCGAGCGAACTCTCCTTCACATCAACTCGTTTCATCGCAAGCCGGATTTCGACACGTTTCTCCGCGATGCGCGAGACAGGGGAATCAAGCACCTCCTCGTGGTGAGCGGAGACGGCGGGCCGCGGCTCCCGCGGCTGGAACCGTCCGAGCTCGGTGTTGCCGGGAAGACCGTTACCTCGGTAGAGCTCCTGCACTACATCGCCCGCGAGCATCCCGGAGCGTTTCTCTGCGGAGTTGCGTTCAATCAATACGAGCCGGAAGAGCACGAGCGGGAGAAATTGCGGCGGAAGCTGGACGCGGGGGCGCAGTTCGTGATCACCCAGCCTGTCGTGGGGGCGGATGAAACGGTGAACGCGCTCACTGCTGCGGGAGTGCCGGTGTTCGTGGGCGCCTGGATGTCGAAGCACATCGATCCCCTGTGCGAGTGCGTGGGCGTCAAGAAGCCCGCCGCCACCGCGTACGATCCCGTGGGAAACCTGGCGCGAATCCACGAGGAATACCCCCGTTGGGGCATCTACCTTGCGCAGCTGGGATTCAAGCGGGAATGGGGACCGCTGCTGACGCGCGTCGTGCCTTCGGCGGATATGGGAGCCGCGGGCACAGGCGCCCGCGATTCGCTCTGATTGTGCCTCACCTGCCCGCGCAATATCCGCGGGCAATCAGCGGATGCCGAAGACCCGGATGCGGGCCCGTCCTTCCAGCCAGCTGCCGACCGTCTTGTAGGAAAACTCGATGGAGCGGATGCGCCGCTTCCCTCCCTCGAGGGTGATGATCCGGGACCGGGTCCCCGCGTCGAAAACCAGCCGGGTGGCGATTCTCTCCCGCTGACCGTCGCCGTAGACGATGACCATATCGAAGAGCTCGATATTGTTCCTTTCGACTTCGAAGGAGAGAGCCCGGAACCACCCATCGTATCCGCCGACGCCGATCGCGTCATGCTCTGCCCTGAAGTCGACTGCCCGCTCGCCCAGGAAAACTCTCCCGGCAGGCACGGTCACGCACGCAGCCAAAGCGGTTGCCACGAAAGCAAATAGCAGCATTCTCTTCACAGGGTTCCTCCACTCCGGATAAAATATAGCACGGGACTCGGGCCTCGTCGCAGCGGCGGGAACCGCCGGTGCATGCCGAATACCCGATGCACTTCCCGCGGCAGGAATTTCTGGCCTGCCCGGCCGGCATATGACAGAAAGGAGCTCCCTCATGAAGAAGCTTGTCATCCCGCTGCTCGTCGCAGCCCTTGCACTCTCAGGGTGTACCACGACCGGTTTCCTGGGATTCCTGGCCACGACGGGCTACGTCGACACGAAAACGAAAAAGCTCCAGGCGGATCAGGAGGCGGAAATCGCCAAGCTCAAGGCGCAGGCCGCGGAAATGGAAAATCTCAAGGATCAGATACAGGCATCCCTCGCTTCGATGCCCAAGGAGGTTTTGAAAGAGCTCTCGGATGCGATAAACGCGTACTTGAAGACGCAGTAAGGCGGATCCGACGCCGTGGTTCGCTGCCCGCACCCGCCGGGTGGAAGACAACAGGCGATCGGTGCGAGAGAAGCGGACCGTTGAAACGATGATCGGAATGTATTGTCGCGCCCATCACGGCGGCGAAGGGGATGTATGCGACGAATGCCGGCGGCTCCTCGCGTATGCGATCCGCAAGATCGACAACTGCCCGTTTCAGAAAGCAAAACCCGTGTGCGCACACTGTGAAGTCCACTGCTACCCGAGACGAGAGCGGGAGCAGATAAAAAGGGTGATGCGATTCGCCGGCCCCCGAATGCTGGTCCGTCATCCCGTGCTCGCCCTCCTGCATCTGGGAGATGGACTCCGCGGGCCCGGCAGGAAGACCCCTGGATAGGCTGCTTCCAGGACCATTCGCGCAGCGTCGCGCGATCACTGTAAGCGTCCGCCAAAACCCCACCCGATCACTTGACAACATACGCCAAAGGATTAATATTTAATAGCATGTTAATATCCTAATATTACGGGGGAATGAGCAATGATCAGTCGCACGGGGAAACACACTCTGCGGGCTCTCCTCGCCCTGCACCAGGTCCCCGTCGGCAGCTATGCCGGCGCAGGCCAGCTTGCCCGGCAGATTCACGCGCCGTCGAACTACCTGGGAAAGCTGCTGCGGCAGGTCGCCCGCACGGGGATCGTCGAGGGTCGGAGGGGCCGCAACGGCGGATTTCGGCTGACGAGAGCATGGCGGAGCTTTTCGCTCTTCGATGCCCTTCTCCCGATCGAGCACTTCGAGAGTTTCAAGGAGTGCATGCTCGGAAGGCGGAAATGCTCGCGCGGGAATGCCTGCCTTCTGCACGAGGGCTGGTCCCGCGTCAGAAACCAGTATCTGGAATTCCTCAAGACAACCACACTTTTCGACCTTTCGGGAGGCAAGGCGCAGGGCCGCTGAAGGAAAGGCCCGCATGACCGTGCGGCGTGACAGGCCGCAGGAGGTGTTCAATGAACGATCCACGTGTCCGTGCCCTTCTTCTGTTTCTCCTGGCCATCACTTTCGGGGTGCTCATCTTCGGTGGCGCGATCATTCATCGAGACAAGCCTCCCGTACCCGCGACGGTTCGGGCGGAAAGTGGCCAGGTCGTCTTCACCGCTGAAGATGTCAAGAACGGTCAGAAGCTGTATCTCAGCAGGGGCGGCCAGGACATGGGAACAATCTGGGGGCACGGTTCCTACCTGGCCCCGGACTGGTCCGCGGACTACCTGCACCGCAACGGACTGTACATGGGTGCGCGGCTCAGCGGGCTCGGTCCCGACAAGGCGGCGGGCTTCACGCAGAGTGACTTCGACGCATTGGACGATGTGCAGAAGGCGCAAATACGGGCCCTGGTCACGCGCGAGCTCAAGGCCAACAGGTTCGATGCTTCGAAGAACGAGCTCGCATTTACTTCGAACGAGGCAGAGGCATTCGCCCTCCTGGAGCGCTATTACACTGGACTTTTTCATGACGGCAACAGCCGCATGGGCCTTCAGCCCGGAATCGTACGGTCAGACGCGGAAGGCCACGCGCTGACAAGCTTCTTTGCATGGCTGGCGTGGGCGGCCGGGACCGACAGGCCCGGGCTGTCGATAACCTACACCTCGAACTGGCCGTTCGACCCGCTCGTGGGAAACGCACCCGTGGCCGGGGCGCTCATCTGGTCGATCGTGAGCGTCATCCTGCTCATCCTCCTGCTGGGTCTCTCCATCTTTCTCTATGCGCGCTACATGCATGAGGACCAGTACGGTGCGAAGCTCGTCACTGTTCTTTCCGAGCCGACGCCGACCTTCAGCCAGAAGGCGACCCTGGCCTATTTCACCGTCGCAATGGGGCTCTTTGTCGTCCAGATACTGCTTGGCGCCCTTACTGCGCACTACTACGTGGAGGGAGGCTCATTCCTCGGTATTCCCATCGAGAAGGTCTTTCCGTACTCCTCGGTGCGCACGTGGCACCTGCAGCTCGCCATCTACTGGATCGCCACGTGCTTTCTTGCCACGGGGCTCTTCATAGGCCCATTCGTGGGGAAAGAGCCCCGGGGCCAGGGGCGCCTGGCAGTCGCCCTTCTCGTCGCGGTTGTCGTCGTTGTCCTCGGATCCCTGGCAGGCACCTGGCTCTCCATCATGGGGCGCTTCGGCTCGAATGGTTTTCTTTTCGGCCACCAGGGCTACGAGTACATCGAGCTGGGGAGAGTCTGGCAGATCCTGCTGATCGCGGGAATGATCGTGTGGCTCGTCCTCGTTGTGCGTGCTATCAGGCCCGCCATAGATGGTCCAGCCGCCCGGGTCGACCAGCGCCTGGTCCCCGCCGGAGGTGGTCGGCGGCTGCGAACCGGCAGCCAGCGCTTCGCCCGCCGCCAGGTCGTAGACCGGCGCGCCTTGCGGCGTGAATCGCCGGGGGGCCAGCCGCGTCGCCTGGTCGTCGATCCGCGAGACGACGAAGGCCAGATCGGGCATTACCGTCACGCCGCCCACCGCGGCCTTCACCATC
>JBKQPS010000251.1:0-14586 GCA_052144915.1 Spirochaetia bacterium | reverse complement strand
ATCTCGATGGCCAATTCGTCACCCCCGCGGCATTCGCGGAAAGCCTCGCACAGAGCTATCGCCTCACCGCGGAGGCGGCGCATACGCGGGGAAAGCTCCTCGTCGTGCACGTGGGCGGACCCGTCCGGGGGCTGCTTCCCGGCCTGGCCAGCTGCGGCATCGACTGCGTGGAGGGGATCTGCGCTGCCCCCCAGGGAGACACGACCCTCGCGGAGGCGAGAAGCGTGTGCGATTCCCGGGTTGCGCTGTGGGGCGGGATTCCCCAGGATTTCCTCCTGGCCGACCGCTCGGATAAAGAGTTTGTGCGGGCCGCGGAGGCGGCATTTGACCAGGCGGCGATCGATCCCGCCGCGATCGTCGGTGTGGCCGACAGGGTGCCCGTGAACGCGGTTCCCCGACGGCTGGAGACCCTCGCCCGGATGGCGGCCGAGCGCTTCGGCGGGCCTGCACCGATGCCGCCTGCCTCCTGAGCGGCGTTGTGCGGTGCCGTGCGGCAGCAGCGCCTTGTCCTGCGTCCGGTACAGGCGCCAAGGGCTACCGCGGCTTTCCGTGCCGAGCGCCGGCCGGCGGCCTACAGCGCCTTTTCCAGCGCCCGGTTCAGGCGCTTCACGAAGCCTGCCGGGTCCTTCAGCTCCCCGCCTTCCAGCAGCAGGGCCTGTTCCAGGAGAAGCCTGCTGGTGTCATCGATCACCTTCTCGTCCTGCACCGCGGCGAGCTTCGTCACGATGGGGTGCGCGGGGTTGAGCTCCAGGATCGGCTTCACCTCGGGAAGCTCCTTGTTTCCCATCATCTTCAAGAGCTGCTGCATCTGCACGGTCGGATCGTGCTCGTCCATGACGATGCAGGAGGGTGAATCCGCCAGGCGGCTGGAGGAGCGCACGTCCTTCACCTGGTCACCGAGGCATTTCTTCACCCGCTGCACCAGCGGATCGATGGCCGCCGCCTTTGTCGCGTCCTCGTCGGTCTTCAGGTCATCCGCGGTGGCCGACCTGTTCACCGCCTTCAGCTCGATGTCCATGAACTTGCCGATGGCGCCGACCACGATCTCGTCGATCTCGTCGTCCATGACCAGCACTTCGATCCCGCGCGCCTTGTATGTCTCCAGGAGCGGGGAGCTTCGGAGCCCCGCTTCTCGGGCCCCCGTGATGTAGTAGATCGCCTTCTGGTCCTTCTGCATCCGGTCGCGGTATTCCGAAAGGCTTGTCCAAGCCGGGGGGCTGGCCGTTGACTTGTAGCGAAGGAGCTCCAGCAGCATGTCCTTGTGCTCGAAGTCCTGCAGCACTCCCTCCTTGAGCACCCGGCCGAACTCGTTCCAGATCTTCTCGTACAGGTCCTTGTCCTTCGTGAGATGCGCAAGCTCCTGCAGGATCTTGCGCACCGAGGAGGAGCGGATGTTCTCCATGATCCGGTTCTTCTGGAGGATCTCCCGGCTGACGTTCAACGGGAGGTCCTCGGAGTCGATGATCCCGCGTACGAAGCGCATGTAGACGGGCAGCAGCTCCTTTTCGCTTTCCGTGATGAACACGCGCTTGATGTACAGCTTCACGCCGGGCTGGTAGTCGTAGCGGTACAGGTCAAACGGCGCGCGGGAGGGGATGTAGAAAAGTGTCGTGTAGGCAAGGGCACCCTCCACCGACTGGTGGATCCAGTGCAGTGGATCCTCGGTGTCATGCGACAGTGTCTTGTAGAACTCCTTGTAGTCCTCTTCCTTCAGATCGGACTTCGGACGGCGCCAGAGGGCAAGGGCGGAGTTGACCTGGGACTCCTTGTCCACCTTCCCGCCGTGCTGACCCTCTTCCTGGTAGCGCAGGTGGATGGGGAACGCGATGTGGTTGGAGTACTTGCGGATGATGCCTTCAATCCGCCACCGGTCGGCGTACTCCCGGCCGGCCTCGTTCAGGTGCAGGGTGACCGTGGTCCCGGCGGCGTTCCTCTGGCCTTCGGCGATCTCGTACTCTCCCTTGCCGTCGCTCGTCCACTTCCACGCCTTCTCGTCGCCGATCTTCCGGGTCACCACTTCCACGGAATCAGCCACCATGAACGACGAGTAGAAGCCCACGCCGAACTGGCCGATGAGCCCGGCCCCCTTCTTCGCATCGGCCGCCATGGCCTGGAGGAACTCGCGGGTTCCCGAGCGCGCGATGGTGCCCAGGTTCTCCTCCAGGTCCTTGTCGTTCATGCCGATGCCCGTGTCGGAGATGGCGATCGTTTTCCTGTCCTTCGTGTCGAAGGAGACGTCGATCCGCGGGACAAAGGGAACGCCCCGGTACTCCTCCTGGGTGAGGGTCAGGTACTTCAGCTTGTCCAGCGCGTCGGAGGCGTTGGAGACGAGCTCGCGGAGAAAGATCTCCGAGTGGGAATACAGCGAGTGGATGATGAGCGTGAGAAGCTGGTTGACTTCCGCCTGGAACTGGTGCTTGGACATGGAACACTCCGGGAAAAATCTTGACTACGGGGCGACCTGCCCCTCGCTCAAATTAGCGAGAAATCACGTCGAGGTAAAGGGGAGCAGGAAAATCGCCGCGAGCCCGGGGAACCTACTTTTCGGAAATGGCCGCCGCTGCCCCGGCTGTCACCTCCGCCGCCGGGGCGCCGCCGGCAGCCGGCGCCGCGCCCTCCCCCGAAGCGGCGTTCACGTGACCGTGGGTCTTGCGAAGCGTGATCTCGGGAAGGAAAAGCGTGAACAGGAAGCCTGTCGCGATGATGAAAATCCCCCAGAAATACACGCGCCGCACGGCTTCGGTGAATGCCTTCTTCAGCGCCATTCCCACCTGCGCCGTGAGCGCGGCCGCCGTGCTGTCCAGCGACGAACGGATGGTCGCGAGCATCGCTTTCGTGCGCGGATCGTCCGGCGGGACGGAGGGCGCCGGCGCACCTGTGGCGGCGTGTTGTTTCAGGGTTGACTTGAACGTATCCGGGAGAAGCGGATCGTCCAGGAGGCTCTTCAGTGCCGCAGGGTCTCCCCTGGTCACGACCGCCTCGATCCTTTCATAGGCGGCGTCCATCCTCGCCGTGATCTTTTGTCCGACCGATTCGATGTTCCCCGACTCGAGCTGCCCCATGGAGAAGCTCATGCCGGCCATTCCGGCGTCCTGGATCCCGGAGGGCAGGTACCTCGGAAGCTGGGAAGAGAGAACGGCGGCGAGGATCGTTCCGAACACCGCGACCCCGATCGTCGAGCCGATCGAGCGGAAGAACTGTCCGCTGCTGGTCGCCGCGCCGATCTCGCGGGGATTCACGGAGTTCTGCACGGCGAGCGTGTACAGCGGGAGGGCGGGACCCAGGCCGATGCCGAGGACGATCATCCGCCAGGTGACCTGGAGGCGCGTCGTCTCCACCGTGAGGCCCTGCATCAGGGAGTAGCCGACGAGGAGGAGAGCGGCGCCGGCGAGCAGTACGACCCTGTACTTCCCGATCCTGCTCACCAGCTGTCCCGAGGCGAAGCTGGATAACACCATCCCCAGGGTCATCGGCATGATGGTGAGCCCGGCGGCGCTCGCGGAAACGCCCAGTACCATCACCATGTAGATGGGGAGGAAGAGGATCGCCCCGAAAAAGGCCACGCCGGCAATCAGCAGGGCAGCGGCGTTCCCGATCACGTACGTCCGGTTCTGGAACAGGTCGAATGGCAGGATCGGTTCCGCGGCTCGCTTCTCGACGAGCAGGAAGGCGATGACCCCTGCGGCGGCGATTCCGAACAGCGCGATGACATGCCACGACCCCCATGGGTATTGCTGGCCCCCGAGACTGAGGGCGAGCAGCAGGGGCACGACCGCGGCCAGCAGCGTCACCGATCCCCACCAGTCGATGCGGACCTTCCGCTCGAGCTTCGGCTTCAGTAGGGGCATCTGCAGGATGATGAAGGCAAGGGCAACCAGGCCGACGGGCAGGTTCACGTAGAAAACCCAACGCCAAGAGAGGCTGTCGGTGATCATTCCGCCCAGCCACGGCCCCAGGACGCTCGACGTGCCGAAGACGGCGCCGAAGAGTCCCTGGTACCTGCCTCGCATCGCGGGGGGAAAGAGGTCGGCGACGACGGTGAACACGGTGGAGAAGATGCCCGCGCTTCCCAGGCCCTGCACGGCGCGGAAGACGATCAGCTCGGTCATTCCTCGGGACTGCCCCGAGAGCATCGAGCCGGCCAGGAAGAGAAGGACTCCCGCGAGCATGACGACCTTTCGTCCGTACAGGTCCGAAAGCTTTCCATATATAGGGATCACGGCGGTGGAGGCCAGCAGGTACGCGGTGACGACCCCGCTGTAGAGGGAAAGCCCGTTGAGCTCTTTCAGGATCCGGGGCATTGCCGTGGCGACGATCGTCTGGTCCAGGGCGCCCAGGAAGAGCGCCATCAGGATGCCGGCAAGGGTGAAGACACGTTCGCGGGGCGTGACGGTGTACATGCTCGAAATAAGATACGTTGGGGAGCCCCGGGGGGTCAAAAGAATCCGGCCCCGCGCGGCAGGGCGCGCCCCGGGGGCTTCCGGGACCGCGAGGCCGCCGGCGTGTTGCTTCACTCTCATGGGGATCCGGTGTACCGTTGCCCCTTATGGCGACAGGCTCGATTCCGGGCAACGGGGCAAAGGGCAAGTTGAAATTCATCGGTTGCGAGATCATCTACCGTGAAGCGTGCTGGTTGGCGGCTACGTCGCCCGCCCTCGTGGACGTGGAGTTTCTCCACAAGGGCCTGCACGACCTGGAGACGCCTGACATGGTGGCGCGCGTGCAGGGCGCCATCGACGCGGTGGACCCTTACGCCGGATACGAGGCGGTGCTCCTGGGCTACGCGCGATGCAACGACGGCCTGGTCGGTATCGCGGCGCGCGACATACCGCTGGTCGTGCCCCGGGGTCATGACTGCATCACGTTCTTCTTCGGCTCGCGCTCCGCCTACAGGACCTATTTCGACGCGAACCCCGGCACCTATTACCTGAGCACTGGTTGGTCGGAGAGAAACCTGGAAGGCGTCACGGACTATGCCAAGCCCGCGTACGGCACGCAGGGCGTGATGGGCAAGCTGGGGCTCACGGAGAGCTACGAGGAGATGGTGGAGAAGTACGGCCGGGAGAACGCCGATTTCCTCATGGCGACCGTCGGCGACTGGCGCAAGAACTACAGCAAGTACCTGTACCTGACCATGGGCGTCTGCGACGAGACCGCGCTCGTCGAGGCGGCGCGCGCCGACGCGGCACGGCTGGGATGGCAGTTCGAGGTGCGGGAGGGAAGCCTGAAGCTGCTCGCGCGCCTGTTCAACGGGCCCTGGGACGATGACTTCCTGATCGTGCCCCCGGGAAAACGGATCGTGGCGCGCAACGACGAAATGGTCCTGGACGTGCAGTAGTCGCGCGCAAAATCCGCCGAGTACGTCGGCGCCGCAAAATCCGCCGAGTACGTCGGCGCGTTTGCGACGGCCCCAGCCGCTCACTCCCGCTTGAACGGCGTGTCAGTCTCGGGCAGGTTCGCCAGATCGAAGGGCGTGGCCTGGTAGACGCAGTAGTTCAGCCAGTTCGAGTACAACAGGTGCGCGTGCGACCTCCAGGTGACCAGCGGATCGCGGCGGGGGTCGTCTCCGGGGAAGTAGTTCTTCGGGACGGCGATCGGAATCCCCTTTGCCACGTCACGATCGTATTCCGCCTTCAGCGTGAGCCGATCGTACTCGGGGTGGCCCGTGACGAAGATCATCCGCCCGTCATCGGAGACCGCCATGTAGACCCCCGCCTCTTCCGAAACCGCGGCGAGCTTCAGCGATTTCACCTTCAGGATATCGGGCTCGCGGACTTCCGTGTGGCGCGAGTGCGGCGCGAGGAACACCTCGTCGAAGCCGCGCATGATCGGCTCGTGGGGGTCGAGAACCCGGTGGGGGAAAAGCCCGAACACCTTCGCCGGCACGGGATACTTCGGCACTCCGTAGTGATGGTACAGCGCGGCCTGTGCGCCCCAGCAGATGTGCATCGTCGACCACACATTGGTACGGCTCCAGTTCATGAGCCGCACCAGCTCGGGCCAGTAATCGACCTCCTTGAATGGAAGGGTCTCCACCGGCGCCCCGGTGATGACCAGGCCGTCGAAACGTTCGTGCAGGACTTCGTCCAGGGACTCGTAGAAGGCATCGAGGTGCTCTTCCGGGGTGTTCTTCGACTCGTGCGTGCCCATCTTGATGAAGGTGATGTCCACCTGGAGCGGACTGTTGCCCAGGAGGCGGAGGAGCTGGGTTTCCGTGACGATCTTCGTGGGCATGAGATTGAGCACGGCAATCCGCAGCGGCCGGATGTCCTGGTGAACGGCCCGCTCCGTGGTCATCACGAAAATGTTCTCCTCCGAGAGCGTCTTGCGGGCCGGCAGGTCGTTTGGAATCCGTACGGGCATCTCTCTCCTCCGTACGGCAGTATCCGGGAATCCGCTCAGCGTGAAAAGTGGGCGTCGGGGGACGCCCCAACGGCTAGTGCAGCATCCGGCGCTTGTTGCGGATGTAGTCGGCGAAGAGGAACTCGCCCAGCTTGTCGGCCTGGGCGTAGTACGCGCGCCCCCGGTTCAGCTGCGTCATCTCGTCGACGAAGTCCACGAGCTCGGAATCCTGGGCGAGCATGAACGTCGTGATGGTAATGCCGGCGCGCCGGCAGGCGGACGCCGCTTCCAGGGTCTGGGCGAGTATCTTCGGATCGAAGCCATAAGGATTCTTGTAGACCTCGCCGTTCTCGGTGATCGCCGTGGGCTTTCCGTCGGTGACCATGAAGATCTGCCTGTTGGACTGGCGCGTGCTTTCCAGGATGGTCTGCGCCATCTCGAGGCCCGCGCGCGTGTTCGTGTGGTAGGGGCCCACCTGCAGGTAGGGGATGTCCTTGATGGCGATCTCTTTCGCCTCGTCCCCGAACACGCCGACACGCAGGGTGTCCTTGGGATACCGTGTGAGGATCAGCTCCGTGAGGGCCAGGGCAACCTGCTTCGCGGGGGTAATGCGGTCTTCCCCGTACAGGATCATGCTGTGGCTAATGTCGATGAGGAGCATGGTGGCGCAGGAGGACAGGTGCTCGGTCTCGTAGACCTCGAAGTCCTCCTCGGCGAGTGAGATCTCCTCCACGCCTCCCCGTTTCACGGCGTTGGAGATCGTGCCCAGAGCATCGATCTGCGTCACCGGGTCGCCGAAACGGTACGGCCGCGTCTCGGTGAGCCTCTCATCCCCGCTGCCCGTGCTGGGCACGCGGTGCTGGCCGAAGCCGGACTTCTGCAGCCCGTTGAAAATCTGGTTCAGGGAATCCTTGCGGATGACCTGCTCTCCCTTCGCCGAGAGGGCGTACCCGCCCTCCTTCAGCCTCTCGATGATCCGTTGCTCCTCCAGCTGCCGACGGAACTCGGCGAGGTCGATATCAGGGTCCAGGGACCCCCGCTCCTGCAGGTACTCCATCCACTTGAAGACCTTGTCGACATCCCCCCCCGCCATGAGCATGAGATAGTTGAACAGGCTCATGAGGTCCTGGAAGCTCTTCAGGAGATCCTGGAGAGTCTGGTCCCATTCCGAGTATTCCCAGCGCACGCCGGCCGCCTTTCTAGTTGTCCCCGCTGCCGGCCATGTGGTCGAACATGGCCTTCAGCATGTCGCGGTACGCCGTCTTCAGGCCTTCTTCCCGCTTGGAGACCATGGAGTGCTGGTGCAGGCCCTCCAGGACGAACTCCATTCCCAGCGCCAGCCCGTCGCCGTCCTTGAGGTCGAGGTGCTTCGCCGTGATCTCCTTCAGCCCCGTGACCTTCTCCAGCCGCTTCACGTAGTCATCGTAGGTCATCTCGTCGGATGTCTCCACGGTGTTGCCCTTTGAGAACCACGCAAGGATGGGCTGGAAGGGCGAGGGCTCCTGCCTGCTCGCCGGTTGGTCCTCGCTGTCTTCTTCCCCTTTCTTCTGTTTCTTCTTCTTGGGAGAAGGATCGGGGAACCAGCGGTGGAAGGTCTCCTTGACGGCCTCCCCGATGATCTTCCGCGCCACGATGGCCGCCCCCTGCTGCTCGCCCTCGTAGACCAGCTCCACCTTGCCGGTGATCGCGGTGACCGCCGCATGCAGGTCGCCGATGCGCGGGTAGACCTTCTTCTCTCCCTGCACGATTGCGCGGCGCTCCATGTTGCTCATCACGTTTTCCAGGAGCGAGATGCTCATGCGCGCGGACACCCCGGAGGCCTGGTTCACGTATTCGCTCAGGCGCGCGGCAAAGGCGACTTCCTCCACGAGCTCGCGGAACCAATCCGGCATGACCAGCTGGATTCCCCCGCCCCGCTCCGTCCAGGCTTCCTGCGCCGTGATCCGCATTGCCGCCTCCCGCGACATGGGGTAGTGCGTGATGATCTGCGAATCGATACGGTCCTTCAGCGGGGTAATGATGTTGCCCCTGTTCGTGTAGTCCTCGGGGTTGGCGGAGTAGACCATGAGGATGTCCAGCTGCATGCGGATCGGAAAGCCCCGGATCTGGATGTCTTTCTCCTCCATGATGTTCAGCAGTCCCACCTGGATCCTCGGGGGCAGGTCGGGCAGCTCGTTGATGGCAAAGATGCCTCGGTTCGTCCGGGGGATGATCCCGAAATGGATCACTTCCTCGTCGGCGTACGCGAGCTTGCGCGTTGCCGCCTTGATGGGGTCGATGTCGCCGATGAGGTCCGCAATGGTCACATCCGGGGTGGCCAGCTTCTCGCGGTAGCGGGCATCCCGCGGCATCCACTCGATCGGGGTGGCGTCTCCGCGGGAGGCAACCGTCTCCCTGCCCTTGCGGCTGACCGGGGCAAGGGGGTCGTCGTTGGTTTCCGTGCCCGCGATGACGGGCACCTGCTCGTCGAGAAAGCGGACGAGGCCGCGAAGGATCCTCGTCTTCGCCTGTCCCCGGAGCCCCAGGAGGATGAAGTCGTGTTTCGAGAGCAGGGCGTTCATCAGTCCGGGAACGACGGTGGATTCGTAGCCGATGATGCCCGGGAACAGATCCTCGCGCGATCGGAGCATGCGCACCACGTTCTCGCGCATCTCCTCCTTGACAGTCCGCAGCCTGTAGCCCGACGATTTCAATTCACCAAGAGTTTTTGGAAGACTCACCCGCACCTCCTCGGTTCTCGAATGCCACGGAACTGCTCGGAATACCATGCAAGGTGCCGTGGCTGCGCACAAAAAAGGTACTGAATTCCGGGGAAATGTGGAAAAAAAGCATGGCGTCGCCGCGGCCGGTCCCCCCGGTCCCCCGGGCGTGTTGACTGCGGCGGCGCGACCCGTGCTATACTGCGGCACACGAATACTGCACATCGAGGGGGGATTGCCATCAGGCGCGTCGCCTTCATCTGCCTTTTTGCCGCAGTCGTGCCGCTGGGTCTTCTCTTCGCGGAATCCGGGACGGCGGCGCGCGGCGAGGGGTTCAACCTGTCGAAGGCGCTCTTTACCGAGATCACCGACAACGCCGAGCGCCCCTACGCCTCCTTGCCGCTGCTCTCGATCGGGAGCTTCCACCTCGGGCTCAACATCACCAAGCACTTCATCCTCATCACCGTGGTGGCCCTCCTGGTCCTGGGGAGCATGCTCTATCTCGCGCGCAAGATGGGTGACCCGTACAGAAAGCCCACGCGGCTGCAGAGCCTGTTCGAGTTACTTCTCGAATACATGCGCGACACGGTCTATGAGCCCGTCCTGGGTGACGAGGGAAAAAGGTTCTATCCCCTGTGCTTCTGCTTCTTCCTGTTCATCCTCTACGGCAACCTGCTGGGCATGGTTCCGCCGTTCGCCCCGATCGTGCCAAAGCAGGGCGGCGAGGCGGTCTGGCTGGGCGGCGCGGTCACCGGAAACCTGGCCACCACACTCGGACTCGGTCTCATCACGTTCGTCGTGTTCAACGTCGCCGGCATGCGGACGAAGGGAATCATTGGGTACTGGAGGGATCTCGTGCCGCACGGGACCCCGGCGTGGATGGGTCCCATCACCCTACTGCTTGAAGTCGTGGGAATCTTTTCCAAGACTATTGCTCTCATCATGAGGCTTTTCGCCAACATGATCGGCGGGCACGTGGCGATTCTCCTCATTCTCCTGCTCATCCTGAAGTTCCAATCTCTGACGATCGGTCCCGTGGCGGTCCTCGTGGACCTCGCGATTTCCGCGCTGGAGCTGTTCGTGGCGGTGCTCCAGGCATATATCTTCTCTTTTCTCTCGGCCTTGTTCATCGGGTTGGCGATCAAGACACATTAGCGTTTCGGACGCAATCTCGGAAGGAGTACGAAATGGATCTGGCAACACTGGCTCCCGCAATCATGAAGTTCGGTGCCTACATTGGGGCCTGCATCGGCGCGGGTCTCGCGGTCCTCGGCGTCGGCCTCGGCCTCGGCCGCATCGGCGCGAGCGCCCTGGAAGGCATCGCGCGCCAGCCCGAGGTGGCAGGCAAGATCCAGACGAACATGCTGCTCGCCGCGGTGCTCGTGGAAGGGGTCGGCATCATCGCCTTGGTCATCTGCATCCTCGCCATCGTCAGCTAAGAGGACCGCCATGGCCCTACTCCGTGTCGATCCCGGCCTGGTCATCTGGCTGTGGATCACGTTCGGCATCATCCTCCTGATCCTGCGGCTGACCGTCTGGGACCGGATCACGTCCGGACTGAACAAAAGATCGGAGCGCATCGCCTCGGACCTCGAAGCGGGGCGGAAGGCAGCCGAAAAGGCGGGCGTGGTGCTCGCGGAGTACGACCAGAAGATCCGCGAGGGAAGGACCGAGGCTGCGCGCATCATCGAAGAGGCGCGCAACATCGCGTCGCGGCTGAGGGAGAGCCTCCTCCTGCAGTCGCAGGCGGAGGCGCGTGAAGTGATGGAGCGCGCCGCCCAGGAGATCGCACGGGCGCAGGAGGACGCGGAGCGCGCGCTGCGCGGCCAGGTGGTCTCCCTGTCCTTCTCAATCGCCGACTCGATCCTCAAGAGAGAGACCGGCAGCGCTGACAACCGGGCCTTCGTGGAGGAGTTCGCCGACAAGCTGATCGCCGCCGGCACCGGCGGATCGTCTCGGAACTGAGGCAGGAGTGACCAGCAGCATCGGCCGCAACTACGCCCAGGCCCTCTTCAACCTTGCGTCAGAGACTTCTTCGCGTGACGCCGTGGAAGAGGAGCTTCGCGCGGCACGGGAGGCCCTGTTCAGCGACCGCGAGGTCCGGGGCTTCCTTTCCAACCGGCTCATCAGCAGGGTCACGAAAAGGAACCTGGTGCGCGCGGGCTTCGAGGGAAAGGTGGACGGCCGACTGCTCATCCTCCTGTTCCTCCTGGTAGACCGGGGCCGCTCGGCGCTCATAGGGGAGATCTGCGAAGAGTTCGAACGGCTCTGCCGCATGGCGCGGGGCGTGCGGAAGGTGAAAGTGTACTCGGCCTTCCCTCTGGGCGGCGAGGAAAAGGCCCTGATCACGCGCGCGCTCCAGGCGCGCCTGTCGGCGATGATCGAGCTGGAGACGGAGCTGCGCCCCTCGCTGATCGGAGGCGTCGTGGCGGAGAGCGAGGGCCAGGAGATCGTTTTCAGCATCGAAGGCCGGCTGCGGGACCTCGCGTCGCAGGCCGGCGCCGTTCCGGGCCGCTCAACGCCCGGCGGCGAGCGAAGATAGGGGACGAACGATGAGGATCAACCTTGAAGAGATGTCCGCTCGGATCAAGCAGGAGATCAGCAACTACTCCAAGAATCTCACGATGGACGAGGTCGGGACGATCGTCGAGCTCGGGGACGGCATTGCCCGGATCTACGGAATGCGCGGGGCCATGGCCATGGAGATGCTCGAATTCGAGACCGGGGTCTTCGGCCTGGCACTGAACCTGGAAGAGGACAGCGTCGGCGCGGTCATCCTCGGCAACTACCTCGATCTGCACGAGGGCGGCAAGGTCAGGAGGACAGGCCGGGTCCTCGAGGTGCCGGTGGGTCACGAGCTCATCGGCAGGGTGGTCAATCCCCTCGGCATTCCCATCGATGACAAGGGCGAAATCAAATCCGTGAGGACCCGCCCGGTGGAGTTCAAGGCGCCGGGCATCCGCGACCGGCAATCCGTGAAGGAGCCGCTGCAGACCGGCGTGAAGGCCATCGACGCGATGGTCCCCATCGGGAAGGGGCAGCGCGAGCTCCTGATCGGGGACCGCGGCAACGGCAAGGAATCCCTGGCCATGGACGCGATCATCAACCAGAAAGGCACGGGTGTGATTTGCGTGTACGTGGCGATCGGCCAGAAAGCCTCAATGGTGGCGGGCATCGTGGAGGCTCTGCGCACGCACGGCGCCATGGAGCACACCATCATCGTGGCCGCCACGGCGGCGGAGCCGGCGGCGCTGCAGTACATCGCACCCTACGCGGGGTGCGCCATGGCAGAGTACTTCATGTACGAGGAGCACAAGGACACCCTGGTCGTGTACGACGACCTCTCCCGGCAGGCCAACGCGTACCGGCAGCTCGCCCTCCTGCTCCGAAGGCCCCCCGGCCGCGAGGCGTACCCGGGGGACGTGTTCTACCTGCACTCGCGCCTGCTGGAGCGCGCGGCGCGCCTGTCCAGCGAGCTCGGCGGGGGCTCGCTCACCGCCCTGCCCATGATCGAGACGCAGGAGGGCGAGGTCTCCGCGTACATCCCCACGAACGTGATCTCGATCACCGATGGTCAGATCTACCTGCGCACTGACCTGTACAATGCGGGCATCCGTCCGGCGATCGACGTGGGCCTCTCGGTGTCACGCGTAGGCGGCAATGCCCAGGTCAAGGCGATGAAGCAGGTGGCCGGATCGCTCCGCATCGACCTTGCCGCCTACCGTGAGCTCGAAGCCTTTGCCCAGATGGGCACGGAGCTGGACAAGGCCACGCAGGCCCAGCTCGCGCGCGGGGCGCGCATGGTCGAGGTCCTCAAGCAATCGCAGTATTCTCCAATGCCGGTGGAGGAGCAGGTCATGATCCTGTATGCCGCTACACGCGGCTTTATGGACGACGTGAGCGTAGCCCGCGTGCGTGAGTTCGAGCAGAAGTTCCTCGAGTACTTGCGCGCCTCGAAACCGGATATCCTCGCGGGAATCAGGAACCTCGGGACGCTGTCGGAGCCCGAGGTGCTCGCGGAGGCTGTCGGCGCGTTCAAGAAGGGCTTTTGATGGCGAAAACACGGGACATCCGCAAGCGGATCGGAAGTGTCCGCAACATTCACAAGATCACGCGGACCATGGAGAAGGTGGCGCAGTCCAAAGGAATGAAGCTCACGGGCAGGCTCGAGAGCGCGAGGGCGTTCCGCCGCGACGCGGCAGTGCTCCTCCCCGAGGCCCTTGGCGCACCCCTCTCGACCATCGAGGCTGCTCAGGAGCTGGCCGCGCACCCTCTGGGGGCCCCCCGGGCAGAAGTGAAAAGGGTCCTGCTCTTCTGCGTCACCTCCAGCCGCGGGTTGTGCGGCGGGTACAACGCGAAGGTCATCCAGTCCGCGCGGGCGCGAATGGAGGCGCTGCGCAAAGAGGGGAAGGAAACCCTCCTTGCGGTCATGGGGCGGAAGGGACTGGCGTATTACCGATATCACAACCAGCCGGTGACCGTTTCCATTTCCGACACGGACGAGAACATCCCGTTCAGCCGGCTGGACGAGGTCATCGGGCAGATCGGCCAGCGGTTCGTCGCGAAAGAGTTTGACGCCGTGGAGATCGTCTCGACCCGGTTCAGGTCGAGGGCCGTCCAGGAGGTGCGGATTGCGGCCCTGCTGCCGTTCGTGCCCGCCCTGGCAGCCGCGGCCATCGGCGCCGGGTCGGCCGCCCCTTCGGAAGGTCCGGGCGGGGAGCCGCTGTACCTGGTCGAGCCGGACCGCAGGCGACTCCTGGGGGAGCTCCTCCCCCTCCTCGTGAAGGCCGAGCTCTTCTGCGTGGTCCTGGAAGCGATGCTCTGCGAGCAGGCGCAGCGTTCGGCGGCGATGCGAAGCGCATCGGACAACGCGGACTCGATGACGAAGCGCCTGACGCGAACCTACAACCGGGTGCGCCAGGCCCAGATTACAAGCGAGATGATCGAGATCATCGGCGGAAGCGAAGGGGGAAGGACATGAGCGCAGGCGGCAGGGGGACCGTGATCCAGGTGATCGGCTCGATCCTCGACGCGGAGTTCGAGGAGGGGCATCTTCCCGAGATCCGCAACGCCCTGATGATCGACTCGGAGATCGGCGGACGGAAGACGCACCTGGTGAGCGAGGTCCAGCAGCACCTCGGGGGAAACCGGGTCCGCGCGGTGGCGCTCGACTCCACGGACGGCATCCCCCGCGGCTGCTTGATCGTTGACACCGGCACCTCCATCACCGTGCCCGTGGGCAAGGAGGTCCTCGGCCGGGTGTTCAACCTCCTGGGCGAACCCGTGGACGGCAAGGGGCCGGCGAACACGCAGAAGCGGATGCCCATCCATCGCCCGGGCGTGCCGTTCGCCCAGCTGGAGCCGAAGACCCAGATCTTCGAAACCGGAATCAAAGTCATCGACCTTCTCTGCCCCTACGTGCTCGGGGGCAAGACGGGCCTCTTCGGGGGCGCCGGCGTGGGGAAGACAGTGATCATCGAGGAGCTCATCCACAACATCGCCACCCAGTACGGCGGGTACTCCATCTTCGCCGGCGTCGGCGAGC
>JBKQPS010000250.1:0-5958 GCA_052144915.1 Spirochaetia bacterium | reverse complement strand
CCGACGAGCCCCTCGATGTCCCCCTGCCACGCCACGACAGGCATGCCCTTCTTCACCCCTTGCCGGGAGCCCTTGTTGATCGTAATGGTGGAAAACAGGTTGTCCGTGTCGCGCGCGATCACCTCGGCGGGGATGCGTTCGGGAGGGAGGTTCTGGGCGAAGTCCAGCTGCTGCCGCAGGGCCTCGTTCTGCCGCCGCAGCTCGAGGACCTCCCGCGTCGCCTGGTCCATTTCCTCCAGGCGCGCCTGGGCCGCGGCCAACTCCACCCGCGCGGCCCGAAGCTGGCCGATGGATCCCGCGGTGTCGCCGAACCACGTGAAAAAGCCGGAGAAACCTCTCTGGAAAAAGCCGGCCACGGACAGGCCGATCTCCTTCGGCTTGATGACGAGCGTGCGGTTGGAGATCATGAGGCAGATCACGGATACCAGGACCAGTACCGCGAGGGTGGCGCCCTTCCGGTGCCGGGCGAAGAATCCCTCGAACAAGCCCGGCATCGGATCAGGTCTTTACGTTGAAGTACTTGGAGTTCTTTTCCTTCACCAGGCTTTCGAGGAACTTGCCTGCGCCCAGCGCCACGCAGAGCAGCGGGCTCTCCGCGAGGATGACCGGGACGCCCGTTTCCTTCGCGATGAGCTTGGGAAAGCCCTTCAGGAGAGACCCTCCTCCGGTCATCACGATCCCGCGCTCGACGATGTCGGCGGCGAGCTCGGGCGGAGTCTGGCCGAGGGTCTTCTTGATCTCCTCGATGACCGTGTTCGTGGGCTCCTGGAGCGCTTCCCGCACTTCGACGGAGTCCATCTCCAGCTTGCGCGGGAGGCCCGTAATGGCGTCGGTGCCCTTGATCTCGATCTTCTCTATTTTCTTGTCCGGCGAGGCGTTGCCGATCGTGATTTTCACGTTTTCCGCCGTGGATTCCCCGATGATCAGGTTGTGCACGTTGCGCACGTGCTTGATGATCGCCTCGTCGAACTCGTCTCCCCCGACGCGGATCGCGTTCGTCACGACCATCCCTCCCAGGGAGATCACTGAAATCTCCGTGGTCCCTCCGCCAATGTCGCAGATCATGTGCCCCGCCGGCTCCAGGATCGGGATGTTCGCTCCGATCGCGGCGGCCATGGATTCCTGGATCAGGTAGACGTCGCGCGCTCCCGCCTGCTCCGCGGAGTCCCGCACGGCGCGCTTCTCCACTTCGGTGATGCAGGTGGGAACGCCGATGACCATGCGTGGCTTCACGAACCACCGGCGCGCGATCACCTTCTCGATGAAGTACCGCAGCATCTTCTCGGTGGCCTCGAAGTCGGCGATCACCCCGTCTCTCATCGGGCGAAGGGCGATGATGTCGCCCGGTGTCTTCCAGAGCATCTTCTTGGCCTCGGTGCCCACCGCCACGACCTTCTTTGTTCCGCGTTCCATGGCAACGACCGACGGCTCGCAGAGAACGATACCTTTCCCCCGGGCGTGCACCAGGGTGCTGCACGTCCCGAGGTCGATACCGAGATCGGTTGAAAAAGCTTCGAACATCCTGTCCCAGGCCATCCGCGATCCCTCCCTCACCGCGGTACTCCGCGGGGAAATTCTTCTTACCGTCTGCCGCTGCCGTAGTAGCGGAGCTTCGCCCCGTAGTGCGACGGGTCGATGATCAGCGCGCTGCGCCATTCCGCCCGTGCCTTGACCGGGTCATTCATCTTTGCATAGACCTCGCCGAGATCGAAGTGCGCATCCGCCGACCCGGGGTCACTCTTGGCGATCGCCGCAAACTGCTCCTCTGCCTTGAACAACTCTCCGGTGTCCATGTAGATCCCGCCGAGGAGGAATCGCGCCCGCTCCTCGATATCCTTGTCTTCGGTCTTGTTGAGGGTCCGCAGGAGGTAATCGACGGCGTCGCTCGTACGCTTCATCTGGTAGTAAGTTTGCCCGATTGTCAAGAGCAGCAGGTCCCCGGGGTCGTCCTTGAGCGCGAGGAGGAAATTCTCCATTGCCTTCTGGTAGTCCCCGAGCTGGCTGTACGCCTGGCCGATGTACTCGTAGGAATCCTTCTGGACGTAGCCCTTCGCGACGGCGCTCTCGATGCTGGAAATCGCCAGGTCGTAGTAGTACTTGCCCTTCGTGAAGTATGCCTTGCCCAGGACGTAGTCGATCTCCCCGGGGAACGGCGTGCCGGCGAGCCGCGCCCGCCTCAGCGCGACCACCGCCTGGTCGAGGTACGGCATCCTTTCCTCCGCGGCATTCTGCGAGGCGGACTTGTAGAAGCTGGCGAAACCCCTGTAGGAAAGCGCGACCGGGTTGAGTGGATCTCCGACAAGAATGGCATCCGTGGCGGCGATCACCTCGTCGTATTTTTCCGCGCGAAAGAGATCGGGGAGCTTCCCGGGCGACTTGCGCGGAAGGCCGGCGCCGAAAAAACGGGCCGGCCCGTTGAGAAGGAAAAATCCCGCGGCCAGGAGAACGAAAAGCCCGGAAAGGAGGGGAATGAGAACCAGGCGCAGGCGCTTGCTGCGCTGGCCGGTCCGGTAATGGTCATATCTCACGGGCGTCGCCTCTTCATTTCAAAAAAAAGGGCAGATCGATAAGCCGGGTTCTGTCGAGGACCACCATCTCTCTGGGGGCCACGGTTTCCCGGGCCCTCGTGCAGCCTACCCGCAGGGCGCCGGCGCCTTGGCACCGGCGGGCGAGCAGCCCCCTGCTGCTTGGCTTTGCTCCGAACGAGGTTTTCCGTGCCCCTCCCGTTGCCGGGAGGGCGGTGGGCTCTTGCCCCGCCATTTCACCCTTCCCTCGCGGTCCCCCGTGCCGCGCAAGGCGCCGCCGCGGGAGATCGCTCTCACGAGCCCCGAAGAGCCCGGTGAGGGGGTTTGTTTTCTGTGGCACTCTCTGTCCTCGCGCGCAGAGCAGGGCTCGGCGTGCAAGTCCCGGGCGTTGCCCGGCGTTCCGCTCTCTGGAGCCCGGACTTTCCTCTCCCGTGCGCGCCCTCGGGCACGCACGCGAGCGGTGGCCTGATCTGCCCTTACACATGATCGGCTATTCGCCGATCATGTGTAAAATGCGTTCATCGCGGCAGCCGGCCCAGCGACGCCGAAAGGCGGCGCGCAGGACGGCGGGAGCGATGAGCGCTCTCCTATATTTCCTCTTCCTCATCCTCCGGGGCCTCTTCCTCTTCCTCCTCTTCCTCCTCGTCCTCGTCGGATTCCTCTTCCAGGATCGCGGTCTCCAGGGCTTCTCCTTCTTCGTCCTCCTGGTAGAAGAGGATGCGGCTGCAGTACGGGCAGAACTCGACCCGCTCGCCCAGGCGGACGGTGTTCACGAACTGCGGGGGAAGAATCATGTAGCACCCGGTGCAGACGCCCTTGGTCAGGGAGACGATCCCGAGGCCTGACTTGCTCTTGATGATCCGCTCGAACTTGAAAAGAATGTCCTCTTCCAGCCCGGGCGTGATCTTCTTCTCCTCGCCCTGGAGCTTCTTCAGCTCGGTGTTCTTTTCCTTGATCTTCACCTTGATCTTGGACTGCTCTTCCTTGACGTCCTCTTCCTGCTTGCGGATCATCATCTCGTCTTTTTCGAGGGTGGTCTTCAGCTCCTCGACGGACGTCTGCTCCCGCTGCAGCTCCTTGCGCAGGTTCTGCTCCTTTTCCGTGGCGTCCTTGATTTCCTTGTCCAGGGCCTCGTACTCGCGCTGGGTCTTGATGATGTCCATCTGGCCCTCGGATTTTTCGCGTTCCTGTTCGGCATCGACGAGCTTCTGGCCGATGTCCTCGATGCGCGCCGCGACGGCCTGGTGGGTGGAGCTCTTCTCCATGTAGGACTTCTTCAGGCGGTTCAGGAGCTCGGTCTTGGTGGCCAGGGACTTGGGGATCTCCTGGATCTCCTTCTCCACCTCGAACTTCCTGGAAAGGACGTCCTGCAGCGCCCTCAGCTTGTCGTAGACTGTCCGTGCCATGTCCCTGCTCCTCTAGTGTTCGAGATAGTCTTTCAACCGGCGGCTGCGCGTCGGGTGCCTCAGGCGGCGCAGCGCCTTGGCTTCGATCTGGCGTATCCTTTCGCGCGTGACGTTAAAATAGAGGCCGACCTCCTCCAGAGTCAAGGAGTACCCGTCCTCCAAGCCGAAGCGCATCTTCAGCACTTCCTGCTCGCGCGGCGGAAGAGTCGTGAGCACCGATTCCAGCTGTTCCTGGAGCAGGCGGAACGCCGTCATGTTCGACGGGCTCTCGACCTCCTTGTCCTCGATGAAGTCTCCCAGGAGGCTGTCCTCCTCCTCGCCAATGGGGGTTTCCAGCGAGATGGGCTCGCGGGCAACGCTCTTGACCGCCTTCACCCGTCCTGTGGCCCACCCCAGCTTCTCGGCCACTTCGTCGTCGGTGGGCTCCCGGCCGAGGACCTGCATGAGCTGCCGGGACTCGCGCATGACCTTGTTGATCTGCTCGATCATGTGCACGGGAACCCGGATGGTGCGCGCCTGGTCGGAGATCGACCGGGTGATTGCCTGGCGGATCCACCATGTCGCATACGTGGAGAACTTGTACCCCTTGCGGTACTCGAACTTCTCCACGGCCTTGATGAGGCCGATGTTCCCTTCCTGAACGAGGTCGAAGAAATGGAGGCCGCGGTTCGTGTATTTCTTCGCGATGCTCACGACGAGCCGCAGGTTGGCCTTGATGAGCCTGTCCTTGGCTTCCTTCATCGTGGTGCGGCCGCGCTCGATCTCGTCGGCCATGGCGAGGATGTCTTCGATCCTGTTCTCGAATACCGCCGGGTAGCGCTGGAGCTTCTTCTCGCTCACCTGGTGCAGGCGGAGGAGCTCGCGGGCACGTTCCTCCCCCATGCCCACGGACTTCTCCAGCCTTTCCCTCTCCCCCGGGACACCGAGCTTCTTTGCCAGCCCTTTCATGTCGCGCGGCGAGGTGACGTGCAGGCGCTTCTCGATCCGGCTGATTTCCTTCTGCAGGGACCGGATCCTTCGGGCAACCCCGATGAGCCTCTCGGCGATGGCCGCGAGATCCTCCGGACGAAGCTCGACCTTTTTCAGGGAGTCGGCGACATCGCGCCGCTTCTCCTCGAACGACTCGTCGAAAATATCCCCGCCCTGGGACTCCGTCTGGCGCTTCATTTCCATGTAGCGCTTGATGTCCTGCAGGTGGTCGCGGAAGGGCTCCTTGTAGTATGCGCCCAGCTTCCTCGTCTCCGCGAGGTACTCGGTCGCCTCCTTCTTCGTGAGGTTCATCTCGCGCGGATCCCGCACAGTCGTCGCGCGCAGGCCGAGGCGGAGGAACTCGCGCACGAGGACGCCGGAGTTCCGGATGACGCCCTTGATGATGTTCTCCCCCGTCTCCATCGCCTTCGAGAGCTCGACCTCCTGTTCGGCGGTGAGGAGATTCTCCTTGCCGATCTCGCGGAGATAGAGGCGGATGGGGTCATCGACCGATGACTCCTTGTCGCTGTAGATGAGCTTCTTGCGGTCCTTGACCGGCTTCTCCTCCTCGATCTCCAGCGAGATTTCCTCGTCGGCAAGCTTGATGCTGTGCTTGGACAGCAGGGCGATGACCTCCTCGATCCTGTCCGAATTGACGATCGCATCCGGGAGGAAGTCGCTGACCTCGTCGTAGCTGACGCTTTTTTTGCCCTTTGCGTACTCGAGCAGCTTTTTGACCGCGGGGTCGTCCTTGAGCGCGAGAAACCCTTTCGCCGACCCGGTTCTGGCCGGCTTCCCAGACCCGCGGTTCTGGCCGTGCGCAGCCTTGGCCGGCCCGGGAGCGCCCGCCGCTCCGCGCTGCTGCGCAGCGCCCGCTGCCCGTCGAGAGGCCTCCGCAGCCCGTGGAGCCGCGCTCGCAGCCCTTGGAGCCGCGCCAGCAGCCCTTGGAGCTGCGCCAGCAGCCCTTGGAGCTGCGCCAGCAGCCCTTGGAGCTGCGCCAGCAGCCCTTGGAGCTGCGCCAGCAGCCCTTGGAGCTGCGCCAGCAGCCCTTGGAGCTG
>JBKQPS010000249.1:0-8753 GCA_052144915.1 Spirochaetia bacterium | reverse complement strand
CTGGCAGATCCTGCTGATCGCGGGAATGATCGTGTGGCTCGTCCTCGTTGTGCGTGCTATCAGGCCCGCCATACTGAACGAAAAGGACAGAGGGGGCCTCACCCACGTGCTCCTGTACAGCGCCGTCACCATCCCGCTGTTCTACATGGCAGGGCTCATGTACGGGCAAACGACCGATCTCTCGGACGCCGAGTACTGGCGCTGGTGGGTGGTCCATCTCTGGGTCGAGGGGTTCTTCGAGGTATTTGCGACGGTCGTGCTCGCGTTCATCCTCTCCCGCATTGGCGCCGTGAGCCTCAGGTTCGCTCTGACCGTGGTCTACGCGAGCATCTTCCTCTACCTGGGAAGCGGAGTGATCGGCACTTTCCACCACCTGTACTGGAGCGGCACGCCGACGCCGATCATCGCGCTGGGCGCCGTGTTTTCCGCCCTAGAGGTAATCCCGCTCGCCCTCCTCGGATTCGAGACCGCCCAGAACATGCGCACGGTGAAGCTCGGTGGAAAAGATTATGCTTATAAGTGGCCCCTGTTCTTCTTCATCGCGGTGGCCTTCTGGAACGTCGTCGGCGCGGGGGTCTTCGGCTTCCTCATCAACCCGCCGATCGTCCTGTATTATGTCCAGGGCATGAATACGACGCCGTTGCACGCGCACACTGCCCTCTTCGGGGTGTACGGGAACCTCGCCATTGCCCTCATGCTCTTCTCGGTGCGTCACATCGTCGCGCTGCGCTCCTGGTCTGACAGGATGCTGAAGTGGAGTTTCTGGCTTGTGAATGGCGGGTTGCTCGGCATGACGGTGCTGGCCCTCGCGCCGGCCGGATTCTACCAGATGTACTACGCCATCACCTATGGCGTGTGGTACGCGAGGAGCCCCGAGATCACCACAAGCTCGTTCATAAGGTTCCTGAACTACATGCGCATCGCCCCCGATGTCGTGTTCGGGGCGGGCGGGGTGATCCTGTTCATTTTCATTGTGCGGGCCATCGTTCTCTCGTTCTCCCGGAGGGCGGCAGCGGTGCAGCCGACCCGCCGGAGGGCCCGTGGTTGAAGTGCCGACGTGACGGCCCGTGCGACGTACGGGCAGGAGGAATCATTTGAGCAAAGCAATTGAAGACCTGGAACACGATCACGACGCCATACTTTCCGCGCTGAAGATCCTGGATCGTATTGCGATGGATATCGAGGACGGCGCGACGCCGGACAGGGTCGACCTGTTGAAATTCGTCGACTTCCTCAAGGAGTTCGCTGATAAATGCCATCACGGCAAGGAAGAAGGAATTCTTTTCCCTGCCTTGACGAAGGCGGGAATGCCTGTGGAGGGCGGCCCGGTGGGTGTGATGTTGTTCGAGCATGTGGAAGGAAGAAACTTGATCAAGGAGATGGAAAGTGCGATAGCATCTCCACCTCACTATGGAAACTTCTCGATTGCTGCAAGGAAGTACTCTGCTCTGCTGCAAAGCCATATCGGAAAAGAGAATAGCGTGCTTTTCCCAATGGCGGAGAAGACACTGGACCCCGGTCAGCTCGAAGAGCTCCACGAGGCATTTGGACGGCATGAAGAAACGATCATGGGGCATGGCAGGCACGAAGAGCTCCACCAGATGCTGAAGGAGATGAAAACAAGATACCTGGGGTGAGATGGATCAGGCTCTCCACTCACGCGCGAAGGACTAGTACCTTTTCACCGAGGGAGAAAGGGAAGTGGAAGAGCAAATCGTCGTTGGAGACGTGGTACGATTCAAGGGCGGCGGTTCGCCGATGACTGTTGAGAGCATAGAAGGCGACAGCGCCATCTGTGTCTTCTCACTCGGCGGAAAGCAGCGCCTGAGACTCGATGTCCTCGAGAAAATTCCGGAGGAACCTCACTGGTGGGACCCGGGAGCGTGATGCCCCGCGTCCCACGCCCCGGCGATCGCTTCTTGCTGACGCATACGTATATTCTCCTCCATGAACACCAAACATGTGGCACGGGCGGCGATCTCGATACAGACCGGAATCGAGAAGGTTTGGAATGCCCTGACAAACCCCGCCCTCGTGAAGCAGTACTTGTATGGCACCGAGGTTCACTCGGATTGGAGGAAGGGCAATCCGATCACGTACAAGGGCGTGTGGCAAGGCAAAGCCTACGAGGACAAGGGAGTCATCGTGGAAATCGTCCCGCCGCAGCGCCTTGTTTCCACCTACTGGAGCTCGATGTCCGGCCTGCCGGACACTCCGGAAAACTACAACACGGTGAGCTACGAGCTCTCGTATTCAAATGGCGCGACAACCCTCCAGGTGACCCAGGACAACAATGCGACGAAAGAGTCCGCAGACCATTCTGCGTCGAACTGGGCGGCGGTGTTGCGGACCCTGAAATCACTGATGGAGAAGTAAGGGGATCGCCTCACGGTGAAGTCCGGGTCCTTTCATCCGTCCCCCTCCCTTGACGCGCCATCACACCCATGCAAACATGGAGGTGGTTCTGCCGGTGGAACAGCGCGAGAGAGAATTCCCGACGGGGAATCGCCGAAGGGGCAAGCAGCGGACCGACACACGGGACGCGGAAACTCTCAGGCAGAAGGATTGCGCTGGGACGGCACTCTGGAAAGTCGCCGCGCCGTCTGGCGCGGCCGCCGAAGGGGCAATTCCTGCAGCAGTGCCCGCGCGCCGCTTCGGGAGCAAATCTCTCAGGCCAATGACAGAGGAGAGCGGGGACTGGCCGTTCTCTTTTTGTCGGAGGCCTCATGGGAAGGAATAGGCGATTGCGCGCAGGCGCGCGCGTGGTCGATGTCGGCACGAGATCCGCATCCGCCTGGCCAATCCCCTCGCGGCTTCCCGGCACCACACTATTTCTTAAGAATCAAAACCTGTTGCGCTCATCTCCCCGGCGCATGCCTGCAATTCCTCGTCGTGCGGCTAGGATGGCAGCTGCCCAGGGCAGACACGGAGGAGGCTCGATATGAAGCTGGCCGATCGTTTTTCCAGGCTCGGAACGGAAACTGCTTTTGCCGTGGCCGCCGAAGCACAGCGTCACGCTCAGCAGGGGGCACGGGTCTTCCCCTTCCATCTTGGGGACATAGATATCAAGACACCGCAGAACATCATCGAAGCGACGCACCGGGCTATGAAGGACGGCAAGACGGGCTACTGCTCCAACTACGGCATCACGGAGCTGCGCGATGCCCTGGCCGAGCAGATCAACCACTCGCACCGAACCTCGTACAGCGGGGCCAACGTGGCCATTGAGCCCGGCGGCAAGCCGGTGATTCAGAAGTTCTTTCTCTCCCTGATGAATCCCGGAGACGAGGCGCTGATACCGGCGCCCGGGTACCCGATCTATGAATCGATCGTCGCGTTCCATGGCGGGAAGCCCGTGCTCTACCCCTACCGCGAAGGACCCGCGGGGTTCAGCCTGGACCTCGACGACCTCGAGAAACGGATCACACCGGCCACCCGCTTTCTCGTTTTCAACGATCTGCAGAATCCCACCGGCGCGGAGGAGGACGAGCGCGGGCTTGCCGCCTTGAGCAAGCTGGTGCTGCGCCACAACCTGCTCGTCCTGTGCGACGAGGCGTATTTCGACATCCGCTACGCCGGGCGATCACAGTCCCTGGTCTCCCTCCCGGGCATGGAGGAGCGCTGCCTCGTCCTCTACACCTTCTCGAAGAAGTACGCCATGACCGGATGGCGCCTTGGGGCGGCCGTCGGGCCCCGGGACCTCGTGGATGGCATCGCCAAGCTGAACGTCAACGACGAATCGTGCTCCAACCACTTCGTTCAGTACGGCGGGCTGGAAGCTTTGACGGGCCCCCAGGACGGGGCACAGGCCATTCTCCGCACCCTGCAGCAGCGCCGCGACCGCAGCCACGAGCTGCTGAGCGCCATTCCCGGCATGCGCTGTCACCGGCCGAACGCCACCTTCTACCTGTTCCCCAATGTGACCGCGGTGATGCAGCAGATGGGCTTCGACCAGTATGAGGACTTCCGCAGGGCTGCCCTGGAAGCCACGGGGGTCTCCTTCTGCACCCGCCTGCATTTCGGCACGCCGCTGCCCGAGGAACGCGAGCGCTACATCCGGCTGTCCTACTCGGGAATAGAGATCGAGGGAATCGAGGAAGGCCTGCAGCGGCTGCGGAGCTTTGCAGCGGGAGAGGTGCCCCGGAGGAAGGTGAAAAACGCATGAAAGGCAAGAAGGAGGCCGGGACCGAAGAACCGGCAAGCCCGGTCTCTCCTTTCCCGCACTGGGAGAAAACCAAGGATCTGATCGATCAGCTCATCGACATCATCCTCAACTACCGCCAAAGCGGCCATCCGGGAGGTTCCCGCTCCAAGGTGCATTTCCTGCTGGCCACGCTCCTGGGCGGAGCCATGCGCTGGGATATCCGGGATCCGAGCCGGCGATTCGCAGACCGCTTCGTGCTGGGCGCTGGTCACGTCACCCCCCTCATCTACTGCACGCTGGCGGTGCTGAATGAAGCGCTGCGGGTCAAACTCCGGCAGACCGGGGATGACCGTTACCGGATCCTCCATGCCGAGAGTCGCGCTCTGTACTGGGAACATCTGCCCGGCTTTCGCCGCCGGGGCGGGCTGTCGGGGCACGCGGAGATGCAGGGAAGAACCCTTTTTCTCAAGTTCAATACCGGACCCTCCGGCCACGGGAGCCCGGCCGCGGCAGGCATCGCCCTGGCCCTCAAGCGGGCGGGTGCTGAAGGAGTGAAGGTATTCATCCTCGAGGGTGAGGGCGGATTGACCCCGGGCGCGGCCCATGAGACGGCCAACTCGGCCTGGGGCCTGGCGCTGGACAACCTCGTCTATCTCGTTGACTGGAACGATTTCGGCATCGACGATCACCCTGTAAGCCGATCGGTCTATGGCTCGCCATCTGACTGGTTCGGTGCCCACGGGTGGCGGGTGGCGGGCACGGAGCAGGGGGAGAGCTGGGAGGCGATCACGCGGGTGTTGACGGATACCCTGCAGGCGGACAACCCACAGAAGGTCCCGACCGCGATCTGGGTCAGGACGCGCAAGGGCAGGGGGTATCTCAAGTACGACAGCGCTTCCCACGGCACTCCCCACGTGCGGGACAGCGAGGCATTCTGGGAGACCAAGAGACCCTTCGCCGAGCACTACGGGGTGAGCTTCGCCAATTTCGGCGGCGCCGCTCCTTCGGACGAGTCGGCCCTGCAGCAGGAGTTTCGGCAGAATCTCCAGGCGGTGATCGACGTACTGCACCGGGACCAGGCCCTTGTGGACTACCTGGCGGACCGACTGGTGGAGCTGGGGGAAAGTGTCCCCGCGGAGATCCCTTCGTTCCGTCTCGGCCGCAAGGGCGCCCCCTTTGCGGATCCCCGGCTCTTCGATGCGCGATCCTATCCTTCAGAGCTGTTCGCCCGCCCGAAAGAGAAGAGGCCGAACCGGGAGGCCCTGGGACGATGGGGCGCGTGGGTCAACTCGCTGGGAGCGCAGGAGTACGGCCAGCCGGTGTTCCTGGCCAGCTCCGCGGACCTGGCCGGCTCGACGAACATCGGCGGATTCGGCGCATCTTTTGGAGAGTTCAAGGGGTATGGTTGGTACGAACGCTTCGGGACCGCCGAGGGGGCGCTGCTGCCCCAGGAGATAACTGAGTTCGCCAACGCGGGCATCATGGCCGGGCTGGCCACCGTGAACTTCTCCAGGGATCCGGAGAAGGAGTTTCAGGGATTCTGGGGAATCACGTCCACCTACGGCTCCTTCTCGTACCTCCTGTACGGGATGCTGAGGCTGTACAGCCAGCTGGCGCAGGATTGCGAGCTCAAGGTGGGCAAGGTAGTGTTTGTGGCCGGCCACTCGGGTCCGGAGACCGCGGATGACAGCCGAACCCATTTCGGAATCTTTTCCCCGGGGGTCACCCAGCTGTTTCCGAAAGGAAAGATCATCAATCTGCACCCCTGGGAGTTCAACGAAGTTCCCGTTCTGCTCGGGGCCGCGCTGCAACAGGCGGTCCCCGTGGTCGCGCTGCACCTCACACGGCCCGCGGTGGAAATCCCGGATCGGCAAGCCCTGGGCATTCCGTCGCACTTCGAGGCGGCGCGGGGCGCCTACGTCCTGCTGGACGCGGACGGCCGGCGAGCGAAGGGCGGGACGCTGATCGTGCAGGGGACAAGCGCCGTGGCTGCCGTGATTCGCCTCCTGCCGGACCTGGCCGGCTTGAACGTGAAGGTGGTCTGCGCCACCAGTCCCCAGTTGTTCGCCGCCCAGCCGGAATCATACCGGATGGAGGTGCTTTCCGAGGAGGAGCGGCTGGACTCCACCGTGATCACCACCCAGGCGCGATGGCTGATGCACGATTGGCTGTACACCAGGATCGGCGAGGAGTACGCGATGTCGGCGGACTGGGATGACCGCTGGCGCACGGGGGGCACCCTGGAGGAGATCCTCGAAGAGGCTCATCTTACCCCCGAGCACATCCTCAGCGGGGTCCGGCGTTTTGTGGAGGCGAGGCCGCAGCGGCTGGCTCGCCTGTCCGCCGGGCTCCGCTGAGCCAGCACGCAAAGTCGGAGCAGGAGGGGATCAGTCATGAAACGCACGGCTCTGTACGATCGCCACGTTGCCCTGGGGGCCCGCATGGTCGATTTCGCGGGCTGGGAAATGCCCATCCAGTATTCCACGGGGATCGTGGAGGAGCACCTGCAGACGCGGCGGCGCGCGGGGTTGTTCGACGTTTCCCACATGGGCCGCTTTCTGTTTCGGGGCACCGGCACTCTGCCATTTCTCCAGAAGGTTCTCACCAACAATGCCGCCGCCCTGGAACCTGGCCGGGCCCAGTACACCATGATCCCCACGGACACCGGGGGTGCCCTTGACGACGCGTACCTGTATCGACTGACCGGTGAAGAATACCTCCTGGTGGTCAACGCCGCCAATCGTGAGAAGGACTGGGACTTCCTCCGCGGGCAAAGAAGGGGATTTCCCGGTCTCGACATATACGACCGCAGCGAAGAGCTCGCCATGCTCTCGCTTCAGGGCCCGGCGTCGCGGCGGATCATTCTCGAGCTCATTGCGGAGGCGGCGCCTTCGGACCACCCCTCGCCGGAAGAATCCATCCCCACACCCGGACGCAACAACCTCTGCCCCGCGCTAATCGACGGTGTTTCACTCACCATTGCACGAACCGGCTACGCCGGAGAGCCCCTTGGCTTCGAGCTCTTTCTCCCGCGGCACGACGCGGGGCAATTCTGGGATCGCTTGCTCGCCCTGGGTGCGTCGCCGGTCGGGCTGGGAGCCCGCGACACTCTGCGCCTGGAAGCGGGTCTACCCCTGTACGGTCACGAGCTGGGCACGGATCCCGAGGGCCGGGAGATCCCCATTTTCGCCTCGCCCCTGGCCCGGTTCGCGGTGAGCTTCAGCGCACTGAAGGGGGATTTCGTCGGGCGGAGCTCACTCGAGCGGCAGTTCGTCTCGTTTCGAAGCATCGTGACGGGGCAGAATGAGCCGGGCGCTGCCAGCGTCTTGCCTCGCCGGGTACGTGCCATAAGCCTGCTGGAAAAGGGAATCGCCCGCCAGGGAGCGGAGCTTTATGCCACCCCCGTTGCGATCGGCGCCACCACGTCCTCGGCAGCCCGGATCGGGTGGGTGACCAGCGGCTCCATGGCCCCGTACTGGGTGTTTGCGGGCGACGGAGTCTCCGGCACTCCCAGCGAACAAACAGACAAGCGCGCTATCGCCCTTGCTCTCCTGGACAGCACACTGAAAGCTGGACAGATCGTGGAGATCGACATTCGCGGCCGTCGCTGCCGGGCACTGGTGGTCCCCTATGTCCTGCGCTCGGAGGCGCCGCCCTACGCTCGGCCGATCCTGTGGGCAGAGCCGGGCGCTCCCGCAGACGACGGGCAAACGCCCGCGGCAGCGCCCGAGCCGCGCGCATCCAGGTCGACCGGCGCCGCCTCGACAGCAGGGCGCGAGAAAGAAGTCTACCGCACCAGGGCCGTGGAGCTTCTCCGCCGCGCCGTTGGCAACCACCGATGGCGCCAGGAGCAGTGCGTCAACCTTATCCCGTCCGAGATGACCCTTTCACCGGCGGCCCGCCTGCTCTCAGTCTCGGACCCCGCGTTCCGCTACGCCGAACACCGCAAGGTGAAGGCGCTGATGGATGCCGAGGTGTTCTACTACCAGGGCACCGGCTTCGTCGACGAGATCGAACACCTCCTGGCGGCCGAGCTCAGGAGTTTCCTCGGCTGCCGCCAGGTCGAAACCCGCCTCATCAGCGGCCAGATGGCCAACACGGTTGTATTCAGCGCACTGGTCGACTACCTCAACCGCGACGACCGCCGCTCCGAGCCGCGGCGCCTGCGATCCGTCCTGAACAACCACATCATCAGGGGCGGGCATCTGAGCGCCCAGCCCATGGGCGCACTCCGCGACTTCGTGGCCCGGGATCCGGGCACCGAATCCTTCGCGGTCACCTCCTTCCCCGTGCTGCCGGACAACCCCTACCAGCTCGACCTGTCCCGGATGCCCGAGCTCCTGGAACGGTCCCGTCCTGAGCTCCTGATCCTGGGCAAGAGCATGATCATCCACCGCGAGCCGGTGACGCAAATCCGCCGGATGATCGACTCCCTTGGCCTGAAGACCGTCATCATGTACGACATGGCCCACGTCCTGGGCCTCGTCGGACCGCACTTCCAGGAACCCTTCAAGGAGGGTGCCGACCTGGTGACGGCTTCCACGCACAAGACGTTCTTCGGCACGCAGCGAGGGATCGTGGCTGCGGACATTCCCGAGGAGGATACCGG
>JBKQPS010000248.1:0-15408 GCA_052144915.1 Spirochaetia bacterium | reverse complement strand
CCGCCGGATGGGCGGAACGAGAAAGGCATTCCTGCGGCTGGGCGGTGAAACCTTCATCGAGCGTATCCTGCGCCTCCTGGGGCCTCATTTCGACGCGGTGTCCATTGTGTCGAATGACACGGAGCTGTACGAGGGTCTCGGTGCGCCGATCGTTCGCGACGAGAAGGAAGGGATGGGTCCGCTCATGGGCCTGTACAGCGGGCTGAAAGCAAGCGAATCGGAAATGAATTTCGTCACCGCCGTCGACACCCCGCTTGTGGCGGACGCCCTCGTGCGCCACCTGGTGGACATCGGGGAGAGCTGCGACGCCCGCGTGCCGATGTGGGAGGGGAGGGCGGAGCCGCTGTGCGCCGTCTACTCCCGCCGATGCCTGGGGGCGATCGAAAGCGTCCTGGAGCAGGGAAGGATCATCGCTTTTTTCCCTCTCATCCGGGCGTGTTTCGTCGAGGAGCCGACCGTGAGGAAGCTCGATCCCCGCGGGCTTTCGTTTTTCAACGTCAACACTCCCGCGGACTATGAGGCCCTGCGCCTCATTCACGCCGCGGGCGCGCGATCCCCGGACTGAGGCCGAGCTTTCGGATGGTCTCTTCCTTTACTGTCCCGTCGGCGTCCCAGCCCCGGAGCAGGTAGTACTCGTCCAGCATGGCGGCATACATTTCCGCGGTGAGCGTCCGGCCCCGCCCGTCGACGGTGGCGAGAGCTTCCTTCATGATCCTCGGCGGGAGCTGGTCGTTGGCGCGGCGCATGCCTTCCCTGTTCAGGATCATCCGCTCGATCGTGTACACGCGTTCCCCGATCGCCGGGAGCCGCGGTGTGAACGGGTGGCCCGTGACGGCCTCCAGGACGTCCCCCGTGGGGTGGTCGGTGAATCCGTACGCATCGCACACCACGGAGCAAATCCCAATGCTGTCCTGGTACGCGCGGACGTCCTGGAGCCGCTTCACCAGCGCGCCTTTTCCGGAAAGACCGAACCGGTCCTGCCCCTCGTCCCGCAGCTCCGCGCGCACGGTCCACCCGCCGACGTTATGGCAGGCGCCCCGATTCGATGTCCCGTACGTCAGCGCGTTTCCGTGGAATCCCCGAGGGTCGTAGCCGGCAAAGGGCATGCCCTTGACGTCGAGGATATACGGCGCCCACGCGGGCCGCGCGCGCTTCACGGCATACATGCCTTCCGCCAGCACGTCGCCGATCGCCGTGCGGCCTGCGATCAACCGAATGATTCCGATCAGGGATTCCGCGTTTCCGAACCTGGCTTCGATGCCGTCCGTGTCCCGTGTCGATATCAGGCCGCGCTCGAACAACTCCATCGTGAGGGCAACGGCGTGCCCGGCGGACATCGTGTCGATGCCCAGCTCGTCGCAGAGCTGGTGGGCCTTCACGACCGCGGCGAAATCCTCGACACCGCAGTTCGGGCCCAGGAGCGCGACGCTCTCGTACTCGGGCCGCGCGCGGGAACCCGCGTATTTCCCGGCGCGGACTTCGCAGCTCATCCCGCATCCCACCGGGCAGCGCAGGCAGCCCCTGGGCACGACCCGCGCCGTCTCCCGGGCGGCGAACATGTCGACGCCGTTTGCCCCTTCAAATGTGCCGGCCTGGAAATTGCGCGTGGGCATGGCGCCCAGTGCGTTGATGGGCTCGATGAAGGCGAGTGTGCTGCGGAGCTCCTGTGCTCCCGCGGACTTCCTCAGTCGCGCCGTCACTGACTCCCGGATCTGCCCCACGCGCTGCGGGTCTGCCACGGAGCAACGCCGGGTGCCGCGCACCACCACTCCCTTCAGGTGCTTGGACCCCATGATGGCACCGCCGCCGCCGCGGCCCAGGGCGCGCTCGTCGACGTTGATGCAGGAGATCCTTACCAGCCGCTCGGCCGCGGGCCCGATGGAGAGGGTGCCCGCATCCGCATCACCGACGGCGTCGCGAAGTGCTTCGCGGGTAAGGTCGGAGGTGAACCCGAGGAAGCCTCGCGCGTCGTGGAATCTCACCGTGTCGTCCACGATGGAGAGCCACGTCCAATCGCGAGCCTTGCCCGTGATCGCCAGGCCGTCGAACCCGGCCTCTTTCAACCGGGTGGCAAAGTCGCCGCCGCAGCTCGAGCAGAGATACATGCGCGTTTCGGGGGACTTGGCGGCCAGCTGAAACCTCGTGCCCCCCGGGAGGTCGGTCCCCGTGAGCGGGCCGGTCATGAAGAAGAGCGTGTTCGCCGGCGAAAAGGCATCCACCTCGAAACCGATTTCGTGAAAGTAGTACCAGGCGGCCAGGCCGCGGCCGCCGAGGAACATGTCAATGGCGCCGGGCGAAGTTTCTTCGACCGTGCAGGTCCGCCGGTCCAGATCGACGCGGAGGATTCGCTCCCAGTATCCGTGTGGCATCACCCGTCTGCCGCCGTGAGGCATTCTGCACGGGACGGGGCTCTTGTGCAACTCCGGACTTTTCTGCGGCGCTCAGCTCTTCACCGAACCGGCCGTCATGCCCGCGATGAAATACCGCTGCGCGACCAGGTACATGATCAGGATGGGGAGCGAGCCCAGCATGCTCATCGCCATCATCTCGTTCCATTCGTAGGCGTGCTGCCCCATCAGGAGCTGGATCCCGATGGGGACTGTGCGCATTTCGGTCGTCTTGGTGAGCGTCAGGGCGAAAAGGAACTCGTTCCACGAGAGGAGGAACGTGTACACCCCGGTCGCGACGATGCCCGGGATCGAAATGGAAACCAGCACGCGCCAGAGCGCAAGGAAGCTGGAACCGCCGTCGATCATCACCGCCTCGTCGATCTCCCTCGGCAAGGTATTGAAATAGCCGGTCATCATCAGGATCGCATAGGGCAGCGTGAACACCATGTAGGTGAAGATCAACGCGAAGTAGGTGTTGTACATCTTGAATGCGACCACGAGCCCGAAATAGGGAATCAGGAGGGTGATCGGCGGAACCGTTTGCGTGGCGATGATGAAGAGATTCAACGGTTTCTTCAGCCGGAAGGAGTACCGGCTGAAGCCATACCCGGACATGATCGCCACGAGCAGCGTGAGGACAGTGACTGCCGATGCAACGATATAGCTGTTGAGAAAAAACCTCACCTTCGCAGGATCGCTGAGAATCGCGTGATACGCGTTCACGGTGAAGACCTTCGGGAACAGTTTCGGGGGAACAGAAAAGATCTCCGTGTTGGACTTGATGGAGCTGACGAGCATCCACAAGACAGGGAAGCCCGCATACACCAGTCCGACCGCAAGCGCCGCGTACGTCATCGCGGGAACGATCCATGTGCGCGTGGCTGACCGTGCCATGATCTATGCCCTCGCCTTCTGGTGACGGACGTAGAAGAACGCCACGCTCATGGAGAGAACCAGGATGATCACTGCGCTCGCAGATGCAAGAGAAAACTGCAGCGTGCTGAAGGCGAGCTTGTACGTATACGTGCCCAACACCTCGGTGGCATGGATGGGGCCTCCCCCCGTGGTCATCCAGACGAGCGGGAACACCTGCATCGTCCAGATGAAGTCGAGCATTGCGATGCTGATGATGATCGGCAGGAGCTGGGGGATCGTGATATGCCAGAACTTCTGAGGTTCGTTCGCCCCGTCGATCGTGGAGGCTTCATACAGCTCGTCCGGGATGCCCTGCAGGCCCGCGAGCAGGCTGACCATGTAGAATGGGTACCCGGCCCAGATGTTCACGAACGTCAGGGCGTGGAGCGCGGTCTTCGACGACGAGAACCACTCGATGTTGCCGCCCGTGATGTCCACGGCATGGAGAATATAGTTCATGATGCCGCTGGGGTTCAGGAGCAGGCGCCAGATGATCGCGATGATGGTCGCCGTGAACACCCACGGCATGATGTAGAAGACCCGGAGAATGCTCTTGATGAACGGCTTGACGATCTTCGCGTTCAACAGGAGGGCAAACGCCAGCCCCACGAGGAGGTGAAAGATCACGCTCATGACGGTGAAATACAGGGTGTTGCCCACGGATATCCAGAATGTCTGGTCGGCAAGGACGGTCCTGTAATTCTGAAGACCAACGGCTGCCGGATGCCTGTTCATGATGACGTTGTCCAGCAGAGAATTGCGGACAACGCTGACGATGGGCACGAGCATGAGCATCGCCAGCAGGGCGATCACCGGTGCCTGGTACAAGTAGGGAACGATGGCACGCCTGGCCTTCTGGGACATCATGGGTTGAAAGGGTTCCTCCGAACAGGGCTACGCAATACATTGCATTGCGTAGCCCGGAATTCAAGATTCGAAATCTACCCTAGAACGCCTTGTTCCACTTGGCCTGAGCGTTGGCTGCAGCCTGTTCCGCGGTCTGCTTGCCGTCGAGCATCGGCTGGATTTCCTCGTCGAACATTCGCATGAGCTGCTCCGCGACCGGCAAGCCCACGAACTCGTTGGCGAGGTAGCCCGACTGGAAGATCGCGAAGGCCTTCGCGTACATGTCGTCGGTCGAGACGTAGTCCGGTTTTGCCTTCACGTTGCCGGGGAATGCGTGGGCGATGGACACGAGATGGCTGTTCACTTCAGGGCTCATCAGGTAGGAGACCAGTTTCCAGGCCTCGTCCTTGTGCGCGCTGTTCTGGCTGATGCCGATGCCCCACGCGGCGTACGGCAGGCCCCGGCGGCCGCTGTAGCCATCGACGGCCGGGAGAGCGGAAATGGTGAACTTCAAGTTGGGGTTGCGCTGGCGGATCATGTTGATGTGCGCAAGCGAGTCGATCATCATGCCGACGCGGCCGTTGACGAACTCTTCCACCTTGTCCTGCTCCTGCTTGGCGAAGGTTCCCGGGGAGATCAAGCCTTCCTTGTACATTGATTGGATGTACTTCAGGGCGCTGATCACGTCCGCGTTGGTGAGGTCAGGCTTGCCGTTCTTCAGCATGCTTTTGCCGGAGGCCCAGACCCAGGACATGACGTCGTTCTGGACACCGTTGGGTGTCTGCAGGGAGAGGGGGAGCACCCACCCGTACTGGTTTTTCGACGCGTTGGTCAGCTTTCTCGCGTCCTGGAGGAACTCGGTCCTGCTTGCGGGCGGCTTCTGGATGCCGGCTGCGCTGAAGAGGTCGAGGTTGATGAAGACCGGATAGACAAAGGAGGCGACGGGGAACATGTAGCTCTTGCCGTTCAGCTTGATGATCGCGGCGACCTGGCTCGCGTCGAAATTGGTGGATGCCATGAGGCTGTCGAGCGGCGTGATGGCGTTCTGCTTGGCAAGGTCATTCACCCACGCGCCGTCGAGACCCACGACGTCGCTGAGCGTGCCGGTCGCGGCACCGGTCACGATCTGGTCGTGCGTGTTCGAATACGGGTTGCTGATGAGGTTCACCTTGATGTTGGGATTCTGAGCTTCGAACCCGTCCATGATCGCACGGAAAGAGCCGGCAGGAAGCTCTGGTGCCCACCATTGGATGAACTCGATTGTCACCGGCTCAGCGGCCAGCGCAAACGCGGAAACAAGGACGAACGCGAGAAGCAAAACCACGGTTCTCTTCATAGTTCTTCTCCTTCCGATAGTTTTGGACGATCCTTTCCATGCTCCGGTAGGATCACCCGTGACTGATTATGAGGCCAGAGATTCCCCCTGTCAAGTAAAAAGTGAAAATATTTAACCATTATTTTATGTTCATATTATTATGTTTTATCTGTTGACATGCTTTAAAATCTCTGATATGGTCACATATAAGCATATTCAGTGCCAACATATGGATCTTTTTGCTATTCTTTACGTTGTTTCTAATTGGGAGTATGAAGAGCAGCCATGGGTGAGCGCATCGTATTGGGGCTTGGCGACAATACCGACTACGAAATCGTGTGGGACTCCCTGGTTTTCGAGCAGCTGATCCTCGAAAATGACATCACCGACGCCGAGCTCCGCCCTGACCGGCCGATTTCCAACACCCGGGAGCTGTTGATTTCGATCCTCGGCTTCTTGAAAAGCGAGACAGGGGGAGAGCGTTTCGTAAGTTCCCCGCTGATCATCGAGGAGTTCGCGAGTCGCTTCCAGAACAGGATTACCATCGGCGGAACGTCAGTACGCGCGGCCATAGCGATGCGAAAGTTGGGATTTACCTCCGCGCTGCACCTGGTGACGGTCAACGACCATGTGCGGAAACTGATTCCCCGGGATTGCCCCTGGGTCTGCAGCAATGAAACCGATAGTTCCTATCCTCACCTGATCGTCCAGTTCGGCAGGGACACCAGTGTGCAGGCGGGGGATATCTCGATTCGCACGAAGCGGGCAAATCGCATCATCTATGACAACGACTACGACAACATCGTCATGAAGATAAATCCCGCCTACGCTTCGCTTGCCTCCAGTGCCCGCGTGTTCCTGATTTCCGGGTTCAATGCCATGCAGAGCAGCGAGCTGCTTGCCGACAGGCTGGAGAAGCTCCTGGATGTCATGCGCGCCCTGCCGTCCGACGCCCTCGTGTTCTACGAGGATGCGTGTTTCCATGAGCCGGCCCTCTCCGGACAGGTCCGCAAGGCCCTGATCGATGTGATCGACATCTACAGCCTGAACGAGGATGAGCTCCAGGGATATGCGGGCAAAAAGATCTCTCTTCTGGATCCGGAGGGGGTACATGCCGCCCTGCGGGACATGCAGGGGCTGCTGCCGGTGCCGGTCCTGGTGGTTCACACCCAGTACTGGGCGCTCGCGTTCGGGTCGCATGCCTCCCGGTATGCAAAGGCCCTGAAGGGGGGGATTACGATGGCGACGACGCGGTTTCGCTTCGGCGATGATTTCACTCGAGCCCAGTACGCGGAAACCGAGCGACTGCCGGCGGAGGCGCGAGGGGCGGATTTCGCCGCCGCCCTGGGCAGGCGGGCAGGAGACATGGTCTGCTGCCTCCCATCCGTCCAGGTAGAGGAGAGCACCGTGACCACCATTGGACTCGGTGACGCCTTTGTCGGAGGCTTCCTCCCGGCATTGGTGGAAAGATAGAGCACCAGACTCAAAAGGAGAGCAACGATGAGTATCGTCACAAACAAGCAGCTGCTCGATCGCGCACGAGCCGGTCACTATGCGGTCGGCGCTTTCAACACCAATAACCTGGAGTACATGCAGGCCATCCTGGGAGCGGCGGTCGAATTGCGGGCCCCGGTCATCATCGGGGCGGCCAAGAGCGAGATCGACTACATGGACGGGCACGTCTTCGTCGCCATGGTGCGGGCCATGGCGGAGAAGCTGCCCATCCCGGTCAGCATCCACCTGGACCATGGCCCCTCGTTCGACGAGGCCGTCCGCTGCCTGCGCTACGGCTTCACCTCGGTCATGTATGACGGTTCCAGCCTCCCGCTGGAAGAAAACATCGCGGTTACGAAAAGGGTCGTCGCTGCCGCACATGCCTGCGGAGTGCCTGTCGAGGGCGAGATCGGCGTGATCGGCCAGGCCGCGGATGGACCCGAGGGCCCGAGGAATGACATGGTCGGTCTCGCCGATCCCGGCCACTGCGAGAAGTTCGTAAAGGAAACCGGTGTGGACTGCCTGGCAGCCGCCATTGGCAACGCCCACGGAATATACAAGCGCAAGCCCGAGCTGCGTTTTGACCTGCTGCAGGAAATTCAAAAGCGGACGGGCGTCCCGCTCGTCCTCCACGGCGGGACCGGTATCCCGGAAGAAGATATCCGCAGGGCCATTACCCTGGGTGTCTCCAAGATCAACTTCAGCACCGTGATGAGGAAGGGCGCCATCGAGACCCTCACGAAAACCTTGAACGCGAACCCCGGCGAGCTGGATTTCATGAAACTTCTGACTCCGGCGAGGCTGAAGATGGTGGAAATCGCCAAGCACCACATCCAGATGTGCATGAGCGACGGAAAGGCCTGGAGTCAATGACGTGATTCGTCCGCCATGGCAGTTGACCTCGCATGCCATGTAGGCGATCATTGCACGCGATGGGCAAGAGAGATTTTGTCGAAGAACGACGCAACAAGATCCTCGAATACGTCAACAAGAACAGTCGTGCAAATGTCGACGAGCTTGCCGCTTTCCACACCGTCACAGAAGCCACGATTCGGCGGGATCTGCTGACCCTGGAGAAACAAGGCCGCGTGTACCGCGCCCACGGCGGTGCGCTGCGGCGTGAGCAGCTTTCCGTGTGGCAGATCAGCAGGCTGCAGGACCGAATGGTCATGCACCTGGAAGACAAGACACGGATCGCCCAATTCGTGACACAGCTGATCCACGACGGAGAAAGTCTCATGATCGACGGCGGGAGCACCACCATGCTGGTCGCCAGGAGACTTGGCACGAAGAAGAACCTCCTTGTGGTGACGAACGCCCCTGACATCGGAGACCTGATGATCGAAGTCAACGACAACAAGGTCATCTTGACCGGTGGCGAGCTCCTCAAGGAAACCAAGGGCCTGATCGGCAGCGCCGCGGAGCAGTCCCTCAAGCAGTACCGAACCGACAAGGCGATCATCGGTGTGTCGGGGATCATCGTCGATGAGGGGTGCTTCTCGGCCATACCCCAGGAGGCGGAGATCAAGCGTCTCATGTCCTTGAACTCGACGGAGACGATCCTGGTCGCGGACAGCTCGAAAATAGGGGCCCGTGCGTTCTGTTTCTTCTGCGACTTCACCCATGTCGACAAGCTGGTGACCGATAGGAACATCAGCAAGACTGCGCTCGAAGAGCTGAAGCAGCAGGGGGTGGAAGTCTTCGCGGTCTGATCCCGGAGAAAGCGCGTGGCGCGAAGCGCGCCGGCGAGAACCGCGCGCCTACCTCCCCAGGATCGTCATTGCGTATTCGATCTTCCCAAGGGGCGTCGAGAGCTGGACGCCATCGATCGCTCCCCGCAGCGCTTCCAGCAGCTCCCGGGCAATGGCGGTGCCTTCCGCCAGGGCCGATTCCTTGCTGTCGCACTTCGACATCCGCTCGACGACCGCATCCGGAACGAAGACGCCGGGGACCTCGTTTTTCATGAACTCCGCCATACGAAGGCTCACCAGGGGCCAGATCCCGGCGATGACGGGGACGCGCCGCAGTCCGCGCGCCCTTTCCATGAAACGGAGCAAGGGTTGGGGATCGAAGACCGGCTGCGTGATGGCGAACTCCGCGCCGGCATCCAGCTTCCACCTGAATCTTTCCAGCTCGCGGTCCGTGTTCACCGCGCTGGGGTTGAGCGCGACCCCGTAGCAGAAACCGGTCGGCTCCCCGACCGGGTTGCGGCCGAGGTCGAAGCCCTGGTTGAGCATGCTCACCATGTTGCACAGTCCGATGGCGTCCACGTCGAACACGGCGGTCGCGTCGGGGTACGTGCCGATGCTGGGGGGGTCGCCGGTCACCAGCAGGACGTTACGGATGCCCAGGGCGTGTGCACCGAGAACCTCCGCCTGCAGCGCCAGGAGGTTCTTGTCTTTGCAGGTCACGTGGGGAATCGCTTCGATTCCCGCCTTCTGCTGCAGCACGGCCGCCGCGGACACGGCGGCCATTTTTGCCTGGGCCCGGGGGCTGTCAGGGACGTTGACCGCGTCGATCCCCTTTTCCCGGAGGAGCCGGGCGTTGTCGACAAGCCTCGTCATGTCGATGCCCTTGGGGGGGACAAGCTCGACGCACGTCACGAACTCTCTCCGCGAGAGCCGCGCGGCCCAGGAGCTTTTCTTCTCCAGCGGGACGGGCGGCCGCGCCGGGGCAGGGGCGACAACCCGCGCGCGCGCGCTCGGCTGTCCGGGCGCGAGGGCCTTGATCTCGTTGCGGATCTCGCGGATGTGGGAAGGAGTGGTGCCGCAGCACCCGCCGACGATGCGCACGCCGGATTGAATCATGCGTTTCGCGTATTTCGCCATGTACTTCGGCGTGGTCTGGTAGATGTTGCGGCCGTCGACGTTGACCGGGACACCCGCGTTGGGCTGGATGCACAGGGGGAGGCGCGCAACCTTGAGCATCCGTTCCGCCGCATCCAGCATGCTGCGCGGGCCTTCCGAGCAGTTCAGCCCCAGGACATCCGGGGCGAGCTCCTGGATCTCCGCCGTGAAAACCTCCGGCTCTGTTCCGTACGGCGAGGTGCCCTCGGCGTTGATCGTCATGCAGGCGATCAGGGCAAGGTCGCAGCCCGCCCGCACGCCCCGGATGGCGGCCTCCAGCTCCCCGACGTCCACGAACGTTTCCAGGATGATGAGGTCCGCGCCCCCATCCACGAGCACCGACGCCTGACGGGCGAAGAGCTCCTCCGCCTCTTCGGTCGCCAGGGCGCCGATAGGCGCGATGCTCACGCCGAGGGGCCCGATGGAGCCCGCGACGAGCACGCTTTCCGTTCTGCCCGCATCCGCGGCCGCCTGCCGCGCCAGCTCCACGGCGCGGCCGTTGATCTCCGCGAACTTCTCGGCGAGGCCCGCCGCGCGGAGCTTGGGAATGCCGGCGCCCCAGCTGTTGGTGGTGATCACCTCCGCCCCGGCGTCGAGGTATTCTCGGTGAATGCCGACGACCAGGCGGGGATCAGTGAGGCACACCTCCTCGAAGGACCGGTTCAGAAAAACCCCCCTCTCGTAGAGCATCGTGCCCATGGCGCCGTCGAAGAGGATCGTCTGCTGCCGGGAAAGACGCGTGCGGAAATCGACTTTCATTCAGGCGCGGTGGCGCTCTCGCAGGGATCTGGCCGCCTGTACCATGGCGAGGATCGACGGCTCGGTTTCCTTCCACTGCCGCGTTTTCAGGCCGCAGTCCGGGTTCACCCAGAGCTGTTCGGGCGTAAGCACGGCGAGCGCTTTTTCCAGCAGGGCGAGGATCTCTGCGGAGGACGGCACCCGGGGCGAGTGGATGTCGTAGACGCCCGGCCCGATCTCGTTGGGGTAGTGGAACGCGCGGAACGCGCCGAGGAGCTCCATGCGTGACCGCGCGGATTCGATCGACAGCACGTCCGCGTCCATCGCGGCGATGGAGGCCACGATGTCGTTGAACTCGGAGTAGCACATGTGCGTGTGGATCTGGGTCGTATCCTTGACACCGGAAGAGGCAATGCGAAACGATTCGACTGCCCAGTCCAGGTAATCCTTGCGGTCCTCCTTGCGGAGGGGAAGCCCTTCGCGGAGCGCCGGCTCGTCGATCTGGATCATCCGGATGCCGGAGGTCTCCAGGTCGCGGACTTCGTCCCGGATTGCCAGCGCGATCTGCCGGCACGTGGCGGACCGCGGCTGGTCGTCACGCACGAAGGACCACGCGAGGATCGTCACCGGGCCGGTGAGCATCCCTTTCAACGGCTTGCGGGTCAGGGACTGGGCGAAGGCCGACCACCGGACCGTCATCGCCTTCGGCCGCTCGACGTCGCGGAAAATCACCGGCGGCTTCACGCAGCGGGACCCGTAGCTCTGCACCCACCCGTTGCGGGTAAAGGCGAATCCCGAGAGCATCTCCCCGAAGTACTCCACCATGTCGTTGCGCTCGAACTCGCCGTGCACGAGCACGTCGAGACCCATCGATTCCTGCAGGCGCACGGTCCTTTCGATCTCCTCCTCCAGGAACTTCTCGTACTGGGCCTGGGTGATGGACCCCGCGCGCCGTTCGGCGCGCTTGGCCCGCACCTTCTGTGTCTGGGGGAAGGAGCCGATCGTCGTGGTGGGGAAAAGCGGCAGGGATATGGAGGCCGCCTGCGCCTTGCGCCGGGCCGCGTACGGGCTGGAGCGCCGGGCCATCTCGGCGGTGAGCGCGGAAAGGCGCTCCTGCACCCGGGGGGAGTGGATGCGGGGAGAGGATCGGCGCGACTGCTGCCGGCTGTCGCTTTCCTCCAGTGGGGCGGCGACGCTCGCCGTGCCGTGATTGAGGGCCTTTGCCACGATCACCAGCTCATCGAGCTTCTGACGGGCGAATGCGAGCCAGCCGAGAAGCTCCGGGTCCAGGCGGGTCTCCTCTGCCGAGAGATCTTCCGGGCAGTGAATCAGGGAGCAGGACGGAGCGACGATCACGCGGTCGCTGCCGAACGCATCCACGAAAGGCCGGGCATTCTGCACGAGCTGCCGCAGGTCCGCTTTCCAGACATTGCGGCCGTCGACCACGCCCAGGGAGAAGACGGTGTGCGCCGGTTTCTTCCGTAATATATCTTCGCCCTGCCGCTTCCCCCTCACCAGGTCCACGTGAAGCCCCGCCACGGGAAGCTTCAACGCGAGCTCGAGGTTGTCCTCGAGGTCCCCGAAATAGGTCGCGAGCATGAGCTTCACGCCGGGGGATGCCAGGCGTGCGTACGCGCGCGTGAAGGCGCGGCGCGCCTCGTCCGAGAGATCGGTCACCAGCAGCGGCTCGTCCACCTGGACCCAGGAGGCCCCCTTGCGGGCAAGCCGGGCCAGGACATCCTCGTACACGGGGAGGAGAGCGTCGAGAAGAGAAAGCGGGTCCTCCGCCCCATCCGCCGATTTCGCCAGCGAGAGGAATGTCACCGGGCCGAGGATCACTGGTCGCGCCGAAATCCCGCGCGCCGCGGCCTCCTCGAACTGGTCGACTGCCTGGGTGAAGGCCAGGCGGAAACGCTGACCGGCGGAGATTTCCGGCACGATGTAGTGGTAGTTGGTGTCGAACCACTTCGTCATTTCCAGCGCGGGCACGTCGCGCCCCGCCGCCTGGCTGCCGCGCGCCATCGCAAAATAGGCCGGCAGGGAAAGGGGGGCCGTTGCCGAGGCCCCGTACCGCGCGGGGACGGCGCCGACCATGGCGGCCGTGTCCAGCACGTGGTCATAGAAAGAAAAATCTCCCGAAGGGATGATGTCGATCCCCGCGTCGGACTGCGTTTTCCAATGCGCCGCCCGGATCCGTGCCGCTTCTTCCCTCAGGAACTTCTCGTCCGCATCAGAGGACCAGTAGCGCTCGAGAGCCTTCTTCAACTCGCGGCCGGCGCCCATGCGTGGGTATCCAAGAACTGCTGTCTGCGTCATCTGGCCAGAAAGATAGGCACCGGCGAGCGCACGGGTCAAGGGGATTGCCCCGGGGCCCGCGCAGAGTCCCTGCTACTCTCGTTCCCGTTTCATCCTTATATTGAGAGCATGGCTCTCAACCTGGCGATGTGGAAGAGGGCGTCCACGACGCTCGTCCGCATGGACAGCAAGACCGAGTGGGATGCGCTGGATGTCGTGTCGAAGTGGCTCATCGCCACGCGCTCCGGCGTCACGACGGTCACGCTGTACTCGTGCGTGATCGCGGGATTTTTCGCCGTGAGGGCGGGCGTGTTCGTGTTCCTCCCGTGGCTGGTCATGACGCTGGGGCTCTTCCTGGCCCACGGTGCGAACAACCTGTTGAACGATTACACCGATTACAGCCGCGGAATCGACACCGACAATTACTTTCGCACCCAGTACGGGGTCCACCCCCTCGCGCAGGGATTCTGGGCCAAGCCGGTCCAGATACGCTGGTTCGTCGCGAGCGGCCTCCTGGGGCTGCTTTCCGCCGTGTATGCGGTCCTGTACTCGGGGTTCGATCCCGTGGTCATCGCGCTGTTCGTCTACGGGTCCCTGATGCTGCTTCTCTACACATACCCCCTGAAATACTTCGCGCTGGGCGAGCTCACGATTTTCGCGATCTGGGGTCCGATCATGATCGGCGGCGTGTACATGGTTCTCGCCCACCAGTGGAGCTGGAGCGTGGCCCTCGCGGGAGTTCCCTTCGGCTTGAGCACCGCGAGCATCAACATCGGCAAGCACATCGACAAGTCCGAGGAGGACCGCCGCAAGGGCGTGCACACCCTGCCCGTGCTTCTGGGGCAGTCGGCCGCACGGTGGGTGAACATCATGGCGATCGCGCTCGCCTACCTGGTGACTTTGTATGCGATCCTCGTGACGCGCTTTCTTTCGCCTGCGCTTCTGCTGATCCTGGCGGCCGCGCCGGACGCGTGGAAGGCAATCGCGCTCCTTTCGAAGCCGCGGCCTTCTGAAGCACCGCCCGGGTACCCGATATGGCCGCGGTGGTTCTCGTCGGTGTCGTTCAAGCACAACCGGAAGTTCGGCAACCTGTTCATCCTCGGCGTCGCGCTGGACATGGCGGTGCGGCTGGTCTTTCCCACTTTCTGGAGATAGGCGTCCGGCAGCCCGCCTCCTGGGGCGCCCGCCGGGGACAGACGTGAGCACGTGAACGATCCAGTTCGTTGAACTGGTGGAATGGAGAATCTGAGGAGGTGTCATCATGAAACGTCTTGTCATTTTTCTCACGCCGCTCATCGCCGTCGGCTTCCTCGTTGCGGCCGGCATCCAGCAGGCACCCGCGCAGATGAAAACCGTGTCCATCCTCGCGACATGGGGAGGCGACGAGGAGGCGGGGTTCCGCGAGGTCCTCGACGCCTTTACCAAAGCGTCCGGCGTGGCCTACAGCTACGAGGGCAACCGTGACTCCACCGTTGTCCTGAAGTCGCGGGTGGCCGCCAACAATGCCCCCGACATCGCGTTTCTCCCGAGGCCGGGGGAAGTGGCCGCATACGCCAAGCAGGGCACGATCGTCCCGCTGAACCAGGGGCAGCCTGACGACATGCTCCCCTCCAGCCTTCTCAACGCCAACTACGGGAAGGCCTGGATCGACCTGGGCACCGTTGACGGGAAGTTCTACGGCCTGATCGCGAAGGCGAACTCCAAGAGCACCTTCTGGTACAAGCCGGCGTCCCTGCGCGCTCTCGGCGCAAAGATTCCCGATACCTGGGACCAGTTCCTTGCGCTGGAGGACAAGTACATCGCGGCCGGCAAGACGCCGCTGTCCGTCGGCGACCAGGACGGGTGGCCCCTCACCGACTGGTTCGAGAACATCTACGTCCGCATGGTCGGGCCTGACCTGTACATGAAGCTCCACGTGACCCACGAGGTGAAGTGGACCGATCCGACGGTGGTGGCGGCAATCCAGAAGCTCATCCAGGCCTTCTCGCCGGAGGACAAGAAGCTCGCCGGCGGCGCCTCAGGGGCTCTTTCCACCGGCTTCATCGACGGTTTCAACAACATCCTGAAGCCGAACCCCTCGGCCGAGATGTACTACGAGGGCGGGTTCATGAGCTCCTTTGCCGAGCAGAACTTCCCCAAGCTGGTCGGCGGCAAGGACTATGACTTCTTCGACTTCCCTTCCATCGATCCGAAGTGGGGCAAGCCCGTGATGGGCGGCGGGGACATCGCGGTGGCATTCACGCGCGGCCCCGAGGTCGCCAAGCTGATCCAGTGGCTGGCCGGCAAGCAGGGAAATACCATCTGGGCATCCGCAAAGAAAGGCTCCGTCGTGTCGCCGAACAAACAGGTGAGCCTCTCCGTCTATCCCACCACGCTCAAGGCCAAGGAGGCGAAGCAGCTGACCACAGCTCCCATCTTCGTCTTTGACGGGTCCGACATGGCCCCGGCAGCGGTCGGAGGTGACGCCGAGTTCACGGCGTTCGAGAGAATCATCAAGGATCCGGATCACTACATGGACGCGCTCAACGACCTGGAGGACGTTGCGGCCCGTTCGTATTGATGACATAAT
>JBKQPS010000247.1:0-6684 GCA_052144915.1 Spirochaetia bacterium | reverse complement strand
AGGAAACCTATGAATGGCAATGATGAACTGAAGGGGAAAAACGCTCTGGTTACTGGCGGAAGCCGAGGAATCGGACGACAGGTTGGGCTTGCTCTTGCACAACGAGGCATAAACGTGGCATTGAACTGGGTGCGAATTTTTTTTGTTGGTAGATCGTTGGCGCGTAGGAAGGTGACGGCGGCAATTCTTTCCTAAAAGCAAGTGAAACGGCCGTCGTGGAGCGGTTTCGATGAAGGCGCGCGAATCCAGCCTGATCGGACGGGCACCTTCCTACGCGATGCCTACCAACTTTCTGAAAGCGCTCCCCCGCGCGTGTGACGCGTCGTTCACGTGTGAGTTCTGTGCTACAATGGCATCATGACCATGCTGCCGGGACGTGCTGCAATGATTCCGCTCGCACTCGTGCTCTTTCTGCCCGCGCCCGCATCCGCGGACCCGCCTTCCCTCGTCGGCCGCCTGAACCTCGCGGAGGGCTCCGTGTCTTTCCGCCCGGGCAGCCTGGACGAGTGGGCTCCCGCCGTTCTCAACTATACCCCTCACCGCCGGTGATCACCTCTGGACCGACGTCTCCAGCAGGGCGGAGCTCCACGTGGGCTCTGCTGCCCTGCGCATGGATGCCGGCACCGAGATATCTTTTCTGAACCTGGATGACCAGACCGTGCAGGTGGGGGTGTCGCAGGGACAGCTGAACGTCCGGCTGAGGCGTCTCGACCCGGGAGACGCGTTCGAGATCGACACTCCCAACTCCGTCATCACCCTGCAGCAGCCGGGCAGCTACACCTTTTTCGTGCAGAGCGAGCAAGGATCGAGCCTCACCGTCTGGAACGGGGACGCGCAGGTGACGGCCGCCGGCATGGACTTCGACGTACCGCCAGGCCAGACGGCAAATGTCTCCGGGAACGGCTCGATCGCCTATTACCTGCAACCGGCCGCAGGCCCCGACGCCTGGGACGCGTGGTGCGCGTCGCGGGACGCCCGCGAGGAGAGGGTGGCCTCCGTGCGCTACGTCTCGCGGGAGATGATCGGGGTCGAGGACCTGGACGACAACGGCTCCTGGATCGTCATGGCCGGTTACGGCCCCGTGTGGGCCCCGGCGAGCGTTCCGCCGGGCTGGGCGCCGTACAGGTTCGGCCGCTGGGCCTGGGTCGCCCCATGGGGATGGACCTGGGTCGATGATGCGCCGTGGGGTTTTGCGCCGTTTCATTACGGTCGGTGGGCATTCTTGACGGGTCGATGGGTGTGGATCCCGGGCCCCGATCCTCATCAATCCGATGGGCAGGGCGCCGGGGTTCCAGGCTCCGCCTCCGGCGGGACAACAGCCTCCGGCGGTTCCGCAGCGGACGGGGCAGCTGCCGCCGCGCGGTCCGGCGCCGCAGGGACAGGTCGTTCAGCCCCCGCAGCAGCAGCCCGCCGTTCAGCCCCAGCAGCAGCCGCCTGCCGTGCAGCCGCGGCAGCAACCGCCCGCGATGCAACCCCCGCAGCCACGCCAGCCGGCGGTCGTTCAACCCCCCCAGGTGAATCCCCAGACTCCGGCGGGCCCGGGCGCGCAGAAGCCCCCGGCCGATCACACGGCTGTCCCCGGAAATGCGCAGCCCTCCTCCAATGCCGCGGGACAGGCGCGCAGCCTCTTGAGCGCACTTCAGTCGAAGAATCTCCCTGGCGTGCAGAGTCGACTCGAGTCAGCGCGCAAGATGCCCGGCATCAAGCTGGACTACGCCGGGCTCTCGCGTCAGCTCGCGGCAGCGCGCTCCGCCTTCTCGTCAGCCCAGGGCGCGCTCTCCGGCGGGAAAGCGGATGCCGCGCTGCAGCAAGCCCAGGCAGTGCAGGGGCAGCTGGCCGGTCTTGACCAGCAGATCACGGACGCGATGAAGTCCGCCGGCGCCGGAGATTCCGGCGATCAGCGGCAGGGCAATCCCCGGCAGAGATAGGACGCACTCCTGCGGACAGAGTTCCAATTCGACACACGACGCTCGTGTCCGTCGCGGCCTGTCGTGACTGGCGCCGCCTTGCCACGCGCCACCGGATCCGGGCAGAATCTCCGCCACGGAGGCACCGGTGACCGATCAATCGGACGCGCGCGGCGTCGACAAGAGGGTCGTCCTCTTCGTCGCTGCCACCGCGTCTTTCCTCACGCCTTTCATGGCCACGTCCATCAATATCGCCCTTCCGTCCATCGGGAGGGAGTTCTCGATCGATGCGGTCACGCTCAGCTGGGTCACCACCGCGTACCTGCTTGCCGCGGCCATGTTTCTCGTGCCCTTCGGGCGAATCGCCGACATCCGCGGACGGCGGAAGGTGTTCCTCGCCGGCATGGTGGGGTATACGGTCGTCTCCTTTCTCTGCACCCTGGCCTCCACCGAATCCATGCTCATCGCGCTGCGCGCACTGCAGGGGGCAACGGATGCCATGATGTTCGGCACCTCGACGGCGATCGTGACCTCGGTCTACCCCGCCGCGCAGAGGGGCCGCGCGCTGGGGGTCACCGTCGCATGCGTCTATTCCGGCAGCGCCCTGGGCCCTTTCATCGGGGGGTTTCTCACGCAGGCCTTCGGCTGGCGGAGCATCTTCTGGCTCACGACATTGCTGGGCCTGCTCGTGGTCGCGCTCACTCTGTGGAAGATGCGGGGAGAGTGGGCAGAGGCGCGGGGCCAGAAGATGGACGTGATCGGGTCCCTGCTCTACGGCCTGGGACTGATCGGAGTCATGTACGGATTCCGCCTGCTGCCATCCCTGAACGGTGCATGGTTCATTATCGGCGGCACGGCCGTTCTCGGAGCATTCGTTCTCCGGGAGAACCGGACAGCCTCTCCGGTCCTCGACATGAGCTTGTTCCGCCGCAACGCCATATTCGCCTTCTCGAACCTCTCCGCCCTGATCAACTACGCCGCAACGTACGCCCTCTCGTTCCTCCTGAGTCTCTACCTGCAGTACATCAAGGGCTTCAGCCCGAGGAACGCGGGGCTCATCATGCTCGCGCAGCCCCTCATGATGGCGGCGTTTTCTCCGCTCGCGGGCCGACTCTCCGACCGGATCGAACCGAGGGTCCTTGCTTCGGCCGGCATGGCGATGAGCGCTTCCGGGCTTTTCCTCACCGCTTTCCTGACGGGCCAGTCGCCCGTTGCGCTCATCGTCGCCATCCTGGTGCTCTGCGGGCTGGGGTTCGCGTTGTTCTCCTCTCCGAACACCAGCGCAATCATGGGCTCGGTTCCGTCGCGGCAGTACGGAGTCGCCTCGGCTACCACCGGGATCATGCGCCTGATCGGCCAGATGCTGAGCATGGGAATCGCCGCGCTGATCATCGCCCTGTACGTCGGGGAAGTGCAGATCACCGCGCCGCAGCACCCCGCATTCCTCCGGGCTTTCCGCGCCGGGTTCTTTCTTTGCGCCGGGCTGTGCTGCGTGGGGATTCTCACCTCCCTGAGCCGCGGCAACATGCATGGCGCGGCCTCTGCCGGCGGCGGGCGGGTCGAGATCGAATAGGCGAGGCGGCGGCCGCCTTGACGAGATCCCGATTCGCCTCTATCTTTTCATTTGAACGTTTGTTCAAGTATAGGAAGGAACGGTATGGTACCCGGGTGCAGCGGGAACATCATCCATCCCGAGGCGGTCATCGCGGGGCGAGGAATGCTCCCCCGCCCGGACGAGCTGGAAGGCATGGAGGCATTCTTCAAGGTGCTGGGCGACCAGACGCGGCTGAGAATCCTCCACGCGCTCCTCGCGGGGGAGCTGTGCGTGTGCGATCTCAGCGAGACGCTTTCGATGAGCGTGTCAGCGGTGAGCCACCAGCTCTCGGTCCTGAAGTCCGCCCGGCTCGTCGGACACCGCCGCGAGGGAAAGGTCGTGTACTACTCCCTCAGCGATGGCCACGTCAGTGCGCTCCTGGAATCCATGAGGACGCACCTTGCGGAATAGCGCGTCATTCGCCCTCGGCCGGGAATGCGCGGTCCTCGCGGCAGGACTCGTCCTGCTGGCCGCGGGGATTGCCCTCCGGTCAGGCATCGCGGATGCCGCGCTGCCGTGGCTGCCGGCTGTCGTGTTCGGCGCCGCATACCTGGCTGTCGGAGGGAACGTACTTGCCTCCGCGTTTCGCGGCGTGATCCACGGCCGCTTCTTCGACGAGAACTTCCTGATGGCCATCGCCACCGGCGGAGCATTCGCGATTGGCCTGCCCACGGAGGCGGTCGGGGTGATGCTCTTTTTCAAAGTGGGAGAGATCATGCAGGGGCTCGCAGTCGCCCGCAGCCGACGATCCATCGAGGCCGTTCTCCGGCTGCGTCCGGACACCGCGCGGATCGTCGCCCCCGACGGGATGCTGCGGGAGGTGCCTCCCGAGGGGGTCGCGCCGGGCGACGAGGTCCTCGTGCGCCCCGGAGAGCGGGTACCGCTGGACGGGATCGCGCTCAACGCCGGCGGCTTCGCGGACACCTCCGCGATCACCGGTGAGCCGGTGCCGCGACGGGTCAGGCCCGGGCAGGAAATTCTCGCCGGTTTCATCAGCGCGGATGGCTCGATCCGGATCCGGGTGACGCGGCCCGCGGGCGAATCCAGCGCCGCGCAGATCCTGCGGCTCGTGGAAGACGCGTCCCACGCGAAATCCCGGACGGCCCGCTTCATCACGCGCTTCGCGCGCGTGTACACGCCCCTGGTGGTCGCCGCAGCGGCCGGGATAGCATTCCTCCCCCCGCTCCTTGTCCCCGGCGCGTCCCTGGCCGGCTGGACGTATCGCGCGCTCACCATGCTCGTCATCGCGTGCCCATGCGCGCTCGTCGTGAGCATTCCCCTCGGATACTTCGGAGGAGTCGGTGGGTCGTCCCGTCGGGGGATCCTCGTCAAGGGTGCGACGTATCTGGACGTCCTGGCGCGGGTGAACACGGTCGTCTTCGACAAGACCGGCACGCTCACGCAGGGAAGCTTTCACGTCACCGCGGTTCAGCCCCGAAACGGCATGAGTGCCGAAGACATTCTGAAATACGCGGCGCGTGCCGAGGCACACTCGAATCACCCGATCGCTGCCTCCATCCGGGCGGCGTACGGGGGACTACGTGGCGCAGCGGGACCGGGCGACGCAGCGCGATCGGGAGACGGAGCAGGACCGGGCGAGTACCGTGAAACGGCGGGACAGGGCGTCGTCGCACGGGTGGAGGGCCGGGTCGTGATGGCGGGCAACGACCGCCTCCTCCACGAGAACGGCGTTGCGCACGATACCTGCTGCACCGACGGGACCGCGGTCCACCTCGTGGTGGACGGCGTGTACGCGGGGTACCTGGAGATCGGCGACGAGGCGCGCGCCGGCGCCGCGGAGGCCGTGAGCGCCCTGCGCAGGCTGGGGGTTTCCCGGACCGTTCTCCTGTCCGGGGACGACACCGCCGTTGCGCAGCGACTGGCCGCGGAGCTGGGCATCGACGAGTATCACGGCCAGCTGAAGCCGTCCGAGAAGGTCGCCCTGCTGGAAGACATCATGCGCGAGCGCGGGGGCGCCGGGCGCACCGCGTTCGTCGGAGACGGCGTCAACGACGCGCCAGTGCTCGCGCGCGCGGATGTCGGCATTGCCATGGGCGCGTCCGGCGCGGATGCGGCCGTGGAGACGGCGGACGTCGTGCTGATGTCCAACAACCTCCTGAAGGTGCCCGAGGCCATTTCCCGCGGGCGGCGCACACGCGCGATCGTCGTGCAGAACATCGTCTTCGCGCTCGGCGTCAAGGGGTTGTTCCTCGCGCTCGGCGCCCTGGGAATCGCGACGATGTGGGAGGCGGTGATCGCCGACATGGGCGTCGCGTTGCTTGCCATTGCCAACGCCGTCCGTGCTTTCCGGTAGGACCCGGGACGGCAGCCGGCCGGCGCTTTCTATTCGTTCGAGCTCGGCTCTTCGCCGTCCTTCGTCCTGATCTCGACCCTGCGGATCTTTCCGCTGATCGTCTTGGGAAGCTCGGCGGCGAACTCCACGATGCGCGGGTACTTGTACGGAGCCGTTATCTTCTTCACGTGCTCCTGCAGCTGCGTGGCCCGCTCGTGGGGTGCCGTGTACCCGCGGGGCAGCACGACGGTCGCCTTGACCACCGCGCCCCGGTCCGCATCGGGGACCCCGGTCACGGCGCATTCGAGCACCGCGGGGTGCTCGATCAAGGCGCTCTCCACCTCGAAGGGCCCGATGCGGTACCCCGAGCTCTTGATCACGTCGTCGGTGCGCCCGACGAACCAGAGGTAGCCGTCTTCGTCCTTCCACGCGACGTCGCCGGTGCGGTAGATGCTATCGTGCCAGGAGCGCGCCGTGAGCTCGGGATCCCGGTAATAGCCCTTGAACATGCCGACGGGCATGCGGGCGTCGGTACGCACGACGATCTGCCCCTTTTCTCCCGTTTCACAGGATCTGCCCTCGTCGTCCACGAGGTCGATGTCATAGCCCGGTGACGGCAGGCCCATCGACCCCGCCTTTGGCTCCATCCACGGGAACACGGCAACAGCGACCGTCATCTCGGTCTGGCCGTAGCCCTCGCGGAGCTTCAGCCCAGTCAGGTCGAGGAACTGCGTGTACACCTCGGGGTTCAGCGGCTCGCCGGCCACGGTGCAGTACTTCAGCGCGGCGAAGTCGTACTCCCGCAGGTTTTCCTTGATGAAGAAGCGGTACATGGTGGGAGGCGCGCAGAAGCTCGTGACCTTGTGCGTCGCAATGACGCCCAGGAGAGC
>JBKQPS010000246.1:0-8865 GCA_052144915.1 Spirochaetia bacterium | reverse complement strand
GAGACAAAGGGACAAGGAAAGGAGGTGAAACTTGCCCCCCACGAATCTAGATTCCGTCTTGTCTCTGTACAGTAAACACCGCAAAGCAGGATTGGTTACACCGCGCGAGACCCTGCCTCGGCCCGGGCGGTGAGGAAGATGCCCGCGAGAATGCAGACGCCCCCGGCGATGCGGAGACCAGTCGGCACCTGCGAGAGCAGCAGGACAGCCAGCAGCGAGGCCCCGATCGGTTCCCCGAGCAGAGTCACCGCCGCGAACGTGGCTGACACGTATTTCAGCGCGTAGTTGTACGACGTGTGTCCGAGGAGCTGCGGCCCGAGTGCGAGAAGGAGCACCCAGAGGTAGCCCCCCATGGGGAATCCCGTCATCCGCGTGCCGGAGAGACCCACGACACAGAGCAGGACCGATGCGGCCGTGACATAGCTGAAGCCGACGTACAGCGGAAGAGACATCCGCCGCCGCAGCCGCCGTCCCACCAGCAGGTAGCCGGAGAGCGCGAGCGCACCCAGAATCGCCAGGACGTCGCCCCTTCCGGAAGCGGCCCCTCCGTCGCCTGCATCGGACAGCCCGACCACGATTCCCCCCACGAGTGCTGCACCGATTCCGGCCAGTGCGACAGGGCGGAGCCTCTCCCTGAAAACCAGCGCCGATGCGGCGGCGACGAACAGCGGGTTGGTGCTGACGAACACCACCGAGCTCATGACGGAAGTGGAATCGAGCGAGCTCGTCCAGAAGGCGAAATGGAGGGCCAGAAGGACCCCGGAGGCAAGGCCCAGCCCCGCGTCTTTTGCGGACAGGCCGCGGATCTCGGCGCGGCAGCGGAACAGCGCGAAGGGCGCGACGACCAGCGCGGCGATCACCATGCGGAGGGCTGCAATGGAAAGGGCGGGAATACCTCGCGCGCGGGCGAACGAAATCAGGATCGCCGCGGTGGAAACGGCCGCCACTCCGAGCCCCAGGGCGAGCATCGGACCGGGTTGCTTTCGAAAAGGTTGCTCGTTCATGTTCGCAGGCCCTGGCTGATCATCCTGGGCAATCGCGGACAGGGTGGCAAGGGGCGGTCGCCTGGCAACCGCCCGCGGCGGCGCCGGAATCCGCCTGCGGCGGCGCGCCGCAATCCCCCTGCCCCTTTGTAGTATATTCGGGGAGAGGCGGGGAGGCAGGCAAAATGGAGCTGAAGTCCAGCAAGGTGGCGATAGTCGGCGCAGGGTCGGTGGGCGCAACGCTCGCCTACAACCTCGCGCTGAAGGGAGCCGTGACGGAGATCGCCCTCATCGATTCGAACAGGGAAAAGGCGGAGGCCGAGATCCTCGACATCAAGCAGGGAGCCTCCCTGGGCAGGCCCGTGCACATCGAGGCGACCGACTACGACGCATGCCAGGACAGCGGGATCGCGATCATCACCGCGGGAGCCCGGCAGCGCCCGGGGGAATCCCGCATCGAACTGATGGAGCGCAACGTGGCCATCGTGAAGAGCATCGTCCACTCGATCAGGGACGCCGGCTTCCAGGGGATCCTCATCATCATCACCAACCCGGTCGACGTTCTCACCTGGGTCGCATTCACGGAGAGCGGATTTCCCGCGGCGCGGGTCATCGGGTCCGGCACGACGCTGGACTCCGCACGGCTGCGCGAATACGTGGCCCGACGCTGCCGCGTCAATCCGCAGAACATCCACGGGTACGTGCTGGGAGAGCACGGCGACACCTCTTTCCCCGCCTGGTCCCTGCTCACGATCGGTGGCATTCACTTCGACGTGTTCTGCCCGATCTGCGGCGCCTGTGACGAGCAGGACGACTTCAAGAAGAACGCGGCCGAGGAGGTGCGGAGGACGGCGTACAAGATCATCGAAGCGAAGGGGTCCACGTGCTACGCGATCGGCCAGGCGGCATCCCTCATCGTGGAGGCCATCGTCCGCGACGAGCGCCGAATCCTGCCGGTTTCCACCGCGCGGACGGACTTCGACGAGATCGCGAAAACTGCGTTCAGCTTCCCCACGATCGTGGGCAAGGACGGGGTGGCGCAGGTCCTGAAATTCGGGCTCGCTCCGGAGGAGGAGAAGCTCCTGCTCACCTCCGCGCGGTTCGTCGCGGAGAATATATCCCGGGCCGGGTACTAGGGGCCGCCGCAGGGCATTCGGGTCATCGCCCGGAATCCCGCGGCGGCGTGCTCTGCATGCGCTTCTCGTTCGTCTGCAGGAGCCGCCACTGGACGATGGGGATGTCGGCGATCAAACGGGCGGGAATGACGAAGAGCCGGATGTCACCGCGTGCACGGGCCTCGAATATCCGCGACCCATAGAGCACTTCCTCCTCTCCCCAGAACCCGCCGGGGGCGAGAGTTTCACAGAGCCGCCCCTCGCGGAAGAGCTCGACTTCTCCTTTTTCCAGCAGAGACAGACCGGGGGGCGATCCCGGCGCCAGCCGGGTCCCCGCGGAGGCGAGCAGAGGCGTCATGGCCGCCGAGAGGGCGCGCTCCACAGGGAAACCCAGCAGCTCACCGAACAGCCACGTCCCCTGGAGGAAGCGCCTGTTGTCGAGCTGTCGCCGCATGGATTCCTCGAGGTTGTTCTGGCGCACGAAGGCGAGGTAGAGCTGCTCGGGGATCTGGATCGCGGTGATATAGCTCGATGCCCGGACGGTCCGGAAGGCCGGCTCCTCCATGAGAGCGGCCAGCTCGCCGACGATCGAACCGCCCGACAGGGTCCTGCGGATGCCCTGCTGCGCGTCGATGACTTCCCCCACGCCCTGGAGAACGAGGAAGACCGCGCGCGGCCTCTCTCCCTTCTTCATCATGATCGAGCCGGCGTTGAAGCTCACCAGCGGGCAGTTGGCCAGCATACGCACGGAGTGCGGAGCAACCTCGGGAAAGTAGGCGCGGAGGTAGCGGAAGGCGGACTGCGCCACGTAGTCCACGTTCGCCGGGATGAGCACGTCCTCCCTGCCAAACACGGCGTTGGAACCGATCTCCTTCTGCGCGTCGGTGAGCTCGCCGCTCACGTGGCTGATGATGAGACGCCCCGAGCTGTCGCTGCGGAAGTCACTGGCGGCCCCGTGGATGGGAGCGCCGCCGGCGTCGATCTTCTTCAGGTCCGCCGGCGCGAGGAGCTCGCTTTCCAGCCGTTCGGCAAACCTCCGGGACACGCCGGGCGCGCCCGGCTCCGCGGCGGCCATCCTGTGCAGCACTTCGAGGGTGGTCACGTCGGCAAGGTGGGCGTATGTCCGGTATCCCCCCTCCCACAGCGCGCGAAACTGGAAGACATTCGTTTCCACGGGATGGGCGGAGATCTCGGGCTTCACCTGCAGCCCGTCCACGTCGTTCCAGACGGCGGGCTCCAGGTCATGCACCTCGAAATACCGGGGGAACATCGCCTCGTCCATGTCCATGAGCGCGGAGAGCTTCTTCGCCACGGAGGCGCGGACAGGAGCGGTGGCGTAGTACTTGATGCGGTGATCGGAGCGGACCAGCGACGTGAGCCCGGCGAAATGATCGTCGTGCGAATGGGAATGGAAGATTCCTTCGATCTCGTTCACGTTGATGCCGACCGCAGTGAGCGACTGCTCGATGTTCGGCCCCGCGTCGATGAGGTAGATCCTCCCCTGGAAAATCACCAGGCTGCCCATGCACGGCTTCTCGGCGTCCCACCCGTCCCCTTCGCCGATATGCACGACCGAGAAATACTCGCGGCGGATCCGGTGGAATCCCAGCGAATAGGAAGAGGGGTAGCGTTCCCCCTGGCCGAGATTGAGGTCCACGCGCACCGCCTGCCCGCCGCAGGCGAACTCGTACAGGTTGAAGCCGGTCCGCCGTACCGTGGCCCCCGCCCGCAGCTCCACCGGTGATTCGCCGACGATCCGCGTGTCCAGCATCTCGTCCGTCTTGCGGATCCTTCCGAAGGCGAACCAGAGCTTCATCCGCATGTAGTCCTGGGCGGTCTCCCGCGGCACCCCGGCCGCCACGATTTCCTCCAGCGAGGCAAGCCCGTAGTTGCCGCGGAATATGTACTGGCTCTGGGACCGCACCTGCGTTTCCAGCCCGATGAGAAGGGGCTTCTCGCCGGTATTGCCCGGATGTCCAGGGACCATCATCCCCTGCCGATAGAGCATCTGGAGGATCGGGAACTCGGCCAGGTTACAGAAGGTCTCGTTCTGTGTCGGAACATCCGACAGGAGGATCGCATTCGGCCCCGTCTCGTAGGGCACCCCTTCCTTCTGAGCGCCGACGATGAGCCCCTTTTTCATGAGCAGCTTCACGCTGTCTGCCGGGCAGCCGCAGAGGACGGAGAGGCCCGCCTCGGGGATCGCGACCCAGTGGACTCCGCGCGCGACGGTGAGCGTATGCATCGCTGTCTCCTGCTGTGAATAATAACCGTCCGAACACGGCGGAGTCGAGCAAAACATCGCGCGTGCCGGCACGACCGATGCGGGTGCCCCGTGCCGAATCGCGGATCGCTAGAAGCCGACGCGATTTTCGAGCCGCAGACGCTCGCCGTCCCATGAAAACACGGCGACGGGTCCCCGCCTGCCCGGCCGCAGGTCCGCCCACGGCAAATCGCCGACCGCGGCAGCGGGCGAGCGTGTCGCCATGAGCAGCGCGCACTCGATGCCGGGCTCGGTCTGCCGGCCCAGCAGCTCGACATCCTCTCTCAGCGTCCGCGCGGCCCCCGAGAGCAGGCTGGTTGCCTTCACGCGCAGGCCGCCGTCGCGGAGCTCGACCCTGTTGCCTTCCATCTCGTACTCGCCGTCCGGCAGGCCGGCAAGAGGAGCCAGGTCGCTCACGAGGATCGATTTCTCCACGCCCTTTGCCCGGATGCCGATGCGCAGGGTCGCAAAAGGGACGTGGTGGCCGTCGGCGATGAAACATGCGTGCAGCGCGTCCTCTGCCAGCTGCGCGTACACGGTGTTCGCATGCCGATCGAGCAGGCGGGCGCACCCGTTGAACAGGTGGGTGCTCATCCGTGCACCCGCTCCGACGGCCAAGGCGACCTGTTCGGCGGTGGCGGCGGTATGCCCGACTGAAACCACGGTGCCGGATCGCGCTGCCCTCCGCACGAGGTCCAGCGCGCCGGGGAGCTCCGGCGCGAGGGTCAGCACGCGGATTCTCCCCCGGGCGGCCTCCTGGAGAGCGTCCCACTCGGCGAGCGAAACCGCTCGCACGTATTCCTTCCGGTGGACGCCACGGGGTCCGTCCAGGTCCGAAATCCAGGGACCTTCGAGGTGGATCGCCCACGCGCCCGCACGCATTCCTTTCTCCCAGGCGTCGGTGAATGTCCAGAGCACGGCGCGCGCCGTATCGAGGCTCGACGAAATAATGGTCGGGCAGTACCTGCTCACCCCGCCCGCCCGGACGAGCGCATCGGCCTGTTCGATCTGCGCGAGGGTCAGGGACGCATCAGTGAAGTTGATGCCGGCGATCCCATTGATCTGCAGATCGAAGAGACCGGGAGTCATCCAGCGGCACTTTTCCTCCATGAAGGATGGATCCATGCAGGTGAGGCCCGTCACACTCCCCTCCTCGTAGGACATTTCCCATGACCCCGGCCTGCCGGGGATCCGTCCCTGCAGGATCACGCGAGGTACGCCCGCGGGGAGGCGCCATATTCGATACGCGCGGGACGCCCGCCGTTGAGGATCGAAAGCCGTCCGGCTTCCACCGCCAGCTCGTCGACGCCGCTGTTCAGCGGTGTGGCGATTATCCCTTCCTCGTCGATCTCGCGAAGCGCGCGCACGCGCGCCTCCCGCGCGGCGTCCGGGTCCCGTCCCTCCCCCGCGGACTCCGCGCGCAGCACAGCCGATGCGAGAGCCTCGATCGAATCGTAGCCGTACCCCACCGGTCTGAGCCCGGGGCCGGACCAGGGGACCAGTCGGAAAAAATCGGGGCTCACGTAGTTGTAGTGCGACCCCCTGGGGCCAATACCCTCGAGGTAGGAGTAGCTGACGCCCCGATGAGCGTCGTCGTGGCGGATCATGCCGGACGCACCGGGGCCTTCGCAGAACATCAGCAGACCCTGGTCGTTGCTTCCCGCCGCGCGATCGGGATATCCCAGTCCGTTGGCGACGGAAAGCAGGGCGTCGTTCTCCCACCGGACGCTGGCCAGGGACCAGAGGAATCCCTCGTTGCCGTTGGGAAACCGACGGCGCACGCCGGCAAGGCACACCTCCACGGGCCGCAGTCCCGTGATGAAATGCACGAGGTCGACGTAGTGGCACCCGACGTACGCGAACGGGTCCGTAGCATCCGGGAGAAACCAGTTCTGGAAATTGGAGGCGCGGTAGGACCAGGGTTCGATCAGGCGCGCCTCGCCGAAGATGAACTCCCCGAACCTGCCCGCCCGGTAGTCGCGGCGCGCGAGCAGCGAGCGGCGGTCGAACCTCTTGTGGTAATCCACGCCGACGAACAGCCCGCGGAGGCGGGCTTCCTCCCCGATCTCCCGGGCCTCCTCGTGGCGCAGGACGAGCGGCTTCACGCAGAGAACGTGCTGATCGGCGCGAAGGGCACCGATCACCATTTCGTAGTGCAGGTGGTCCGGCACCGCCACGAAGACGACCTGGCGCGGCGGCAGCCCTGCCAGCAGCGCGGCGGGGAACTGCGGCCCGGGCTCCCCGGCCGGCGTGGACAGCGGCGGCTGCGGATCAAAGGAGCTTTCGGGAAACGCGCCGCGAATTTCGGGGTTTTCCGCCAGCGCGCGCAGCGGTGCCGCGCCCCGGGCGCACACGGTGATCCCGGCGACCATCCCGAGCCTCTGCAGATGGTAGAGGCAGGGAAGGATGAGGTCCGCCGTGATCATGCCGCCGCCGACCACCAGGACCCGGAGGCCGCCCTGCACGGAATGCGCGTTTCGCTTCATGAAAACACCTCGTCCATGGCCTCGCCGAGAACCACGACGCCTTCCTCCAGCGCATCCCGGGAAATGTCCAGGGCAGGGGCGATCTTGATGCACTCCCCCGCCACGCCGACGGGCGCGAACATCAGGAGCCCCTTTCGGAAGCATGACTCGTTGAGGGCGAGGGCCGTCCTCGGATCTGGTTTCCGTGTGCCGGGCAGCACGATCTGTATCCCCGCGACCAGGCCCCTGCTCTGCACGCAACCGGCCCGCAGCGGATGTCGCCTCTGCAGGGTGAGCAGCCCCTCGCGGAGAACGGGATCCATTGCGCGCGCGTTTTCCAGGTACTTTCCTCCCTGGAGCTCGCGGATGTTGGCCACGGCCGCGGCCACGGGCAACGGGGATCCTGAGTGGGTCGAGGTCATCGAGCCGGGCGGGTACAGGTCCATGACGTCGGAACGCCCGATCACCGCGGCGAGCGGGAGGGAGCCGGAGATCCCCTTGCCGCAGGCGATGAGGTCGGGGACGATCCCGTAGCCCTCGAACGCGAACCAGGAGCCGGTCCGGCCGAACCCTGCCTGGACCTCGTCCATGATGAGCAGGACGTCGTTTTCCGCGCACCAGTCCGCCAGGCGCCGGGCGTACTCTTTCGGAAAGAAATCCGGGCCTGCTCCCTGGAAGCTCTCCGACATCACGCCGCATACGCTCCGGGCCGCAACGCCTGCCGCGGCAAGCGTTTCGATGAAGAGCTCGAATCGCGTGTCAGGGTTCTTGTACCCGTCGGGGAACGGGCACTGCAGAAAGCTGTCGTCTGCCCTGCCCAGCCACCTCTTCTGGGCCGGATTTCCGCCGGCGAGCTGGGCACCCATGGTTCGGCCGTGGAAGGCATTCTGGAAGGTGACGAAGTACCGGCACTCCGGCCCGCGCTTCTCCATTCCGTACGTTTTCGCGAGCTTGATGCAGTTCTCCGTGGCCTCGGACCCCGTGGTGAGCAGAAAGACCTTGTACCCGGCGGCGGGCGCAAGACCGCTCAGCAGCTCGACGAGCTCGGCCCTCTTGGCGTGGGCGAAGACGTACGTGCTGAGCAGCGGCGCATCGAGCATCGCGCGAAGCGCAGTGACGATACGGGGGTGAGAGTTGCCGACGTTGGAGATGAGCACCCCGGAAGACCAGTCCAGCCACATGTTTCCCCACGCGTCGTGCACGTGGCAGCCTTCGGTCCGGTGAATGACCAGCGGCGGCTGGCCCTGCATGGAGGAGGGCTCGAGACGTTCCAGGGTCTCCAGCAGGGGGATGGACTCCGGCACCGGGAGGCGCGTGACGATCCTGCGATGCGCGGTTTCCACCCGCGGAACGTCCCTCGGTATGAGAGAGAACTTTCTCTCGTACGCGGTCACGGTGCCCTCATGAAGAGAAGATAGGAGGAACCAGTCGTCGTGGGAAGCCGGCGGTTCCTTTACCCGCCGGCCGCGTTTCGATAGGTTCTGGTGACATGGCGGAAAACGGCGGCAGCGGCTTCCCGGTCCTTCGCAATCGCAATTTTCGCGCTTTTCTCGCGGGACGGGCGCTGGCGTCCCTTTCCTCCCTCATGCTCGGCGTCGCCGTCGGCTGGCACGTGTACGAGCTCACCGGAAGCGCGTTCGCCCTCGGCATGGTCGGGCTTTCCCAGTTCCTCCCCGCGCTTCTCCTGGCGCTCCCCGGAGGTCTCGCGGCGGACCGGTTCGAGCGGCGCACGATCCTGCTCTGCTGTTTCTTTCTACAAGTAGTGGTGGCGCTCCTGCTTCTCTGCATCTCCCTGGTCCATGGGGCGGGCGCGGCCTGGATATTCCCGGTCGTGGCCCTCATCGGCGTCGGCCAGGCGTTCCTCGGTCCCGCGAGCCAATCACTCGTTCCTTTTCTGGTGTCCAAGGAGGATTTCCCCCGCGCGGTCGCCTGGAACTCGAGTATCTTCCAGGTTGCGACGATCGCCGGCCCCGCCATCGGCGGGCTGCTGTACGCGTTCGGGCCCTCGTGCGTCTACGCGGTTTCCGCGGGCTGCTACG
>JBKQPS010000245.1:0-2711 GCA_052144915.1 Spirochaetia bacterium | reverse complement strand
ACCTCGAACCCGATCTGGACCGTTTTGCTGAGGTCATACATGAAGGCATTGAAGAGCGTTTGATTGATGGCGATCTGCCCGGCCGCAAGATCACTTGCGACCGGGTGGTCCATACCGTAGCCAATGTGAAGGTGGACTTTGGGATGCACGTAATAGTAGACCTCAGCCCAGCCGCCAGTGGTTCGGATCGGGCGAAAGTTCTGCGAATTGAAGTTTTGAAGAACGCCGGCGTTGTATTCGCCCAGAGTCTGGCCTGTGAAGAATTCACCTTTCACGCCCAAGCGGTCCGTCATTACCCACTGCAAGTCGGATCCCAGGCCCCAGATACCGTCGACCTCCCGGGCAGGGCCGGGAGTACTGGGGGACACCCTCGTGGCCCGGATCTGGCCCACGACGCCGGAAACGCCGAACTCGAGCGGACGTTGTTTCCGTCCTCCCATGAATTCCTGGTTCTCCCCGAACCCGAACTCCAGGCGCCCTTCCACATTGGGCCAGCCGTTGTCCTCGACGAGAGGGTCGATCGAGCTGCTGCGGACGAGAGTGGAAATGGGATCACTCAGGCCACCCTGAAACGTCAATCGGAAGTCTTCCGCGAAGTCGAAGTAACGCTCAAATCGAATCTGACCGCGATACGATCCCGCGTTGCCCGAACCGTAGAGCAGACTGAATGGCAAGATTGTGGGGCCGACGGGATTGAAGATGTCCTGCTGGAGACCTGCAGCGAACCGCATCCTGTCATTCTTGAGCTCGCCATACGCGTAGTACCAAAGCATGCCATAATTGTCAGATGTGAGATTATCATTGTACAACAGCGTGAGAAATGCAGCTCCGGGCGTCAATCCGAAAACCTCAGGCCCCGTGAATTGACCGTACAGGACACTTTGCCTGGCGTGCAGGTCGAAGGTATTCGTGGCCAAGCCAGACGGAGACGCGGGATACAGGAACAACGGAAGTCCCGGGGAGTACGGCCGGGCGGTGCTGAAGATGGCAAGGGCCGACAACCTCGCGCCGAGCTTGAGCTCACTCGTGTTGTTCAGCATCGAGATCGTCACGCCTTCGCCCGGGGTATATCTCGGTGTGGGTGCCGAAGCCGCCAGGGCCGCGGCGCGGTCGGAATCCGCCTGGGTGTGGATGGGCGTGGGCTCGGGTGGGAGGTGGGAGGCAAAGTGGGGGGCGGGACTCGGCGGTGGGCTTGGAGAGGGGAGCGGGGGGGAAGACACCGCCTCCGTAGGGGTGCCCGTTGGACGATCCGAATCCGGCCGTTGACCCGGTTTCAGCAGATCGAGCAGGCGGGCATTCTCTGCTCGAATTTCCCGATTCTCTCGCTCGAGTGTGTCCAGTCGGTGTTCCATGCGTCGGAGAATGTCGACCGTCACCTCGTTCCTCGAGCCAGGGGGCTCTTGAGCCGAGGCGAACCAGGGCCAAAGCCCCAAGATGGCCAGGAGACCAAGTATGATCACCCTGCGATGAGCCATGCTGGGTGGACACCTCAAGCCGTAAAGCCAGCCCTTTTCAGCCCAGAAGTTTCGCCCCGAGAAGGGCTCTCGCCGAGACTTGGACTTCCACTTCATCTATCGGCCTATGGGTTGGGCCGACTTAAGGGGTTTTGCCGATTCTAGGGTTTCGCCTTAGCGGAGCTCGTGAGCATGGTGTACACCGCTGGACGAACAGGACTCTGCTTTTCGGGAGACGCCGAAGAAAGAACGTCAATGGACCGGATGTGGTGGACACATCTCCTGGAGCGCGCATGGGGCCCGATGACTTTTCGACTGATCGTCCAGCCGGTGGTCGCAGTTTTCCTTGCGGTCCAGGCCGGGACAAGAGATGGGCGGGAAGGCCGAGCCCCGTTCGGCTGGGCGATCGTCGCGGATCGAGCCAGGCGGCTCGACCTCTTGCGGGAGGGTTCGCAGGACCTTGCCAAGCTGTTTGTGCTCGCACTTGCTCTCGACGCGATCTACCAGCTCCTTGTCCTCCGGTGGGTGTATCCAGGGCAGGCGTTGCTTGTCGCGACGCTCCTGGCGATCGTGCCCTATTGCCTGGTCCGCGGGTCGATCACCCGAATCGTGCGACACACGCAACAGGTACGAGGGAGACATCCGGGAGAGCCTTCTCAATCGATCTCGGGGCCCGCGGCGAACAACACGTCCGGGCCCGACAGGGACAAGCTCGTACCGAGTTCACGAGGTGAGCCATGAAACGACGCACATTTGACCACGAAGTTCTGTTGTTACAGGGAGGCGGAGCGCTCGGGGCTTATCAGGCGGGCATATATGAAGGCCTGGCCGAGATCGGCTTGGTGCCGAACTGGCTCGTAGGCATCTCGATCGGCGCCGTCAATTCGGCGTTGATAGCCGGAAATCCGCCCGAGCGCCGGCTGGAACGCTTGCGAGCGTTCTGGGACCGAGTCTCTGCTTACGCTCCCATGAGCGTGCCGGCATGGCTGGACCCGATGCGTCCGATGCTGGACCATCTGAGCGCGGCGTCAGTGGCCATGTTCGGCATACCGGGCTTCTTCACGCCGCGTGTGCCGGCTCCGTTCTTCGCGCCGAGTGGCAGTCCCGAGGCGATGAGCTTCTACGATACAACGCCGCTCAGGGGCACCCTCGAAGAGCTCGTCGATTTCGACCTTATCAATCGCGGCGAGGTTCGGCTTTCCCTGGGCGCGGTGAACGTGAGGACGAGCGCGTCGGTCTACTTCGACAATCGGCGGA
>JBKQPS010000244.1:0-3547 GCA_052144915.1 Spirochaetia bacterium | reverse complement strand
AAAGCTGCTGCGCATGGGGGCCGCGGCGATCAAGACGGACTTCGGAGAGAACATCGACATGCAGGCCTCGTACCACGGCATGAGCGCCGCGCGGCTTCGCAACATCTACTGCCTGCTCTATCACCGGGCCGCGTTCGAGGTGACCCGGGAGGTCTACCCGGACGGCATCATCTGGGCCCGGTCGGGATGGGCGGGAAGTCAGCGCTACCCCGTCCCCTGGGGCGGGGACGCGGCATGCACGTGGGACGGGCTGGCCGCTACCATCCGCGGCGGACTCCAGATCGGGCTGTCAGGATTCGCGTTCTGGAGCCATGACGTCCCGGGATTCCACTCCCTTCCCAGTTTCATGAACGACCGTCCGTCCGACGAGCTGTTCGTCCGCTGGACCCAGGTCGGCGTTTTCACGTCCCATCTCCGGTTCCATGGGTCCTCCGCCCGCGAGCCCTGGGAATATCCTTCCGTGGCCGGGCTGGTGCGGGAATGGCTGAAGCTGCGCTACGCGCTCATTCCCTACCTCTATCGGGAAGCCGACCGGGCCGTCTCAAGCGGTCTGCCGGTTTTTCGTTCGCTGGTCTTCCATCACGAAGACGATCCAGCGGCGTGGACGATCGAGGACGAGTTCTACTGCGGCGGGACGTTCCTGGTAGCTCCCATCCTGAATGCCGAGGGAACGAGAAGCGTGTACCTTCCCGCGGGCGATTGGATCGACTTCTGGACCGGAGAGCGGATCCGTGGCCCGGTCGTCTTGGGCAGGGTGGAGCAGCCACTGTCACGCGTGCCGCTCTATGTCCGCAGCGGCGTCACCATCCCGTTCTATCCCGAGCCAGTCGCCTGCACGGATGAAATGGACCTCTCGCGGAGCGCCGAGCTTGTCTTCGATGACAGCTACCGCGGCTTCCGCGCGTCGGCGTTGGGCCGGAACATCGAGCTGTGACCAAGGCGGTCCTCGGTGTCGGCGCTACTGCCCCTCGGTGACGGGAAACAAGAGCTTCTGGTTCTCGGGCTGGAACATGTTGAGCCGGGAAATATCGACCGAGCCCGTGTTGATGAAGCGTGTCGCGGATGATGCTCCGTTCCACGTAGCGGTGCACCAGGAGGGAATTGCCGACAGCTCCCGCGGAATGCTGTTTCTACGCGCCGACGAGGGACGCGGCGATGGGCTCATCCACGACGAGCATGGTCACGAACCCGCCGCGCAGGGCCGCGAGGACCACCGCCGTCTTCTCCCCGCCGGCAGCCGCTCCCAGCCGCACGGGAATCCGTCCGATCGTGGCGCGATCGATACCCACCAACCGGTCGTTGACGTCGCACGCCAGGACCGCCCCATCGGCGCCGATGTGAAGACCGCAGACGGTTCCGATGGCTCCCGCGGAGAGGAGCGCCTCCGAGTCCTCCGCGCGGAGGAAGCCGGCCCGCACGAGGGAGCTGACGGCGGGCAGGTTCGACCCGATTCCGAACAGGGCCAGGTGCACGGTCGCTGCGTCGGCGAGCACCTGCGCGACGCCCGGCTCCCTCACGAGCATCTCCTTGAGCGCGACATCGCGCACCACGAGAGGCGCCTGCACGATGCGGTAGCCCCCGGCGAGTTTCTCCGCGAGCTTCTGGGCGAGCCCGAACCCGTCGATGGCCGGATCGCCCGAGCCAAGCCCGCCATGCAGCTGCAGGACTTCCGCGTCGCGGAGCGCCAGGGGCTCCATGTGCCGGACCAGCTCGTACAGGGTGGTCCCCCAGCTAATGCCGATGCGGACCCCGTCGTGCAGGAGGGGGCGAAGGCGTCGCGCCGCGGCCATCCCCACGTGGGACTTCGCCTGTGCCGGGTCCGCGCTCGCCGGCACCACGACCGCGTCGGCGAGCCCGAAGCGCTCGCGAAGGGCGAAGGCGAGCCGCGAGGCGTGCGAGGTGTCGTCATTGACGCGGATCTCCACGATGCCCTGCTTCCGGCAGAGCTTCAGCATGGCGGAAACCGACGAGCGCGCGACGTTCAGCTTCTCGGCGATCTCCTGCTGCGACAGGTCCTGCTCGTAGTACATGTGCGCGACGGCGATCAGCGCCTCGCGCCGCGTCGTTCCCCTTTCCCGACTCATGCGCCTCCTCGCCGGACGCCGGCTCAGGCCAGAAGCGCCCAGCAGTTCTCCAGGAGCGCCCGAACCCTCCCGAGGAACGCCGCGGCAGGGACGCCGTCGATGTGCCTGTGGTCGTGGGTGAGACACAGGCTCACGAGGCGGCGGGGCTCGATGTCCCCCGAGGGACCTCGGCGCAGCACCTCCTCGATAGCGCCCACACCGAGGATGGCGCTTTCCGGCACGTTGATCAACGGCGTGAACTCCGTGATCCCGTACATGCCGAGGTTCGTGATGGTGAACGTCCCGCCGGTGCACTCTTTGGCCGAGAGGGTCCCCCGGCGCGCCCGGTCTGCCAGGTCCCGGAGACGAGCCGACACCTCACGGACCGTCAGCGCATCCGCGGCGCGGATCACCGGCACGATGAGGCCGCTTTCCAGGGCCACGGCGACGCCGATGGCGATATCGGCCTGCGGGATGATCCGGTCTCCCTGGATGGTCGAGTTCAGAACGGGGTGCTCCCGGAGAGCGAGTGCCGAGGCTCGCACGATGAAGTCGGTGAAGGAAAGCCGGGGCCGGTCTCCGGCGTTGATCCTCTCGCGGAGAGCCGCAAGCTCGGTGACATCCGCGCGAGTGAACAATGTGACGGCGGGCACCGTCTGGTGACTTCGCAGCATTTTGTCGGCGATCGCTTTGCGCATCCCGGTGATGGGCGTCCCGGCGGGGGGAACCTCTGGCCGGACCTGGGCCGTCCAGGCCGCCACGTCGCGCGCATACACGGCGCCGCCCGGCCCTGTTCCCTTCAACGCGGAGAGGGAGACACCCGCTTCCGCAGCGAGGCGACGCGCCGCAGGCGTAGCCGGCGCCCTGCCCGGCGCAGCCGGGGGTGTCGGCGCTGCCTGCTTTGCAGGAACATCGACCGGTGCCGGCACCGGGGCGCCGGCCAGGAGCGTGCCCTGGTCCTCCGCCTCCAGGTCCATGGTAACCTTGTCGGTTTCAATGACGGCGATGGGCTCGCCCCGGCTTACCGTGTCCCCCGGCTTCTTGAGCCACCGCACGATCGTGCCTTCCTCCATCGCCATGCCCGTCTTGGGCATGATCACGCTGAGCGCCATGCCGGGTCCCTACCTCATCAACGCGCGCGCCGCGGCGGCGATTGTCTCGTACGTCGGGACCACGGCGGACTCCAACGTCCTGTTGTACGGGATGGGAACGTCCCGCCCGCCGAGACGGCGGACCGGCGCATCGAGATGGAAGAAGGCCTCGCTGTCGCAGATGGCAGCTGCGATCTCTCCGCCGAAGCCGGCGAACTGGCACGCCTCGTGAACGATGAGCACACGGCCCGTCTTCCTGGCCGAGGCGATGACGGCCGCCGTGTCCAGCGGCCGCAGCGAACGCAGGTCGATGACCTCCGCGTCCACTCCCTCGCCGGCCAGGGTGTCAGCCACCTCCAGGCAGCGTTGGACCATGCGGCCGTAGCTGATGAC
>JBKQPS010000243.1:0-2942 GCA_052144915.1 Spirochaetia bacterium | reverse complement strand
CGAGCAGACGGTATCGGCCGCCGCATCCCGGCTCCAGGACGAGGCGAGGGCCGCGGGAATCCCCGTCGTTCCAGTCACCGAGACCCTGCCGCCGGCGGTCAACTACCAGGACTGGATGCTGAGCGAGCTCGCGGCCCTCGAGCGGGCCCTGGGGAGCTGAAACATCGTGGAACGGGCGGTTGGCAGTCGGGCGGAATCAGGGTATCATGGTGGACTTCGCGGACGCAGCCACATGGACATCGAACAGAAGATCACGACCGCATTCCGTGAGTTCAGCGAGCGCAGCACCCAGCCGCGCCAGGTGATCGCGCGGAGCCTGATACGGCTGGGGAAATCCGGCGCGGTGTTCTCCGCGGAGGACCTGATCAAGCGCCTGCACAAGTCGAACCCGGGGATCGGCCGCGCCACGGTCTACCGGTCCATGGAAAAGCTCGTGGGGTTGAAGGTCCTGGAGAGGATCGACTTTTCCGATGGGACGCACTACTTCCGCTTGTGCAAGAGTGACGGGCACCATCACCACCTGGCGTGCACCAGGTGCCACCGCGTCCTGGACCTGGACTTCTGCCTCAACAAGGACCAGATCGCCGCCATCGAACGGCAGGAAAGCTTCTCGGTACGGGATCACGCTATCACGCTTTTCGGCTTGTGCAAGGACTGCCAGGCGGAGTGACGTCCCCGGCGCGCTACAGCTGGGCCAGGAAAAAAGTGAGTCCGAACAGCAAGAGGACCGCCGCTCCGGCAATCTCGATGATCCTGCGCAGCGTCGAGTCCCGCTCCTCGTGGCCGCCCGCCAGCGCCATGACCGCCCCGCGCTTGGCGAGGATCACCAGCGCCCCGGTCAGGCTGATCGTGATTCCCATCCCGACGGAGATCGAGACCACCGAGAGCACGCTGACGCCCAGCATGTGCAGGGAGAGCGCGAAGAGGATCACCGCGACCGCGCCCGGGCAGGGGATGACGCCGGCGGGCAGGGCGATCCCGACGAGGTTCCGCATTGTCAGGCCGCCGTCCTTGCCCTCCGCGTGAGCGTGGTGGTGGTGAGCCGTGCCCCGGATTCTCCCCACGAGCATGAACGCGCCGAGGACCGTGAGAATCCCGAACGTGACCAGCTGGATGTAGTGGTCAGCCTGCTCCACACCGGTCGAAAAGAGACCCCGGATCACGTAGTACAGGATGAGCACGACGGCGAGCGCCGCGACCGCGTGCACCACCGCGATGAGGTAGCCCACGACGATGCTGTGGCGGAGCTTCGCCTCGTTGGCGAGGAAGAACGAGGAGACGATCGTCTTGCCGTGGCCCGGGCCTGCCGCGTGGAACATGCCGTAGACCAGGGAAATAAGCATGACGAAGAGCAGCCCCGCCAGCGAACGGGACCCCTGAAGAGAGCGGGTGATGGCGGCGAGACTTTCGTTCAACGACTTCTGGATGGGGGCCATCGCGTTGACGAAGACCGCCATGGTGCCGGAGGTCATTGCCTGCAGGAATCCCTGGGTATGCGGCCGGGACTCCTTCGCGGTAAAGGGGTTCGCCCCCACCTGGCCGAAACAGGCCGCGCCGAGCAGGAGGAGGAAGAGGGCCAGGACGTATCGCTTCATGAGCTCCCCTTGAACTTGATCACCAGCTGGTCCGGCATGTACTGGCCCGGCCAGAGCGGCTTCACTTTCGTCTTCTCGACGGAGAGATCGCACGTCACGTCGTCACCCGACTGGACAGTCACGTCGTCGAGGTGCAGCAGGTCGAATGCCACGTAGTAGCTGTCGTCGTACACCGTGACCCGCACCGACTGGTCGGTGGGCTTCACCGGAAGGTTCAACGGCACGTAGAACGAGTACACGAGCTTGGTCTTCTCCACCACACTGGGCGTGAATTTCTGGATCTTGAAACGGCTGATCGGCTTGTTCCCGGCCGCCAGCGCGATGAAGTAGTGGTAGTTCTCCAGGTTGTCGAACGCCCCTTCCTTCACTGCCTTTACCTGCGCCGCGTCGAATTGCCCGGTGTGCCTCGGATCGAAATCTTCCAGGATCATGCTGGAGAACATGTCGTCGAATGTCCAGCGGAAGCTGATTCCCTGCAGCATGCCGGCGTCGAAACTGACGACCATCTTGTTGTTGACGAAGACGTGGGGATGGGCGTGCGCGGGAACGACGCTCAGGACAAGAAACGCAAGGACACTCGGAAAGGATCGACTCATCGCAGGAAGCAGCCCCTCCCCCCGTTCCGGATATCGGCGGAATCGCGCGCGCGCGTGATGGCGATCACCGGCCATTTGCCGAGTTGCCGATCCGTCGATTCCGTCTTCGGCCCAGGACGACGAGCCATAGTGCGAGGCATCCGGCGGCCGCCAGCGTGATCGTGGCCACCACCCGGGTCATCATGAACACCATCGTGTGGCTCTTCGGATCCAGGCGGAAACAGATTCGCGCGAGCCTGGCGATGGTCGGGCCGATCCTGCCCGCCTGCGCTTCCATGAGCGAGAGCTGGAGGTCCGAGGCCAGGAAATCAGCGCCCAGCATGTATCGCACAATCCTGCCGGATGGCGAGAGGATGATGAGCGCGACCGGGTGGTCGAACCCATCACCGTTGCGCTCGTAGTGAAAGCCCGCGGATTCCGCCACCGCGTGAATCTGCTCCTCGTCTCCCGTGAGGAACCTCCATGAGGCCGGCGGGAAGGGCTTCTGGATGGACTCCAGGCTCCTTTTCTTCGAGTCCCTCGCATCCGCGGGAGTCTCTCTCGGATCGATGCTGATCGTCACGACATTGTAGTCCGTGCCGGGATTGGCGGAAAGGGGGCCCAGTACGCCGGCCAGGCCGGTCAGCAGGTAGTCGCACACATTCGGGCAACGGTAGTAGACCAGCGCCAGGATCGTCGGCGCCGTCACCAGCTCTCGCAGGGTGACCGGCCCTCCCTGCTCGTCCCGGAAGGCGACGTCCAGCGGGATCGC
>JBKQPS010000242.1:0-4244 GCA_052144915.1 Spirochaetia bacterium | reverse complement strand
CGCGGAGTTCTTCCTCCGCAAGCATTCACGGGAGATGAAAAAGCAGATCACCGACTTCACGGACGAGGCCATGGACGTGCTTCTCTCGTACGGCTGGCCGGGAAACGTGAGGGAGCTGGAGAACGCGGTGGAGCGGGCGGTGGTCTTTGCCCGCGAGGACAAGATACGGCCGGAAGCCCTCACGCTGACGCCGGGGTCCGCGATCGACGACGGGGCGTACTCCGAGAGAACGCTCCGCGAGGCATTGAATATCTTCAAGAAACACTTTATCACGAAGGCACTGGAAGCCAACGGATGGCACCAGACGAGGACAGCAAAGGCCCTGGCAATCCAGAGAAGCTACCTGTCGAAGCTCGTCAAGGAACTCGGGATAATGAAGGAAAGAGGGGTATAGAGCGAATGCAGGCAGTTCAGCAGCAGGCAGGGCAGGGGTCGCAGGCTCCCGAGCCGCTCCGGCGGAGGATCAACAACTTCCTCGCGCATGCCGTGAGCCGGTTCCGAATCGCGCTCCTGGTGATTCTCATCGCCGCGGCGGCATTTCTCGTGGGATACGTGGTCTACAACGAGGTCACGAAGAAGCTCGTCGCCGACTCGGCGCTCATGGCCGAACGCGCGCAGGCGCAGTTCGACTCCTGGCAGTCCGAGTCCGATGCCACGAAAAAAGCGGCGTTGGAAAAGGATCTCTTCGACCAGCTGGGAAGGCTGATCGGCCGCTACCCCCGCCAGTACGGCGGGCAGAGAGGGCTCCTGATCCGCGCAAATGCCAACTATGAAAAGAAGGCGTGGGACCCGGCGCTCAAGGACTACGAGACGCTCGCCGCCCGGTTTCCGAAGAGTTATCTTGCTCCCATCAGCCTTTTCGATGCGGCGGTCTGCGCCGAGGAAAAAGGCGACACGGACAACGCCTTGAACCTGTACATACAGGCATCCGACAACTACAAGGACTCCACCGTGGCGCCCCGCGCGCTCTTCGACTCCGGACGGCTCTACGAGGCAAAGAGCGACTGGGCAAACGCGCAGAAGGTCTACCAGTCCATGGACGGCCTGTACGCGCAGAGCATGTGGACGCGCCTGGCAAAAAACCGCCTGGTCGAATTGAAGGTCCTGGGGAAGATCAAGTAGGGCGGCTTCGCCGCGAAAACAGGGGCGGCTTCGCCGCAAAGACGGGGGCGGCTTCGCCGCGAGTAAGACGGCGGCTTGCCGCCGACAGGAGGTGCGCGCATGGCAGAGAAGAAGGCCGCGTCCAAGTTCCTCGAGACCAGGTACTTCGGCCTTGTCATCGGCCTGCTCGTTTTCCTCCTGCTCTTCGCCATCAGCTCGGGCACCACGCTGGTGAGAAGTCTCGAGCAGAAACTGCTCGACTTCAACTTCCGGTTCAAGGACACGGTTTCCAGCACCAGGGTCCAGGAAGGCGTTTCGGTCGTCCAGAGCAATCCCCGTATCAGCCCTGACATTCTCATCGTCGGTATCGACGACAAGTCGCTGGACAGGTTCGGCCGATGGCCCTTCCCGCGGTATCGGCACGCGGACCTCATCAATGCAATCTCGCGGATCAAGAACCAGGGCGAGCGCGAACGAGCGCTTTTCATCGACGTTTTCTTCTCCGAGCCGTCCGAGGTTCCCGAGGATGACGCGCTCCTGGTTTCCAGCATCAGGAACAGTGGCAGCGTGTTCCTGGAAACCGTCCTCAGCCCCGGGGAAAATGCACCGCAAACGGAGGACGAGTTCTTCGGCCGGGAGGACGTCCTGACCTCCCATATCGGGAGCATATCCAACATCACCGGCGACTGGCTGAAGGTCAGCCCATTCTACGGCCTGGAAGCCCCGCCGCTGAAGCCATACGCGGCCGCCACGTACGGGTACGGCCACGCGAATTTCCTCGGTGACCTCGACCAGGTTTACCGCAGGCAGCCGCTGGTCGCGAGGCTGATCCACCTTGAGAAAGAGATACCACTGGACCAGCTCACCCCCGCGGAACCTGTCGACCGTGCGGGCTTCGAGCACCTGGCGTGGATCGACAAGAACAACGGGATCCACGAGGTCCCGTACCCCCTGACCGCGGAGGGGCTGGAGACCCTGAAGAAGGAGATGACGGCTTCCGCGCCGTTGAAAGTGGAGGAGAAGACCGAGACGGCTCCCGCGAAGAGCTACTATGTCGTGCGGAAGTACAAGGACACATTCATTCCCTCCATCACGCTTTCCCTTGCGCTCGAATACATGCACAGGAAGATTTCCGACCTGGAGGTCGTTCTGGGCAAGTACATCCGCATTCCGAATCCGGAGAAGTTCAACGTCGACACCCAGCAGTGGGAGAAATACTCTCTCACGGTGACACCCCCGCAGCTCGACAAGGACGGCAACGTCGTGAAGCCGGGCGTGACCCGAACGCTTTCCGAGGTCGACATCCCCATCGACGCGACAGGCTCAATGCTCATCAACTTCATGGGGGACCCCTCCAGCCCGAATCCAGACGAACACCAGACCTTCCCCGTGCGCTCCTATTCCGGCTACGCGGCCAATCCGCCGCCTCCGGATCCCGCGCGGTGGCCGGCCACGAAGAAGCTGGGGAACTACATCGTCATGGTGGGGCCCTTTGCCAAGGGAATGGCCGCGGATGAGAAGCCGACCCCGTTCGGACTGATGTACGGCGTCGAGATGCACGCCAACGCGCTGAACACCATCCTGATGGGCAATTTCCTCCACTACGCATCCCCTGCAATCGATACACTGCTTCTGTTCCTCGTGATCATGCTCATTTCCCTGATGGTGTCGCGGCTCTCCACGATCTGGTCCCTGGTCGTCACGATCGGCGCGATAGTCGTGTTTTTCTTCGCCTACACGCTCATCTTCGAGTTCTACAACTACATCCTGACTTTCTCCGCGCCCGCATTCGGGGCAATCCTCGCGTTCCTGGCGGTCGTGGCCTACCGGACGGTTTTCGAGGAGCGCGACAAGCGGCGCATTACCGCGATGTTCGGGAAATACGTGAGCCCGGCGGTCGTGGACGAGCTGCTGGAAAATCCGCCCGTGCTGGGCGGCGTGGACAAGGAGCTGACCGTGTTCTTCTCCGACATCCGCGGGTTCACGACCCTGTCGGAGAGCCTTTCCCCCCAGGAGCTGGTCAACCACCTCAACCTCTACCTGACGGCGATGACGGATCTGGTCCTTGACTACAAGGGGACCCTGGACAAGTACGTGGGCGATGAGATCATGTGCTTCTGGGGCGCCCCCGTGCCGGAGGAGGACCATGCGCTGCTGGCGTGCAAGTGCGCGGTAAAGCAGATCCAAGTCCTGAAAAAGATGAACATGGGCTGGCCGCCGGAAAAAAGATTGAGCATCGGCATCGGGCTGAACACGGGGATCATGACGGTGGGCAACATGGGATCGATCGGCCGCATGAACTACACTCTCATGGGCGACAACGTCAATCTCGGCGCGCGCCTGGAGGGCACGAACAAGGAGTATTCCACGACCATCATCATGAGCGAGTCCACTTACGCCGAGGTCAAGGACAAGGTGATCGCCCGGGAGCTGGACAACATCCGGGTGAAGGGCAAGAACAAGCCGGTTCTTATCTACGAGCTGATCGATGTTCCCGAGGGTCTGGAACCGCCCGCCCGGGCGGACTGAAAGGGGAGGGGAAGGGCCTGGGTCCTGGTTCGATGAAAACGTTCCGACGTCTCGTTCTCCTCGGTGCGGTGGTGCTGGAAACGGGCTGCGGGCTGCCGGATACGTTCTACCTGGCGCCACCGGTGTACAGCGGCCAGTTCGGAATAAGCACGCCAGCGGCGGCGATCCTAGGGGCCAGCAGGGCAAGTGATATCGACATCCAGTTCCTGGGTTATGAGCTTTACTACAAGTTTTATGCGCCGAGCGCCCCGGATTCAACAATTGTCCAGGACTCCAACTACGGCGGTTCCGGTAATACGATCAACGATCTGTCGCAGCACGGATTTCAGCGGATCTGCCTTGGACCGGGAAACGAGCCCGAAAGTCCAGACCAGGCCCCAGGTTTCTCGAGCGCGCCGATGATAAACATCAAGTCGATCGATCCCGGAAATCTCAACGGCGGCGGGTTTACGATAAAAATCGTGTTGGACGTTACACTGCCGCCCCCGTACGGGTTTACCACGACTTGGCCTTTGGTAACCAACCCGCCCTTACCTGTATCGTATTTTACATACTCTCCTCCTGGTTCCGGCCCAACAGGAGGGATGGAGATACGAAGGTTCGTTCAGGAGAAT
>JBKQPS010000241.1:0-7735 GCA_052144915.1 Spirochaetia bacterium | reverse complement strand
CTTGCCGCGTTCATCGTCTATCCGGTCATCATGAACCTGGTTGCGAGCTTCACCGAGTGGAAGGGCTACGGGGCCATGAAATGGATCGGCCTCTCCAACTATCGAACCATGTTTGGTGACCAGGCGTTCTGGACGTCGATCTGGAACACCGGCATCCTGGTTTGCTACATCCCGTTGAGCACGGTGGTGACCGTCTTCGTGGCGGCGATCCATTTCATCGCCCCGTAGCCCTTCCACTCCGTGAAGCTTGCGACCAGGTTCATGATGACGGGATAGAGGATGAAGGCGGCAAGGAGGACCAGCAGCGGCGCCAGGAAAAGGTAGGGGGCGATTCCGTCCTGTTCGAACTCTCGACGACGCACCGTGGATGCTCCGTGAAGTGGAATGGAGAAGGCGGGGCTCGGCGCCCCGCCCTTCAACGAGAGGCCTATTTCGTAATGAGTTTCTGGTACGCGGCGATGAACTGGTCTGTCGTAAGCTGACCGGTGACAAAGACCTGGTCGCAGAGCCGGTTCGCGTCATCCTCGTACCCGTTGTAGAACATCGGGAGGTAGTCCAGCGCGAGGCTTCCCTTGAGGTACTGCTGGATGGTCTTGAGGGCAGGATAGTCGGCTTCGAAGCCGCTCACGGCCGTGTTGGGAGAGAGCGCCCCGGTGGCGCCCGCATAGATGCGCGCTCCATCACCGGTCGCGTAGAACTTCGCATACGCGGCGGCCAGTTTCTGGTTCTTCGACCACTTCATGACGCCATAGCCGATCCCCGCGCCCTGGGCCACCTGCTGGTCGGTGTACTTGCTGTCGGGGAAGTTGATGGTGGGGAAATACCCGACATTGGCTGCCCCGAGCTTGTCGGAGAATGCCTTCCAGTTGCCGACGTCCGAAAGGAGCCCCACAAACATGCCACCGGTTCCGGCGGCGAACTTGTTGATCCCGTCCATGAAATACGGCCGGGAGAAGCCATCCTTCTCCAGGTATCCCTTCTTCACCAGCGTCTTGATGAACTCCACGCTCTCACGGAACAGCGGATCGGTGTACTTCACGGATCCATCCTTGAGGCCCGCGACGTTCGGCCCGAAGGCGTTCGCGACGAGGCAGCGGAGAAGGAAGTCGATCGTATAGGTCTGGCCGACCGTGATGGGAACGATCCCGGCCCCCTTCAGCTTCTCACACGCCGCCAGGAACTGCGCCGCAGTCTTGGGGGCCTGCTCGGGATCCAGGCCGGCCTTCTTGAAGTAGTCCTTATTATAGTAGATGCCGAACCCCTGCATGGTCATGGGCACGACCTTGATGGGCGCCCCGACCTTGCCGTCCATGGAGACCATCGCGATGCTCGCGGCCGTGAACTGGTCCTTCACATCCTGGATGAACGGAGTCAGGTCGACGAGAATGTCGCCAAACCCGTATTCCCGGGCTCCCGGGTGGAACATGGCGACATCCGGTCCCTGGTTCGCGGCAGCCGCGGCCTGGATGATCTGGTAGTACTGTGGCTCGCCGGGCTGAGCGATATGATTGATCGTCACGCCGGGGTTCTTCTGTTGGAACAGCGCGTCGATCTGCTGCATGGGCTTCTGAGCGTCGCTTGGCCCATACTTGAAATCCCAGACCGTGAGCGTCACCGGTCCGCGGGCGCAACTCACCAGGGCGAGCGTCGCAAGGGCCGCCGCCAGGATGAGAAAGAGAATCGATCGTTTGATCATGAGTGCCTCCTTACAGATTCGTTCGCAGCCCAGTATCCGGCGGGCCCGGAGCACCGTAAATGGACTGGATTGCGCCGAAACATGGAATAAATTCCGTGGTATCATGCCCCCCGTGCCGCGCCGCCGAACCGTCCGGGGATCCGTCTTTCTCGCCGTCTCCCTGCTTCTCGTGTGCGTGCTCGTCGGATTCTCCCTGGTGGTGTACGACTATGCCTCGGGTGTAGCGCGGGACCGCTTTGCCGAGGCGCTGAACACGCTGTCGCGCTCCGTCATGACGAACCTCGATGCCCAGGTGGCCGAGATGAACCGGCTGAGCCTGACGATCATTTATTCCCAGGTGTTCCAGGGACTGTTCGCCCGCCACCTTGCCTTTCCCCGCAATCCCGTGACGGCGGTGCAGAGGATCGCCAAGCTGGAGAATACGGAGGCGCTGATCGAGATCAGCGAGACCATTCTCGGCCCCAATCGCTCCGCTCCGCAGGCCAACGTCTTCGATCTTCGGGGCGAGATGATCGGCGCCGGCTACTACAGCCGCCTCATCGAGCGGGACGTGAAACGCGAACCGTGGTACGCGGCCGTCATGGGGGCGGGCGGAGACCGCGTGATCCTTCCCCCGCGAATGGATCCGCTGCTGGAGCAGACATCGATCATCGTCAAGGACAAGCGGTACCTGTCGCTGCTGAGGACGTTCCAGGATGCGCTGCTGTCGACGCAGGGGATCGTCGAGATCGAGCAGTACTGCGATGCGTTGTTCAGCGAGCTCGACCTGCTCAACGGGACTTCCGGCTCGTTTTTTCTGTTCGACGGCGACTGGAACCAGCTCTACCCCTATGACGGCTCCCCTGTCGATCCCGCCCCCTTTCGCAGGCTCGCCGGCCAGGCCGCGACCCGCTCGATCGTGACCGGCGTCCTGCCGGGGAAGCGCGAACCGCAGATTCTTGCGATCGCCACCTCACGGGACACGGGTTGGACTCTCCTGATCGGTGAGCCCTCCGGCGGCCTGGCCGCGAGCGTCCTTCAGTACGCGGTTCGGATCGCGCTGCTGGCCCTGATCGCCATCACCTGCTCGCTGGCGGCCTCCTATTTCATCGCCCGCCGTGTGACGGTGCCTCTCAAGGCGCTTCACTCCGAGATCGAGACGCTCGACCTGGGGAACCTCGACGAAATCGGCGCCGGGACTCACAAACCCGACCTCGGGGAGATCGATGAGCTGCGCCTGGCCTTCCGGGACATGCGGCTGAAGCTCAACGAATCCATCCAGGAGGCCGTGTCGTTGCGCGCGCACGAGAAGGAGGCCCAGCTCGTGGCGCTGCAGTCGCAGCTCAACCCGCATTTCATCCACAACATGCTGCAGACCATCGGCGTCATGGCGGAGGAAGGCTCCTCCGCGGCCATCCAGGAGCTGATCCTGAATCTCGCGCGGATGCTCCGCTACGTCTCTTCCTCGGAGCCGACGACGGCGACCCTGGGAACGGAAATCGAATACGCGGAGAGCTACCTCTCCGGCATGAGGGCGAGATTCGGGGAGAGCCTGGACTACGTGATCGACGTCCGCCGGGAGATACGGCAGGTCGTCGTTCCCCGCCTGATCCTGCAGCCATTCATCGAGAACTGCTTCAAGTACGGCACCACCGCGCGTCCCCCGTGGCGTATCGAGGTTCACGGGCATTGCGTGGACGGCCGGTGGTCAATCGAGATCCTCGACAACGGGCCCGGATTCCCGGCAGAAACCCTGGCCCGCATCTCCGAGCGCCTGGCACTCCGCCGCCAGGCGGGCAGTGGCCTGTCCCCGATGTCGATCTCGGGGATGGGAATCGTCAATTCCTACGAGAGGCTGAGGCTCGCCCTCGGTGAGACGGCGGAATTTGAGATCACCAACCGTCCCGACGGCGGAGCGCGCATCGTAATGGGGGCGGCGCTCCATGGCTGAAAGAAAGCTCACGTTCGTCGTCGCCGAAGACGAGGAGCGGATGAGGGAGTACCTGGCGCGCAAGACCACCGAACTGGATCCGGCACTGGAATGCCTCGGCACGGCGGCCGACGGGGAAGAGGCCGTGGAACTGGTGGAGCGCTACCTGCCCGACCTGCTGATCACCGACATCAAGATGCCGGTACTGGGAGGGCTGGAGCTAGTTCAGCGCCTGCGCCGCACCAATCCCGACCTGCGGATTCTCATCGTGTCCGGCTACAGCGAGTTCGAATACGCCAAGCGCGCGATCGAGCTGGGCGTGGACGACTATCTGGTGAAGCCCATCGATATGCTCGCCCTGCAGGAAACGCTGCGCCGCGTCCGCATCCGCCTGGAGGCGCTGGCCGGATCGATCGAGGCGGAGTTCGGGCTGGACCGGATCGGATCCCGGGAGGCGGACCTAGCGAGCGCCGTCGAGCTGTATCTGAAGGAGAACTACCGCCAGCCGTACTCCCTCGAGCGCGTGGCCGCCGCGTTCGGCTGCAAGGCTGCCTATCTGCTGCGACTGTACCGCCGGATCAAGGGATGTACTCCGACGCAGGACCTGATCCGCCTCCGCATCGAGAAGGCCAAGCGCCTGCTCGTGGGGCATCCGCAGATGGAGATCAAGCAGGTCGCCGCAGCGGTGGGCTACGAGGATGCGCTGTACTTCTCGCGGTTGTTCAAGAAGGAGACGGGAAAGAACCCCTCCGCGTTCAGGGACTCGATGGCTCGGCCGTAGATCGCGGCCACGCGGGGTCGCGGACGGCCATGGCGATATTGGTCCGCCGCGCGTCCACGCCGGAAAGGAACTGCTCCGGGCTGACGGCCCCGGCCAGCATCGACTCGAAGTCGGCCTCCAACTCCATCCACTGCGGCATGATGTACTTGACACCGCCCTGGAACGGCTCTCCCCCGAGCCGCGCGGAGCCGAGGAAGGATTGCTCGTTGGGCAAGAGGGGAACAGACCTGGTCGGGAATGACAGGCTGGTGCCCTCGAGCTGGCCGGCCGCGTAGCGGTAGAGGCTGTCTTCCCGGGTCAGGAATCGGAAGAACTCGAGCACCGCCGGGCGGTCGCGGCTCTTCGCGTTGCCGAACCAGGTGGGGGCGGAGCGTTCGATGCTCACGGTTCGGTTGTCGAGCCAGGGGATGGGGAACATCCCCCAGTTCTGGGCGCCGGAGTCCGGGTTGGCCTTCAACACGCTTCGGGCGAACCCAATCTTGTTCAGCGTCATCGCCGCGGCTTCCGAGATCAGGGCCGTCTTCGACCCTTCGATCGTGTTGGCCATGAAGTCGCCGCCAAAGAACCCGCGGTTGGCCGCGGACAGGATCTGGCGGAGCGCCTGACGAAACGGCTCGTAGTCGGCGAACTTCAGCCGGTTGGTGTTGAGCCGCTCGTAGAGGCCGGGGTCGCGCTGCTCGAACGTGAAGCCCATTTCGAAGAACGTGAGCGACGTGTGCCAGCGACTGGCCCCGGGCTCGTAGATGGGCACGATGCCGGCCTGCTTGATCCGTTCGCAAACCGCCACGAACTCGTTGTACGTCCGCGGCGCGGAGAGGCCGAGCCGCCGGAAAATCCTGTCATTATAGGTGTAGACCCATCCAAGAGTATCGTCCCAGACCACGAGGCCGTAGACGCGTCCCTTGTACGACACGGCGGGAAGCCATTCCGGCTTCAAGCGTTTCGTCCACTCCTCCGCGGTCAGGTCGATGCACGACTTTTCCGGGTCGATCTCGCTGCCGAGGTACCACCGCGTGGACTGCATGAGAAAGATGTCTGCGGCCTCCCCGGAGGCGAGCATCGTTTGCAGGGCACGGAAATACACATGGGGTGCGTAAATCGTGAAGGAGACCTTGATGCCGGTTTCCTTCTCGAACTGCTTCGCGTTCTCTCCCATGACATCGTAGATCCAGCCGTCGGAGGCCATGACCTGGATCTTCCGCGGCTGGCTGGGCGCGGGAGACGGGCTCTTCCAGGCCCCGCAGGCCGCTAGGCAGCAGGAAAGTCCGAAGGCGAGAACGAGAAAGGCGGCAGTCCTTGTCCTGGCGGCCCGCGCACCTTGTGCAGCAAATCCCATGGGGGAACTATAGCATGTCAGAGGTCTTTCCAGCATGGAACCGCGGTCTCGAGGGAGACCCCGTCTTTCAGCGGCGCTTGCCGTCTCATCCGGCGATGGAGGGCGTGCCTTGGAAGCGTTGTCCCTCGAAAATCTGATTGCAGCGAAGAGGAATTTCCATTCCTGCAGAAGCCATTTAACATGAAACAGTTGTCGGAGAAGCTGCGAGAGGTCCTTGATAATGGCGACCACAAGACGGACGTGCCTGCGGAAACCGGCTAAGGCGTCCCCTCACGTGAGCCGGAGCTGCGGCAGGGTCCACCGGAACAGGCCAGTGAAATGGCACGTGAGTTGGGCGTATCCCCGTTTTCTTGGGCCGCTATTCCTTTTCGCCTGCAGGCGCTTCCCCTGGGCTATTTGGACTATCCTTCGGGAGCGTACGCGATTCAAAGCGGAACAGCTTGGTCTCGGGGACCCGGGAAGGCTACACAGTTCACGCCGTTACATACGTCTCTCAACTTCAAGCGATCGGTGGGCGCCTTTCAACAGGCCAACGCTGCACGGCTCCGTAGGGAGTGGTCGAGACCCTCGAGATGGTTCGAACATCCGACCTACGGTCTTGGAGGCAGCGAAGTGTGTCTCCGATGCAAGGGATGTCCTTCAGGGCAAGGCAAAGGCGAGGAGATCAACGCAGTCCGAAAACGCGCCATCGGTTCCTGTAACCGTAGGGCGCCTCCCTGCGACCTCGTTGATATCGACTCTCCGCTAGCTTGCCAGACTAGTGACCTATTGGCCAATCTCAGCCTCAAAGCTTGGCAATCCTCCTCCGACCGGGCTGGGCCTACGACGTCGTGACCCGCCGTCACAAGTTCAACGACGGTAGCCGATCCAATCCAACCGGACGCGCCAGTGACAAATACACGCATTTTTGTACTCCTTTGTTACACCGGGTCAGCCAGCGGCTCGCTCGTTGTTCGGACGGCGGCGCGCGCTTGTTTGGCTGAGCGCTGGTGGGACGTAGTTGGCCGCGTCTGATCCGACGTCGGTTCCCGGAGGAACGATCTGGTCGATCTGGTCCAGGACTTCGTCAGAAAGAACGACCACGGCGCCCGCGAGCAGATCGTCGAGCTGTTCCATGGTGCGCGGGCCAAGAATCGCCGACGTCACACTTGGGTGGGCCACCGCGAAAGACATCGCCATGTGAGTCAGGGAAAGCCCGGCCTTCTCGGCCACGACGATCAGTTGCTCCACCGCATCCAGTCGGTGTTCGTCGCTCATCTGCTTGCGGAAGACCTTGACGCGCAGGCTGTCGGGCAACGGCTGGCCTTTGCGGTACCGGCCGGTGAGCATGCCCTTGGCCAGGGGGCTCCAGACCATCACGCCCATCCCATGATCAATACGGCGACAAAACGGGAGCCCATTGCCGTGGTCACGACCAGATCAATCACATCATCGCCATTGACGTCCCGCGCCACTAACTCCAGCCCGCCCTGCGGCCCTGTGATTCCGATCGCCGATTCTTCACCCGTGCTCAGTTGCAGCCGAATGGAGTAGAACGAGTCCAGCGCGGCTTCCCGCACAACTTGCACCGTCGCGACATCGGGCTTGCGATCGCCGTCAAAATCCGCTATGGCAAATCGAGGTGAGAATCCGCCCGCTGCGCCAGATGTCCCCTGCGCCGCCTCCGCCGCATTTCCACCAAACGCCATGGTGAACACACAGAGGCAAAGCAGGCTCAGGCTCACCCGTGCCACACCGGTAACTTTGCATGTTGTGCGAAAGCTTCCAATCATGAACGCCTTAATTGTATCGCAAACTCCGCCAACTCCTACTCGTAGACTACCCACGGTGTACTCTCACCACAAACTCTGCGCGGTATTATCTGTGTCATAATTATATGTGATGCAGAATACGGTGCCCCGTGCGCTCTACACCTCATGCTTCTCTTTCGGCGTACTTCGTCATGGCCCTCTCTGTGCTCCTCAGGGGCTGACTCCCGTGCGGCCTCTGATCGCGCAGACAAGCTATTGTAAA
>JBKQPS010000240.1:0-3324 GCA_052144915.1 Spirochaetia bacterium | reverse complement strand
GACAGTTGACAGCGGGGATCGCGCACGAGATCAATAACCCCATCGCCTTTGTAACCAACAACCAGAGCTTGCTTCAGCGGGACTTTGCCGACCTGCTCGCACTGATCAACGTGGTGGGCGACTCCCTCGGTGAACTGGCCGCCGGATGTCCGTCTGTCGCCGATCAGATCGCGCGGAAAGCGGCCGAGATCGACCTGTCCTACCTCGCCACATCCGTGCCGAAGAAGATCGCCGACAACCTGGACGGCCTGGAACGGGTACGGCGCATCGTCCTGGATTTGCGCAACTTCTCGCGTCTCGATGAGGGGGATCTCAAGCTCTGCGATGTCGCCGACGGCATCCGATCCGGCCTGAGGTTTCTATCGACCCTGCTCGTCGAGCATGGGGTCATCTTGGAGACCGATTTCCCGCCGCTGCCGCCTCTCCTCTGCGCTCCCGGCCCCCTGAACCAGGCCGTCAGCAACGTCATCGTCAACGCGGCCCAGGCCAGCCAGCCGGGCCAAGTGGTGAAGGTCTCGACGGTTCACGAAGGCGGGTTCTATGTGATCTCCGTCGAGGACAAGGGTTCCGGGATCGCCGGGGAGCACCTCCCCAGGCTGTTCGACCCCTTTTTCACCACGAAGCCCGTCGGATCGGGGACCGGGCTGGGATTGACCATCGCCCGCCAGATCGTCCAGGCCCACAAGGGCGATATCCAGTTCGCCAGCGAACTCGGCAAGGGTACCACAGTTCGACTGCGCCTCCCGCTACAAACCGGTACGCCGAGTGACCCGGCCAGCACCTCGAAAGCCGAGAACAAGCCATGAAATCCCAGCTCAGCGGCGGCTTCGCTGCGGCCCTCAAAGCGAGTTCTACTCCTCCGGCAACGAGCAGCACCGGGGCGTTGCTGGTCGTCGATGACGAGGCTGCCATCGCTGCGTCCATCGCCGATCAGTTTCGCGGACGATACCGGGTTCTGACCGCCTCGGGAGCGGACGAGGCCCAGGCGATGTGGCGGAGCGAGGACGTCGCCGTGATCCTTTCGGACCAGCGAATGCCGGGCATGACGGGTGCCGCACTCTTGGCTCGCTCCGCCGAACAGCACGAGTATGCGACCCGATTGCTCATCACAGGCTACGCAGACATCGAGGCAGTCATCTCGGCCGTGAACGAGGGGAAGATCTACCACTACTTGGTCAAACCGTGGCAACCGAGCGAGCTGGAAGTCGTTGTCGATCACGCATTCGAGCACAACCGCCTCCTCAAGGACCGCCGCAAGCTCACGGAAGAACTCCAGCGGGCCAATTTCGAACTGGAGGCGAAGGTGAAGGAGCGGACGCGGGAACTGGAGGAGAAGAACGCGCTTCTGGAAGAAGCGAACCGGACGAAGAACCTGTTCCTGGGAATGGCGGCCCATGATCTGCGCAACCCCATCGGGAATATCGGCGCCCTCGCCGAGCTGATCCTGGACGTAGAGACAACCATGTCTCGAGAGAAGAGAAACAAGTTGCTCGGCCTCATTTGCAGCCAGGCGCAAGGCATGCTGAATCTTCTCGGGGATCTGCTGGACATCAGCAAGATTGAAGCCGGCAAGGTGGAGTTGCACCCCGAATCGACCGTCCTGGCGACCTACGTGGAGGAGATGAGGGAACGGAACCGGCTCCTCGCGGAGAAGAAAAAGATCACGCTGACGACCGATGTTGCTCCCGGACTGCCGGCTGTCGCCTTCGATGAGAATCGCATTGGACAGGTGCTGAACAATCTATTAACCAACGCATTCAAATACTCGCCCATCAATACATCGGTGGTCCTCAGGGTTCGCGCGATTTCCGGAAGCGTCGAATTCTCTGTCCTCGACCAGGGCCAGGGAATTCCGCCTGACGAAATTCCGAAACTCTTCGGTGCATTCCAGCGGGCCAGCACGAAGCCGACGGCCGGAGAGGACAGTACGGGCCTGGGGCTATGCATCTCCAGGAAAATCGTCGAGGCGCACGGCGGCAAGATCGGCGTGGAAAGTGAGCCGGGCCGGGGCAGCCGCTTCTGGTTCACCTTGCCTGTACCCGGAGTGGACTCTATCGGAATTGCAGGGAACACTGAAAGATAGGCAAGATCTCCATTGACATCACCGACAAAATTGAACATCCGTTTACATTTATCGGGCGAAATTGATGGGTAATTCGGTGGCCACAGCTACCTAAAGTCACTGGAAATAGGGACTTATCGCTCATTCTTTTCAGACTTCCTGTTTCTCCCAGACTGCCACTCGGGACTTTTTTCGGTAACGTCTCTATTAGTTTCCAAATAGATCCACGCAACACGGAAAGCAATACACAGCGTGGGTGTCCGGCAGGCGCCGAGATTTCGGCGCTGAGCTGCTTTCCCTGTTGCAAGGAGCTATTTAGCCTTTTGCCTGATCATTGACAGAAAACTGGCACAATCGAGGATTTCCTGTCCCCGTCGGGCATCTGCCCCGGCCGGGAGGTGTAACGTGATTCTTGCCGTTTCCCGGTTTCGGTGACCAACTGCCTCGAGCAGACGGTCCGTGAGGCCTTCCTCCACCAGCCTCATCGGGTCGATGACATGCTCGGGTTCCTGGATACTGAAGGAAACCCAGGCTATAAGCTCGTCCACCAGGAGAAGATGGCCTCGCTGGGCTAAATGACCGCGGGGGTGACTTTCTGGTCATGCTGTATGACGAGGGCTTCCCGACCTGTCGGGACGACCTGATGAGGGAGTCGGGCCTTGGACACGAAGGCGAGTGATCTTATGCCTCTGAACAGTCTTTTCGAGCGTGTGGCCCTCGCCGATAAACTCCGCTACTTGAAACCCGCCATCGCGGAGTTGGTCACCACGGAATTCTTCCAGCGCCACCCGGACTGGGTGGCGCGTTACGGCGAACGGGGCCGCAAGCTCGGCATCGAGGATGCCTGCTTCCACCTGGACTTTCTGGCCGGCGCCCTCGAGGCGGGAAGCGTGACTCCATTTGAAGACTACGTCCGCTGGACGGCCCGGATGCTTGGCGCCCGAAACATCGCGGCCCATTTCGTGGCCGAGACCCTGGAGCAGATTGAGTCTGCCCTGGCCTCCCACCTCACGGTTCCCGAGGCCGAGTATGTGACGAGTTTCACAGTAGCGGGTCGGCTGGCCTGTTCCGGACCACCTGGAGAGGATCGGGCAGAGGCTGGCAAGGTGGGCCTGGCGCTCGTTGGCAGCCTTTTTCCTGACCGTCACTGATTTTGGGGGGCAGCTTGATGCTGACATGACAAGACAAAATGGCCATGATCTACGTCCCCGTGCCACGGAAGGAGGTGGATCATGGCCGAAGGAATCGCGACACGGTCGTCG
>JBKQPS010000239.1:0-5498 GCA_052144915.1 Spirochaetia bacterium | reverse complement strand
GTTCTTCCAGGATGTACAGCGGGGCGCGTTCCTTGTCGGTGAGGGACAGGGCGTTCACATATTCTGAAGAGAGCTTGTTGTTGAGCGGGATCTTGCCGATGTCGTGCAGGAGGCCGGCGACGAAATATTCCTCCAGCTGCTTCGGGTCTTTCTTGCGCTTGATCGCGATGAGCTTCGCCGTCACGCCGACGCACAGCGAATGGCGCCAGAAACCGTCGATGTTCAGCGCCTGGAAGTTGCCCTTTGCCGAAAGGGTCCCGAGGACCGCGGTGGACAGGGCGAGGTTCTTCACGGTGTTCAGCCCCAACATGATGATCGCCCGCACCAGGCTGGTGATCTGGGTATTGAGGCTGTAGTAGGCGGAGTTGATCAGCTTCATGACCCGACCCATGAGCACGGGGTCCAGGCTGATCACGAAGTTGAGGTCAGAGGGCGTGGCCTTCGGATCATTTGCGAGCTGGACGATCTTCGAGACCGTGTTGGAGAGACTGGGCATCTTCGCGATGTATGTCTTGATGACGGCGAGTACCTGCTGTTTGTCCCGCATACCCTATTTCGATCTCCCCATCCGGGCCACGATGGATTCTATCCTGTCCCTCATCGCGGCGCCGACGGCCTTGTCCGGATGCCAGGCGGCAAGGTCCCTGAGGTAGGAAAATGTGTCGACGACGCGTGAGCGCGTCATCGGCGTATCCCGACGCGGGACCGTCGGGTGTTTGCTCTCGGCGACTTTCTGCCGCAGGCCCTTCCTGCCGGCAAGCCGCGCCTTCAGCGACTCCATCGCGAGGCGCTCGGTGCTCCCACGGAACCGCTTCTTCTCCCGCTCCGGCAGATAATCCGACAGTTTCCCCAGATAGTCAAGGAGATCGGCCGGGCCGGCATACCCGGCCCCCTTGTCGAGACGATCGCGAACGCCGTCGAGGTAACTCCGAAGCTCTTTGCGCACATCGTCGCTCGAACGAGGGCCGCCAGCGGCTTCAGCCGCCGTTCCGGGCTGCTGCTGGCCGACGGGCTCGAGGGGCTCCAGCTCGGCCTCGGGTTGTTCCTCGAGCTCGGCGGCGATCTCCGGTTCCGGCTCCGAGTCCGTGATCGGTTCAAGGCCCGGCCATCCCGCGGGCGCCGGCGCCCGTTCAGCGGCCGATGCCGCGGCTTCCTCGACGGGCTCGTGCTCTTCTGGCACTTCCTCCAGGGTCACTTCCGGCTCTTCCGAGGCACCCGCGTTGCCGATCTGCGCGTCCCTCGGCTGCGCCGCCGGCGTCGGTTCGGGCACCTGCTCGTCGGGTTCTTCAATGTCGTTGGTTGCGTAACGCGGGAAACCCTCCGGCTGCGGTCCCGACGACGGGAGGTCCATCGTGATCGGCCGCGGGGGAGACTGCCCCGCCCCTGCCTGCATGTTGAGGACGATCGGGGGCATCGGGGCCGGGGCTCTCTTTTCGTCGATCTTGCGGGAAAGCTCCTTCATCTCGTCGAAGAGCTGCTCCACCACCTTGGACTGCGCCGCCACGGATTCCTTCAGGGAGTTCGCCAGGACCGATTCCCCCTGGGGGGAGAGAGTGAGCTGGGCCGGCTGTTGAACCTGCGCGGGCTGGGGCGGAAGGGGAGCGGGCGGCGGCACCGGCCCGGGCGACGGCGGAGGTTGGGCCGCGCCCCGAGGCTGCTGTGAAGGGAAAGCCGGTGGAGGCTCGAACATCTGCAGGGCCGGGTTTTCCTCGTACAGCTCCTGGTCCTTCAGGAGATTCACGAGATTCGGCGGCCGCTCGTCCTCGATGGAAACCGCGTCCTCCGGGATCGACTCCTCCACCTCCTCGAGCTGCAGTTCCTCGTCGACTTCACGAACCGCGAACACCGGCTCCAGCCCCCCCACGTTGATGATGGGGACCGCGTCTTCCTCCAGAGGCTCGAAGTCCTCGATCATGAGCGTGTCGTCCGCCACCTTCGCCTTCTCCGGCGGAGCGGTGTCCACGGAAAGTTCGCGGAACTTGCGGATCGTCTTTTCCCGTTCGTCGCGGAAATCCTTCTCGTGCTCGGAAATCGCCTTCTCGTATTCTTCCATCGCGCGGGAAAGAGCCTCCATGTCCTTCGGGTCCGTGCTCTGCTCCAGCGTGTTGATCAGGCCCTCGATCGTCTCGATGGCCTTCTGCGGCTCTCCCAGCTCGCGGTACAGCTTTGCCAGCCTCCCGCTGGCCTCCGTGTCGTCGGGGAACGCTTCCCGCACCTCGATGAGGGTTTGGGCAGCCTGCCGAAGATGCCCCTGTTTCGCGTGGATATCGGCCAGGAGGATCCGTCCCCGCCGGTCTTCGGGCCGGTTCGAGAGATAGTGGAGGACCTCTTCCTGGGCTTTCGCCGTCTCGCCGGTCTCCTTCAGGAGGAATGCCTTGTCGATGCGGAAGTCATCGTCCTCACCCTGGAGAGCCTCGAGCTTCTCGTAGCATTCGAAGGCCTTCTGACTTTCACCCGTGCGGCTGTAGACGATCGCCAGGCCCTTGAGCGCTTCCGCGTTCAGCGGCTGGGCCGCGAGGACCGTCGTGTAGTGCTCGATCGACTCGGGATAGTTTTCCAGGAGACGGAGAATTCCCGCCAGTCGCAGCCGCGCGTCCACGTTGCCCGGCTCGAGGTTGAGCAGCCGGCGCAGCTCTTCCAGGGCCTCGGTGAGCTTGCCTTCTCCTTCCAGCAGCGACGCGAGATTCCCCGCTGCCTGCGCGTAGCGCGGATTGGCTTTCGTGGATTCGCGGTAGGACTGCGCGGCCTCCTCGCGGCGGCCCATGGCCGCAAGGACCACGCCGACGTTGTTCAGTGCGCGGGCGTTTCGCGGCTCGATACGCAGCGCTTCGCGAAGCGTCTTTTCCGCCGCGTGCTGATCGCCCAGGCGGTGCTGGGCAACGCCGAGGTTGTTCAGCGCATCGGTCCAGCCCGGCTTGGCTTTCACCGCGGCATCGTATTCCTCCCGCGCCTCGCGAAGCTTGCCCATGCGCTCGTAGACGACGCCAAGGTTATAGTGCAGGCGCGGCTGGCTCGTGTCGGCCTGGAGTCCTTTCTGGTAGACACGGATCGCGTCCCCGTACCGTTGCGCCGCCTCGAGCACGGTGCCGAGGTTGATATAGGAAGACACGAACGTGGGATCGACGGCGATCGCCTTGGAGAAGTTTTCCTCGGCCAGCTCGCTGTTGCCCAGCGCCTTGTAGACATTGCCGAGGTTGTAGTACACGTCCCCGCGCTGGGGCGAGAGGTTGATGGCCCGCTCGAATTGCGGAATGGCATCCCCGTAGGATTCGATCCTCTTGTAGAGGACCCCCAGGTTGTTGTGCGCTTCCGTGTAGTCGGGTTTCAGCTGCACGGCCTTCTGGAACATCTCGATGGCCTTGTGGAACCTGCCCGTCTTCTCGCAGACGCTGCCCAGGAGATTGTAGGCCACCGCGGAGTCCGCCTGGTCTTCGAGGATTCGCAGCGCGAGCTTCTCCACCAGGGGGTACTCCCCCATCTTGAAGGCGTTGCGCGCCCGCACCAGGATTTCCGGGGTGGCCATTGTTTTCATTTGTATATCCGGGAGGGCCGCGCGCTGATTTCAGAGCTGAACTCGCTCTGCTGCCGCGGATCCGAGGTGTCGTAGGACGCGACGGCAAAATAGTACAGGGATCCGTTTTCCAGCCCGCTGATCTCGAGCGTGGTCGACGAGCCGGCATCGACGGGAGAAGCCCCTTGCGCGGCGCCCGTTGCCAGGTAGTTGTGGGGCGATGTGCCGTAGAAAACGAGGTAGCCCTTCACGTTCAGGTCGTTCACCTTCCGCCACGTGAGGGTCACTTTTCCGTTTCCTGCAGTCGCCATGAGGCCGGCCGGCGGAGAGGGCGGAAGATTGGGCTCGTAGACGACCTTGAGGCTGGACAGCCGCGGCGACAGCATCCGGGTGCCGTCGGGATACATCTCCACGCGCAGCTGGATGTAGCGCGCCTTCAGCGTGTCACCGAAATCCGATCCCGGAACGAACGGCACCCAGTCCGTGTCCGACTTCAGGATCTTCCGACCCCCCCACGTGTCAGCGGCCTGGTAGGAGAACTCGATGCCGGTGTCGGACGGAGTGGCCATCACGGATTCTATGCGCGCAATGCGCGTGGCCGAGTATCCGAGGTCGATGATCCGGGAGGTGGCCACGCCGGTCTTCCCGAGGAAACGGGAGAGCACCGGGTCGTCGACGAAACGCCGCGAAACGCGAAGCTCGTCCATGAACCCGGTAAAACCCGCGGCAAGAACGAGCGGGCCGGCCAGGGCGCTTCCGAGGGCGGGCACGGCGATCGACCCTGTCTCGCCGCCCGTGTCGGTGACGTGCAGGATCGCCTCCGGCAGCCCGTCCAGCCGATACTCCAGGAGCCCTTCCCGGGAATCGAACCGCAGGAGGTGATGGTGCCAGGCCCGCGGGAGGAGCTGCCGCGTGCCGGTGAGCGTCACCGGAATGCGGCCCGCCGCCGGGAGGCGAAACAGGTTGTGAAAATCCCAGACCAGCTTTCTGTCCCGGATGAAACACCTCAGCGACTGGCGGAGGAGCGGGTTGGCACCCGCGGAGCCATTGCGCTCTGCCCCGTCCCAGGAGAGGATGTTTTCGCCATCGGACATCGTGGCGGGGAAGAGCCAGAACTCGATGGTGAAGTCTCCCCACACAGCCCCGGGGCTGAACATGCTCCCCGCGGGAGCCCGGAGAGCGACCCCTTGCCTGCCGCCGGTGAAGGCAGCGCTTGCCTCACCCACCGCGGACTCCGAATCGGAGATCACCGGCCCGTCACCCGCGAAGGCGTACGCGCCGGTGGCATCGGTCGATGCGGGAGAGTCGAAGTGCAGGAGGAGCTCGGTGGCGCTGTCCGGCGTGTAGGTTCCCCCGGACAGGGTGAGGTCCCGGAAGCCCCAGCGGCCCGGCTGTGAAGTCACTCCCTCGAGACTCATCATGTCGGCCCAGAGGCCATCCCTGCCCAGCTCGACGGTCTTCTCCAGGCCGCAGAGCGACGGTGAGGCGAGCAGAAGGCAGAGCAGGAGCACTCCGGAGAAGTGTTGTTTCCGGGCCATGGTTCTGTACATTAGTATTATAATCGGCCGCCAGGGGTGTTTCTATTGAAGGCTTTCGACGATCCGCGCGACAGGCAGTATCCGGACCAGCCCGGCGTGTATCTCATGAAGGACGCGGAAGGCCGGATCATCTACGTCGGGAAAGCTCGTTCGCTGCGGAACAGGATCCGCTCGTACTTCGCGGGAGAGAAGGACATCAAGACTCGATTCCTCCTTGCCCACATGACGGACATCGAGGTGATCATCACCCGCACGGAGTACGAGGCCCTGATACTGGAAAACAACCTCATCAAGCAGTGGGCGCCGCAGTACAACATCGACCTCAAGGACGGAAAGACGTACCCCGTGATCAGGCTCACCGCCGAGGAGTTCCCCCGCGTCTACCGGACCCGGCGCATGATCTTCGACGGCTCGGAGTACTTCGGACCGTTTCCCAAGCCGCACCAGAT
>JBKQPS010000238.1:0-29758 GCA_052144915.1 Spirochaetia bacterium | reverse complement strand
TGCGGTCGTCACCAACCGGTGGCGATCGTATGCACGGCACGAGGAGATCGCCGGGACCGCGGCGGAGCTGAAAAAGCTCGTAAAAAAAAGCGAGGGCATGGGCGGCTCGCGGTTTGCAATCGACCGGCGCAAGGATGCGGGGGAGGCGCTGCCGGCCGAAGCCTCGGAGAAGCGGGAGTAGCGCGTGCAGAGAGCCATCCGCGCCCTGCCCCTCCTGCTCTTTCTCCTCTTCGCCCTGTTTTTCAACACGAACCTCGTGAACGTGCGGGTCTCCGAGCTGAACTACCTGCTGGAGGACGCCTCGGGCGCGCAGGAAGTGCTCAACAATTCCGCGATCCTGGGGAGATTCGAGCTGCTGAAGCGGCGGCTCGCGCAGGGCGAAAGCCTGGTGGAGAACTACGAGCTGGAGGCGCGGATCCAGGCGTTGACCGCGCCCGGCAGATCCTTCGCGTCCAACGCTCCCGCCGCGTTCGGTCCGCTGGCCAGGTCCCTGCGCGCGGTGCTGAACGGGCTGCGCTTCATGATGGGCAAGGGCGCGATCCATCCCGAGACGGAAGATGCGACGCTCGGCGCCCTGGAGGTCGCCTACCTGCGGGAGCGCAGCCGCAGCTACCGGGAGGCGCTCGGCGACTACCTTCGCGTGCTGCCCCAGCTCCCCTCCGGGACCGAGCTCCGCGCGACCGCAATGCTGCACGTCGCCTTCTGCGATTCGATGCTCAACAGCATTTCCAGCGCCCGCGTGACGCTCACCGACGTCATCTCCGAGAACCCCGGCAAGGAACAGAGCCTGGTCGCCTGGAAGCTGCTGGATTTCCTGGACTTCCTGCAGCAGAAACGCGGCGTGAGCCTTCCCGGAAGGCCGACCGAGCTCGACAGGGCCCGGCGGGCATACCAGCTGGTGGACTACTCGGCATCCATCGACCTCCTGTCGGAGTTCATCGTCACCCACAAGAATGATCCGAACATCGCGGAAGCCTTCTATTTCCGGGGCCGCTCTCACGAGGAGCTGGGCGAGCTTTCACCGGCGATCGACGATTACCGCACGGTGATCTCGCACCCCTCCGGCATCTGGACGCGGGAAGCCCAGCGGAGGCTTTTCCTCCTGGGAACGATCTACGGCCAGGGGGACGTCGTCGCCCGGGACGCGCTGCGCGGCAGAGGCCCGTCCTCCCAGACCGCATTCGTCAGCGCAGTCATCCCGTACGCGCGAATCATCGACCCCAGCGCGGTGGCAGACTGGCTGACGGGCTCCGCCGCGGTGGCTGGCGTGCCGGCGCCTCGCATGACGCCGCTCCCGGCCTCCCCGCCGATCTCCACTCCCGGCGAGCTGCCGGACGGCACTGCCGACCTCGCGGGTGCACGTCCGGTGCCGGAAGGCGGCGCCGCCCCTTCCGCCGCAGACGTCGCGGCTGCTGCGGCCGCGACGCCCGCACCCGTATCAGCCGCCGAATCTCCCCCCGCGGCCGTCCTTGCGTCGACGGAAAATCTCTTCCTTCCGCCTTTGCGGATGACACCGAGCCCCGAGCCTGCCGCGGTTCCCATCCTGGAGTCCACGCTGCCCGGCGGGACCGCGGCTTCGCTCCTGGCCGAGCGCACCGCCTTGTCGCAGCGGTACGAGAGCGAAATCAGCGTGCGGCGGGGCTACAATGTGGGGAGCTGGATCTCCCTCGGGGCGGGAGTCGCCTCGGCGGGAACAATGGGGTATTTCCTCTACCAGGCGTTCGCATCATACGCGCAGTACCAGGGTGCCACGAGCTTCGCGCAGGCGCAGGCGATGAGACAACAGACGCTGTTCAACAGCTCGATGGCGATCACCGCGGGTGTCGTCGGGGGCGTGGCGCTTGCCACGGCATTGGCGCTCCAGCTCATCGCCCCTTCCCCCGGCCCGACCGGGGACCGGATCCGCGCCCTGGATGATGCGATCGACCAGTTAGGGCGGGCCTCGCGGTAATGCGGATCACCGCGGTCGCTGCGGCGGCCCTGAGCCTGGCCGGGTGCTTCGTCTTCGACAGCCCCTATGACAGGACGCCATCCATCACCCAGCAGATCGTCGTGCAGGCGGGATCCTCCACGGGAACGTATATATGGAACCCGGCTGACAGCGCCTACGAGACGACGATCGGGGGCGTTCCATGTTCCGTGTACATCGACTCCAGCGGCACGTGGCACATGACGTATGGTGCAGGCAACATCGTGGCTTCCAGCACGGGCACGTACAGCACGCTCCCGCCCACGACCCCCGCGGGATGGTCGGGCACCGTCGCCATTTCCAGCATCGATGACAGTGAAGGGGGCGTCAGCATCCAGGGACAGAGTCCTGACGCGCGGATCACGGGGGCTAACCAGGTCTTGCAGGTCGCCTTCACTACGTCGAGTCCCGGCAACGGCGCCACGTACGTCTGGCAAAAATCTCCGATTGCCAAGGAGTCATTCACCTCCCCGGTCACGGTCGGGACGGGGAACACCTACGCGATCCAGGATACCGATTACTCCAGCTGGTTCCGCGTCATCGCCACCCCGACTGACAGCACCGGAACGATCGTGGGAACGCCGGTGGCCAGCCAGCCGGTGGGGTGGCCTTAGAAGACCTTGACGCGAAATCGGCCGGGAGCGGCGCTACATTGCGGAGTGATGCGGATCCCCGTGCTGCTCGCGGCAGCGGCCCTGTGCCTGTCGGGCTGTTTCGTGTTCGACAATCCCTGGGACACCAGCTCCCCGCTGCCAGGCGCGACATTCCAGATCGTCGTCTCCAGCAGCAGCTACAGCGGCACCTACGTGTGGAGCCCTTCGGACACTGCATTCGAGGCGATGGTCGGAGCCACGCGGTTCTATGTGTACATGGATTCCAGCGGCTACTGGTGCCTGGGCAGCGTTCCGAACCAGGTCTACAACGGCGGCGGCGTTGTCGCCCACAGCCAGAGCACGTATGGCGCACTTCCCCCGACAACCGTCCCGGGATGGACCGGCTCTGGCGTCATCACCGCAGTAGATGACAGCGCGGGAGGCGTCTCCGCGCAGGGCGGGTCTCCCAGCAGCCCGGTGTCGAACGGACAGACCCTCCAGGTCGCATTCCTGGCCTCCAGCACAGGAAACGGTGCGGCCTACCAGTGGGTAAGTTCGCCCAGCCAGGACGGTTCGTCCGCGACAGTCGTCGGGACCGGCAGCACCTACACGATCCAGTCCAGCGGACAGTGGATCCACGTCATCGTCACGCCGACGGACAACACGGGCAGGGTGCAGGGAACGCCCGTGGCCAGCCAGCCGGTCCACGTGCCCTGACAGGCTTGCAATCAGCGGAAGCTCTGCCTGTCCAACCCGTATTTCTTCATGCGCTCGTAGAGCGCGCGGCGCGAAATTCCCAGGGCCTGGAATGTCGCGTTGATTTCCCCCCGGCACTCCCTGAGCGCGGATTCGATCACCGCCTTCTCCACTTTTTCCATCTCGTCGCGCAGCCGGCCCGCGCCTCCGGGAAGGGAGAGGAGTCTCTCCGAGTCGAAGCGGAGATCCGGGGTGAAGCTGCCGGCGGTCCCCTCCCGGGAGGTGATCGCCAGGCGCTCCACCGCGTTCTTCAGCTCCCGCACGTTTCCCGGCCATGGGTGGCTCATCATCTGGGCAAGCGTCTCCCGCGGCACGGCGGGGACGGGGACGCCGTTCCTGTCCGCGATGCCGCGGAGGAAGTGCGCGACCAGGAGCGGGATGTCGTCGAGGCGCTCGCGCAGGGACGGCACGGCGATATTGAGCACCATGATGCGGTGGGAAAAATCCTCGCGGATCGCCCCGCGGCGCACCGCGTCCGGAAGATCCGCATTCGACGCGCACACCAGGCGGATGTCCACTTTCCGCGGCCGATCGCTGCCCAGGGGCACCACCAGGCCGTCGTCCAGCACGCGGAGGAGCTGCACCTGGGCCCGGGCGGAGATCGTCTCGATCTCGTCCAGGAGGAGCGTGCCGCCCGAGGCAGAGACCAGCTTGCCTTCCCTCTCCCCCACCGCCCCGGTGTACGCGCCTTTCGCGTGCCCGAAGAGCTCGCTTTCCAGCATCGTCTCGGGCAGCGCTCCCGCGTTGACCGGCACGAAGGGACCGCCGGCCCGATGGCTCTGGCCGTGGATCGCGCGGGCCACCAGCTCCTTGCCCACCCCGGTTTCCCCCGTGACCAGCACCGGCGCATCCGAGCGCGCGGCAGCCTCCACCTGGGCGTACAGGTCCTGCATGGCGGGACACCTTCCGACCATGCCGAACCGCCCGTCCTCCTCCGGGGAGAGCAGCGTGAGACGCCGCCGGAGATCGCTCGCCTCCCGCACCAGCCGGGACTGCTCCACGGCCTTGCCGACATAGGCGAGGAGGACCGCGTCGTCGAACGGCTTCTCGGCGAACTCGAAGGCCCCGGCCTTCAGGCAGCGCACCGCCATCGCGATGTCCCCGTGTCCGGTGAGCATCACCACCGGCGGCGAGCCGGGGCGGGCCCGCAGCGTCGCCAGGAACTCCTCCCCGTCCATGCCGGGCATCTTCACGTCGGTGACAATGCACATCGCCTCGCGCAGGCCGGGCCAGGCGAGCGCGGCCTCGGCGGAGGAGAAGACCTCCACGGCCCAGCCGCGGAGGCTGAGCATCTGGCCAATGGAGTGCCGCGCCGCCTCGTCGTCGTCGATGACGACGATGAGCGCGCCGTTTCCGCGTTCGCCGTCGGCCGTCACCCGTCGCTCCTTGCCGGTCCGCCTTCGCGCGCGGCCGCGGGCAGCCGCATCGTGAACGTGGCCCCGGCGCCGGGCGCGCCTGTGGCGACGATGGTCCCCTTGTGGTCCTGGACGATTGCGCGGGAAATCGAGAGGCCAAGGCCGTGGCCGCCCTTGCGCGTCGTGTAGAAGGGCTCGAAGAGCCGTCCCGCCTGCGTCTCGGAGAAGCCCTTGCCCGTGTCCTGCACCTCGACGACCACCGGAAGCGCGGCGGACGGCTCCCGGCGGGTCTCGATCACCAGCGTGCGGACCGGCATGTCCGTCATCGCCTGGCGCGCATTGGAAAGGAGGTTGAGAAACACCTGCTCCAGCCGGATGCGATCCCCCCAGACCGGCGGCAGGCTCTCGTCCAGGCGCAGGTTCACCGCAACCTCGGAGAGCTTCATCTGGGGCAGGATGAACTCCACGCTCTCGCGGACCACGCTGTTCACGTCGAGGAGGCTGAACGTCGCATCCGTGCGCCTGGTGAGCTCCCGCATCTGGTTGATGATCTTCGCCGCCCGGTCCACCTGCTCGGAGATGAGCCGGAGGTTGTTCTTCACGTCGGCCTCCGCGCCGGGCTTCTGTTCCAGCATGTAGTAGGCGTTTCGGGCATAGTTGCGGATCCCCGTGAGGGGCTGGTTCAGCTCGTGGGAGATCGAGGCCGCCATTTCTCCCAGCTCGGCCAGGCGCGTGGAGTGCTCCAGCTGCTCCTCCTGCCGACGGGAGAGCTCCGAGAGCTGGCGCCTCCCTTCCTCCGCGTCCCGGCGGGCGCCCACGTCGATGACGCTGAGCTGGGAGAGAGTCTCCCCGTCCATCGCGATCGGCGCGGCTTCGACCTGCGCCCAGAGCGTCGTGCCGTCCCGCCTCCGGAGAGGAAGCTCCCGGGGGAGATCGGGATTCTCCGCGATCGACCTCAGCACCGCCGCGTCATCGGGCTGCGCGAGTGAATCCAGAAGGGTCCCCTCCAGTGCGCCCGGTGGAGCGCAGAGGAAATTGTGCATGCGCTCGTTGGCGAACACGATGCGCCCTCCCGAATGAATGATGATGCCGTGCGGGAGGCGGTCCAGCAGGCGCCGGGCCTCGGCGAGGCCAGGCCGGGGCACGGCCCCGCGCGGGACGGCCCCGCGCGGGACGCGGCCGAAGAAATACCCGATGAGCAGGCAGAGTGCAACCGGCGCCGCGGCCAGCGGCGGGCGGAAGACCAGTGCGGCCGCGATCGATGCGGCGGCAAGGAGCGCGAGAATGACGAACCGGGCGGATTTTCCGATGCCGGAATTATATCGCCATCGCGCGCGGCGTGACAATGCGCAGGGTGCGCATTTCCTCAAGGCTCGCAGATGATGTATCTTTGTTCCATGGCACTCAACGCGGGAACCGGCCAGAAGACGGAGAAGGCGTTTGTCCAGGTCCGCAGCGCCACTGTGCGGTTCGCCGGCGATTCCGGGGACGGCATGCAGCTGGCGGGGACCCAGTTCGCCGACATCGCATCGCTCGCCGGGACGGTGGTAAGGACGCTCCCGGATTTCCCGTCCGAAGTCCGCGCGCCGACGAGTTCCCTCGGGGGGGTCAGCGGCTTCCAGATCAGCTTTGGAGACCAGGACGTCCGCACCCCGGGCGACTCGCCTTTTGTCCTGATCGCGATGAATCCGGCGGCCCTGAAGGTCAACCTGCCGGAGCTGCAGCCCGGCGGCATCATCATCGCGAACGAGGACGAGTTCACGCCGGACAACCTGGCCAAGGCGGGCTACTCTTCCAACCCTCTCACCGGCAGCGAGCTCTCCGCATTCCGCGTGATACCCGTCGCCATGACGAGGATGAACGAAGAAGCGGTGAGCCCGCACCAGCTTCCCCCCCGGGACGCCGTGCGGTGCCGCAACTTCTTTGCCCTGGGGCTGACCCTCTGGCTCTACGATCAGCCGCTGCAGCCGATGCTCGAGTGGCTGATGGAGAAGTTCCGCTCCAATCCGGCCCTGATGGCCGCCAACGGCGCCAGCGTGAGGGCGGGTCACAACTTTGCCGACACCGCGGAGCTGTTCCGCGTACAGCATACCGTCGCGCGGGCGCGGCTGCCCCGCGGGCGCTACCGGCGGGTGACAGGAAATGAAGCCGCGGCGCTGGGGCTGATCGCGGGCGCCCGCCGCGCCGAACGGACGCTCGTCTACGCGAGCTATCCGATCACCCCGGCCAGCGAGATCCTGCACGAGCTTTCCCGGCACAAAGAGTACGACGTGCGCACGCTGCAGACCGAGGACGAGATCGCCGCGTGCGTTGCGGCGGTCGGCGCCTCTTTCGCGGGAGCCATCGGCGCCACGGGGACCAGCGGCCCGGGCCTGTCGCTGAAGGCCGAGGCGCTGGGCCTCGCCGTCATGACGGAGCTGCCGCTGGTGTGCGTCGACGTGCAGCGCGCCGGCCCGAGCACGGGGATGCCGACCAAGACGGAACAGGCGGACCTCCAGATGGCAATGTACGGGCGACACGGTGAGTGCCCGCTGGTGGTCCTCGCGGCGGCAACGCCCGCGGACTGCTTTCCCATGGCTTTCGAGGCGGTCCGTCTTGCCATCACTTACATGACACCGGTGATCCTGCTGTCGGACAGCTTCCTTGCCAGCAGCGCCGAGCCCTGGCGAGTGGCGGCTGCGGACGAGCTGCCCGACCTGCACACCGCGGGGCGGCAAGCGCGGCAGGAGTTCGCTCCGTACCGCCGTGATCCCGCGACCCTCGCGCGGCCGTGGGTGATCCCCGGCACGCCGGATCGGGAGCATCGGATCGGCGGCCTGGAAAAGGCCGACGTCTCGGGTTCGGTGAGTTATGACGGGGACAACCATCGGCGGATGGTCGAGCTGCGCGCGCGAAAAATCGAGGGAATTTCCGGAGACATCCCTCCCGCGCACGTCGAGGGAGCCCCGGAGGGCGACCTCCTGGTGGTCGGCTGGGGCAGCACCTACGGGGCCATCGCCGCCGCGGTCGACGAGCAGGTGCGCGCGGGCCGCCGCGTCGGTCACCTCCACCTGCGCTACCTGAATCCGCTGCCGGCGAACGTGGGCTCGATCCTTTCCCGGTATGCGCGCGTCCTGGTTCCGGAGAACAACCGGGGGCAGCTGCGGTCGATGCTCCGCGACCGGTTCCTGGTGGATGCGGCGGGGCTTCCCGAGATCGAGGGCCGGCCATTTCGGATCCGGGAGATCGAAGACGGCATCGAGACGATGCTGAGGGGGCAGACGTAATGAAGGTCGCTCAGTCTGGATCCTGCACCGAGGACGGCGCGGAGACGATTCTTCCGGTCCTGACGAAGCAGGACTTCAAGTCCACCCAGGAAGTCAAGTGGTGCCCGGGGTGCGGTGGGTACGGAATACTCTCGGAAGTGCAGGGCGTCCTGCCGCGGCTGGGCATCCCGCGGGAGAAAATCGTCTTTGTCTCCGGCATCGGCTGCTCGTCCCGCTTTCCCTACTACCTGGACACGTACGGATTTCACGGCATTCACGGCCGCGCGCCTGCCATCGCCATGGGGGTGAAATGCGCGAGGCCGGACCTGTCCGTATGGATCGTCACCGGCGACGGCGACGGGCTCTCGATCGGCACCAACCACCTGATCCACTGCATGAGGCGAAACCTGGACGTGAACATCCTGCTGTTCAACAACCAGATCTATGGCCTGACCAAGGGGCAATACTCGCCGACCTCGGAGTTCGGAAAGAAGACGAAGTCCAGCCCGCTCGGTTCCATCGAGCAGCCCATCAACCCGATCGTCACCGCGCTGGCCGCCAATGCGACCTTTGTCGCCCGCACGGTCGCGGCCGACCTGAAGCACCTCAGGATGGTGCTGGAAGCAGGGGCCCGGCACAAGGGCACGTCGTTCATCGAGATCCGGCAGGACTGCCGCGTATTCAACGACGATGCGCTGGACAGCTTCAATGACAAGTCCGTGCGCAAGGAACACTGGGTGTACCTCGAGCAGGGCAGGCCGATACGGTTCGGAAAGGACGAGAACAAGGGGATTCTCGTGCGGGGAATGCAGCCCGAGGTCGTGGTCGTCGGCGAAAACGGGATACGGACGGAAGACCTGCTCGTCCACGACGCCGGCGCGGATTCTATCGCCCAGGCCCTGTGCGTGGCCGGACTTCCCCGGCCGGCGTTTCCCACGGCGCTGGGGATCTTCCGCCAGTCGGAGAAGCCGACGTACGAAGACCTGCTCATGGGGCAGATCGACAACGCGGTCGCCCGCAACGGCCCGGGGGATCTCGCGAAGCTGCTGAACGAAGGCACGACCTGGACCGTGGATTGAGCGCCGGTACGGTCTGGGCCGCCTACGATCTCCCCCTTCGGGAGGGGGGGCCCGGCGAGGAGACGACCGATTGGCAGCCGCTTCCCCCGGAGTCCGACGAACAGATCCTGCTGCGAAACGAATCCTGGTTCTGCTCCCTGCGGTGGGTGGCGATTGCCGCGCTGGCCGCGTTGGGCCTGATCGGCTGGGTGGCGAAGCCCGTCACGGCTCCGCTCGGGTTCCAGCTGGATCCGGGATGGCCGTTCCTCGTCGCCGGCAGCCTCCTGGTGCTGAACGCGGCCTGGCTCCTCCTTGCGCGCCGGGCCGCGCGCGGCGCGCGGCATGCGCTGCTGGCCCGGCGCCTGCTCTGGCTTCAGATCCTCCTGGACCTCGCGGCGTTGACGGTGGTCGTCCACCACGTGGGCAGCCTCGCGACGTTCGCGCCGTTCATGTACCTTTTTCACATCGTGCTCGCGTGCGTCTTCCTCCCCTCCGCGCAGAGCCTGGGCGTGACCCTGGCTGCCATGGGCATGTACCTGGCCTGTCTCGTGCTGGAAAGCACAGGCGTGTTCCCGCCGAAGTCGGTGCTGACCGGCGCGACGACACCGGGCCGCATCGGTCCATGGGCTGTCCAGGCGTGGCAGGCCGGCGCCGTCCTGTTCGTCTCCGGGACGGTCTGGTACTTGGCCTCCCGGCTTTCGAACGCGTTGCGGCGACGCGAAGAGGACCTGGCCGCCATCAATCACCGGCTGGTGGCCGCGACAGACGAGAGGGCCGGTCACATGCTCCGCACGACGCACCAGCTGAAGGCGCCGTTTGCCGCGATTCACGCCAACGCGCAGCTCCTCCGGGCAGGCCACTGCGGCCCCCTGCCGCCGGAGGCTGCCGCCGTCGTGGAGCAGATTTCCGTGCGCTGCGAAACGCTGTCGCGGGGGATCACCGCCATGCTCCAGCTGGCGAACCTGCGGTCGCGCGCCCAGGATCCGCCGGTGCCTGTCCCGGTCGACGTCGCCGCGGTGATCCGCTCCTGCCTAGCAAGCCTGAAACCGCAGGCGGCGCGGCGCGGCATCACCTTCGAAGAGGACGTGTCTCCCGCCGCCGTGCGGGCGGTTCCCGACCACGCCGTCATGATCATCGAGAACATCCTGGCGAACGCGGTCGACTATTCGCGGGACGGCCAGCAGGTCTCGGTGTCCTCCCGCGCGAAGCCCGCGGGCGGGGCGATCGTGATCGTCCGTGACAACGGCATCGGCATCCTGCCGGAGAAGCTGCCGCGAATCTTCGACGACTACTTCCGCACCACCGAGGCGGCGGCGCACAATCACGCGTCCACGGGGCTGGGGCTGGCCATCGTCCGCCAGAGCGCGCGGGCAGGCGGGATCGGCGTTCGGGTGGAGAGCGCTCCCTCGGTTGGCACCGTCGTCACGCTCGATTTTCCACCGTGAGGAGGCAGGTCGAATGGCATACCTTTTGATCGTGGACGACGACGCTGATTTCGCCGCCGCGCTGCGGACAGTACTGAAGAAGCAGGGACACATGATCAGCGTCGAGACCGACTACCGCAGGACGAGTGAGCGCATCCAGGAAGATCGTCCCGACCTGGTCATCCTCGACGTCATATTCCCGGAGAACGACAAGGCGGGTTTCGAAACCGCCCGCGCCATCCGGAAGACTTTCGGCGAATTGCCGGTCATCCTGCTGACGGCGGTGAACCAGTCTTTCCCGCTGGGCTTCAGCAGCAAGGATCTCGATCCGACATGGCTCCCCGCGGTCGATTTCGTGGAGAAGCCGGTCGATTTTTCGCTCTTGTCCGCAAAGGTTTCGGAAATTCTCGCTCATGGGAAAGGCGCACCCGGCGGGCCCGCGTGACGGGAGAGGCGCTGCGGGTTGCACGCGACGGGCCACGTTCCGTGCTCGGGGAGAAAGTCAGCACATGACCTTGTCCAGGGAGCGATAGTCGAGGTCGAAGCTCTCCGCGACCGCGCGGCAGGTGATGGACCCGTCGAAAAGGTTGATGCCCCGGGCGATTGCACGGTTCGACGCGGCGGCGGCTTCGAGCCCCTTGCCCGCGATCTCCAGACCATAGGACTCGGTCATGTTGGTCAAGGCCGCCGTGGAGGTCTTTGCCACGGCCCCCGGCATGTTGGCGACGCAGTAGTGCACGATGGTGTCCACGACGAATGTCGGAGAGTCGTGGGTCGTGGGATGAGTCGTCTCGACGCATCCCCCCTGGTCCACGGCGACGTCGACGATGACGGAACCCCTCTTCATGTGGGCGAGATGCCCCCTGCGAATGAGGATCGGCGCGCGCGCGCCGGTCACGAGAACCGCGCCGATGATGAGATCGCTTTCCTCTGCGAGCTTCGCGATGTTCGCCTCATTGCTGAAGAGCGTCGTCACGCCGCCGCCGAAAAGATCGTCGATGTACTCCAATCGCCCGGGATTGACATCGATGATGGTGGTCTCCGCGCCCAATCCCTGCGCGATTTTCGCGGCGTTCACGCCGACCGTTCCCGCGCCCAGGATCCCAACCCTCCCCTTTTCCACACCGGGGACGCCGCCGAGCAGGACCCCGCTCCCCATCTGGGGGTTCTCGAGGCACTTTGCGCCCTCCTGGACGCTGAGACGCCCGGCGATCTGGCTCATCGGCTTGAGCAGCGGAAGCACGTGATCGTCCGTCTCGATCGTCTCGTAGGCAACGGCACGGAGCCCTCGCGCACGAAGCGCATCCGTCAGCGCGCGATCTGCCGCGAGGTGGAGGTAGGTGAAGAGGATCTGGCCGGGCCGGAAGCTGTCATACTCCTCCGGCTGCGGTTCCTTGACCTTCACGATCATGTCGGCAAATGAGAAGACCTTCCGCGGGTCTCCGATGACGCGGGCTCCCGCTTTCGAGTACTCCTCGTCCCGGTAGCCCGCCGCTTGTCCTGCTCCCTCCTGGATCGCGACTGAGTGGCCGCCATCCACGTACCGGCGCACCGACGCGGGCGTGAGCCCCACGCGGTACTCGTGTCGTTTCACCTCCTTCGGGCAGCCTATCTTCATCTCAGCCCTCCCCCTGGCCCAGCCCTTCGAAAAATCCCTGGACGATCAGGAACCCTGTCCGAGCCCCCGGATCTTCGACGCCCCTGCCGGCTTCCTTGTGGTAGAAGCCCTTTCCATGCGCGGGTTCCATGGCTCGGGTCGCTTCCATCCCTTCCTTCGCGGCCGTGGCGGCTTTCTGGAGAGCCTGGGGGACACCTGCGGTCCCGCTCGTGCGAAGCGCCCTCGCCGCGGGCTCCAGCGAGTCGAGGATCGTTTTCTCTCCGAGCTTCGCCTTGCCGCGATCCATTATCCCCTGGACAAAGGCCTCGAAGAATCCGGCCAGCGCCGCGACGTCCACCTCCTGCCGTCCAGAAAGAGACTTCCCGCCCTTCATGAATCCCGTCGCGACCAGGGTCCCCATGGTGGAGGGGGCAGCCTTTGCGATGGCAGCACCGACCTTCAGCAGGCATCTGCCGACATCCGGTTCGCTCGCTCCTGACATCTCCCCTTCGGCGGCGTGGAATGCCTTTTCCATTGTCAATCCAAGGTCGCCGTCTCCCATCAGGCTGTCCAGCTCCGTGAGGTGTTCCTTGTCAGCGTCCACCAGCTCCCGGATCCGACGAAACACCCGCGGGAGCTCCCGTGTACCGAAAGAGTTCACGTCAGTTTCCTAGAGGGGGAGCTGGTTCTGCTTGAAGAAGGGCGTGCTCGCGGGTCTGGACAGAAGCGCCCTGAGCTCGGGGTCCAGGCGCAGCAGGGATATCGAAAGGCCTGCCATTTCCATGGAGGTCGCGAACTCTCCCGCATAGACGCTGAAGACCTTGATTCCCTCTTTCTCCAGTATCTGCCCGACCCGGCGATACGTGATGTACAGCTCCTCCGCGGGGGTCGCCCCCAGGCCATTCACCAGGACTGACACCTCGTCGCCCCGCCGATACGGCAGATCGCCAAGGAGAGGCTGCATCATCTCATCCACGATGGCGTCCGCCCGCTTCAGCTTCCCCCGTCTCACGCCGGCCTCACCGTGGATACCCATTCCGATTTCCATTTCGTCATCGGCGAGCGTAAAGGTTGGCTTGCCAACCTCGGGGATGATGCAGGGGGAAAGCGCGACTCCCATGGTCCTGACGTTCGCCGCCGCCTTCTCCGCCACGCGCTTCACCTCCGCAAGAGGAGCGAGCTCGTCCGCTTTGGCCCCGGCGATCTTGTACACGAAGACGATCCCCGCGACTCCGCGGCGTTTTCCCTCCTGGCCCTTCGGGGCCGAGGCGACGTCCTCCGCCGCGGCAAGGGACTCGACGTGGATTCCTTCCGCGTCCGCCATTTCGGCCGCCATGTCGAAATTGATGATGTCGCCGCTGTAGTTTCCGTAGATGTAGAGAACACCGGCGCCGGCATCGATCGCTTTTGTGACGTTGAGCATCTGCTCCGCGCTCGGAGACTGGAAAACACCGCCCACGGAACAGCCATCCAGCATCCCATCGCCGACGTAGCCGACGAACAGGGGCAGGTGACCCGAGCCGCCACCGGTCGCCAGGCCCACCTTGCCCTGCTTCCGTGGACCAGCTTTCACGACGCAGCGAAGATCGTTCGCCACGGAGGCGATACTCCGGGGGTGCGCCGCGACAAGCCCCTGGATCATCTCGTCCACGAAGTCTTCGGCCTTGTTCATGAACTTCTTCATGGTTCCTCCATTCGTCAGAAGCTTTTCGCCCCCGGCCCGGACCGCTGCGAAATGTGCCAGGGGATAAGTCGTCGTTCCAGAAAGCGAACGAGGTAGTATTGGCTCAGGCCCAGCAGGGCGAGCACCACGATGACGGCAAAGGCGAGGCTCATGTGCAGCTCGCCCGTCTGGATCTGAAGATAGTACCCGAGACCCGCGTCTCCCCCGATCCACTCCCCCACCGTTGCCCCGACCGTCGCGTTTACCGCGGCCCAGCGGAAACCGACGAAGATCTGCGGGAGGGCGGCCGGGAGCCGTATGCCCAGGAAGGTTCTCACCTGCCCGGCGCCCGTGGTTCGGGCGAAAAAGGTGAGCTCCTGGCTCAGGGACATGAAGCCGAGGATGCAGTTGAGGAGGATCGGGAAGAAGCACACGAGGAAGGTGATGAGGATCTTCGGCGTCATCCCGAAGCCGAACCACGTGATGAACAACGGCGCCAGGGCGATCTTCGGCACCAGCTGGAAAGCCACGATCGCCGGATAGAAGGTGCGCTTCATGAAGCTCGAGAAGGCGATGATCAGCGAAAGCGGCACGCCGATCAGAATCGCCAACAGGAACCCGCCGTAGCTCTCGTAGGCGGTGACCGCCAGGTAGCCAAGCATGAATGGGAAGCCGAGCACGAGCTGAACAACGACCGAGAGCGGCCCCGGCAGGATATACGCCGGGACCCGGAACAAGTCGACGAACACCTCCCAGAGCACAATGAATCCGACCACGCCAAGCAAGGTCACCCGGATGTCATCGCCCTTCATCGACCTTCGATTCCTCGCCGAAGGTCTCACCGCCTTCCCGCGGCGACTCTGAGCCATTGTCGCGTTGCCCCGGTCCGCCATCAGCCGCCCCCCTGACGCTGCGAAATATGCCAGGAGAGAAGACGCATCTCTGCCAGGGCGACGAGCCCATACAATGCCAGCCCGAGCGCGGTAAGCGTGAGGATGGAGGCGAGGGCGAGGTCGGTACGGAAAGTGCCGGATGCCACGGCGATGAAATAGCCGAGCCCGGCGTTTCCGCCCACCCACTCCGCGATGGTGGCGCCGACCGTTGCGTTGATCGCCGCGCCCTTCAGGCCGACGAAGATCTGCGGGAGGGCGGCGGGGAACCGTATCCTCATGAACGTCCGAAGGGGCCCCGCGCCCGTCGATTGGCTGAAGTATTCGAGATATTCGTTAAGAGAGACAAACCCGAACACCGCGTTGATGAGGATGGGAAAGAAGCAGACGAGAAAGACGACCACCATTTTCGAGCTGAAATGGAAGCCCAGCCACACGACGAAGATCGGGGCGAATGCGATCTTCGGCACCATTTCCAGCGTCACCGCGGCGGGGTAGAGAGTCAGGCGCATGAAACGGGAAAAGGCGACAATGATCGAGAGCGGGATCGCGAGCGCCGCGGAGATCGCGAAGCCGACAAGGGTCTCGACCGCGGTTGCCGTGGTGTGGTGCCAGATGAGCTTTGCGTTGTCCGCGAACTGCGCAAGCACGCTGGAGAAGGCGGGAAGGATGTAGCGGGGAACCTTCAGGACCCGGACGACAGCCTCCCAGAGCACAAAAAACAGGATGAGCGCGACGATGGGAAGCCAGGCATTTCGAAGTGACCGGCCTATTTTCGAGAACAGGGCGTGCATATCAACCGGGCCTCAGACCACACCGTAGCCCATGAACACCTCTTTGATCTCGGCTTCGTAGCGGACGAACTGCTCGCTCTTGAGGACCGAAAAGTCCCGCGGCCGGGGAAGATCGATCTCGATGGTTCGGTCCACCATTCCCGGACGCGGGGTGATCAGGACGATTCGATCCGAGAGCTGGACTGCCTCCGCGATATCATGCGTGACAAACACGAGTGTCTTGCGCGTCTGGAGCCAGAGCTGCTCGAGATCACGGCGGAGCTGCTCGCGCGTCATCGCGTCCAGGGCCCCCAGGGGCTCATCCATCAGGATGAGAGGGGGATCGTGGATGAGGGCACGGCAGAACGCCGTCCGCTGCTGCATCCCGCCGGAAAGCTCGTACGGGCGCTTGTGGAGGAAATCCTTCAGCCCGACCGACGTGAGCAGCTGAATCGCCTTCGCTTCATATACCTTGCGATCGAGCTTGCGCATCTCGATCTGGAGAAGGACATTTCCGAGAACGTCGCGCCAATCAACGAGCACGGGGCTTTGAAAAACGATCCCGATATCGGTCTGTGGCTCGTGCACCTCTTTGTCTTCGATCGTGATGGCGCCTTCCGAGGGTTCGATCAGGCCCGCGATCATCATGAGCAGCGTGCTCTTGCCGCACCCGGAAGGCCCGAGGAGGGAAACGAACTCCCCCCGCCGCACCTCCAGGCTCAACGGTCCCACCGCGTGCACCGAGTCTTTCCGGGACGAGAATACCTTCTTCACCGCGTCCATTCTGATGGTATCGGTCAAGGCATGGGCTCCTCTTTCAGGTCAGGAATGAGCGCGGGAGCACGGCCCGCCCGTGAAAAGTGAAAGGCGTCCATACAGGCATCGGGTGCGAAGGGATACTCCCTCCGCGCCCGATCATACTTCCCGCGGCTGCTCTTGTCGCGGGCGAAGCTCCACTTACTTCAGAAAATCATTCGTGTAGAACTGGGACGCCGGCATGTCCGTTTTCAGTCCCGAGTATTTCTGGAGAAGGCTCTCCGCGCTGTCCCAGTCTTTCGCGACATTCAGCCCCAGCACCTTGTCGCTATTGTTGGGCGAATAGAGAATCGACAGGGTCACGTCGAGAACCGTTCTTGCCTGCTTGGGATCCACGGCAGCGCCACCGGCCCACCTGACCAGGGACTGGATTGCCGCGTCAGGGTCCGCGACGGCGGCCTGGATCGACTGCACGGTGGCTTTCACGAACCGCCGGACGAGATCGGGATTGCTCTTGACCAGCTCCGTGTTCGCCGCGATGGAGTAGCCCGGCTGGTACACCCCGTACGAGGAGTAGGGAATCTCCACCGGCATGTCGCCTCCATGCGCCACGATCTCGGCGGGCTTGTCGTCGATGCCACCGAGCATGGCCGGAGCAAGGCCCTGCAGGTAGCTTGCAACAAGGGAGTTCTCGGAGACGTTCACGAGCTCGATCGAGTTCGGATCGACGCCCGCATTCTGAGCCGCCACCGGGAAGAACGTGTTGACGCCGGCGCCCGCCGTCGTAAGGACTTTCTTGCCCACGAGATCCTTGAAATTCTTGATACCGGAATCCGGCCGCGCAAGGACCGCGTCCGTCCCCATCGCGTCGACCTCCATGACCGAGATCACGGGGGCGTTCTGCGCCGCCAGGTTCATCATCGTCGCCGATGAGACGTAGGCGAAAGTATCTTCCTTGTTCGCGACGAGCCGCACAGCGTTGCCGGAGCCGTTTCCCTGGCGGACGACCAGGTCGATGCCCTGAGCCGCATAGTAGCCCTTATCGATGCCGAGGAAGAAAATGCCGTGCGATCCGTAGAAAAGCCAGTTCGTGCGAAGCGTGACCTTGTCCATCCCTGGCTTGGCGGCTTCGCTCTTGCCGCCTCCAAATGCGGCCGTGACCAGGCAGATGCCCAGCAGAATCGCGAGCACTGTCCCGACAAATCTCCTGCCGATCATAGATGACCTCCTCTGTACACCTCTTCGCGGGTAGAAACTCTACCCTTTCCAGGAAACTCCCTACGTGATGCCAAACTTCTTCTCCGTCTCGCCGAACACCTTGTCGAAGATTCCCAGCACCTTGTCCAGGTCTGCGTGTTCGATGGTGAGAGGGGGGATGAGCTGCAGACGGTTGTGATAGTACCCGCCCTTCTCGAACACCAGACCTTCCGCCACGCACTGTTGCAGGACGTACGTGCTCTCATCCGCGGCAGGCTCCTTTGTCGTGCGGTCTTTCACGAGCTCGATTCCCGTATAGATGCCCTTCTGGTTGATGTGGCCGATGATCCTGTGGCGCTTTTCCAGCTCCCGAAGACCCGACAGGAAGTACTCTCCCGTTTCATTTACCTTTGTGAGAAACGCCGGGGAAGAGACGACGTCCAGCACGTAGTTGCCGGCGACGCAGGCAAGGGCGTTCCCCGCCTGGGTCGACACGTGGGCGCCGGGGCCCCATTCCATGAGGATCTCCTCCCTCGCGATGACGGCGGAGATCGGTATCCCTCCCCCCAACGCCTTGGAGGTCAGGATCATGTCAGGCTCTATCTCGGAATGCTCGAACGCCCAGAGCTTTCCCGTGCGGCCGAGGCCGGTCTGGATTTCGTCCACGATGAGAAGAATGCCGTGCTTGTCCGCAATCCTCCGCAGCTCCTGGAGGTACTCCTTTGGAGGGATGTAGTAGCCGGCCGAGCTCTGGAATGGTTCCACCAGGATCGCGGCGACGTTGCAGATGCCGTGCATTCCGTCGGTGTAGGGAGTCTCCTTGCTGTCCAGCAGGCGATCGAGGGTTCGGATTTCCTCCATCCCGAAGCCCGGATACTTGTCTGTCGGAAGGCGGTATTCGTGGGGGAAGGGGAAGTGCCCGACCGCCCGGTCGGGGAGCACGGGGTAGAAATACTCCTGCATGTTCCCCTTCCCCGTGAGGCCCATGGTGCCGTAGGTCACCCCGTGATAATCGCCGTACGCGGAGAGGATGTACGGCTGCCCCGTGAAATAGCGGGCAGCTCTCACCGCGAGCTCGGTTGCGTCCGAGCCAGTGACTCCGAATATGACCTTTGTCTTTCCCGAGATGCGCGAGTTCTTGCAGAGCTTCTCGGCGAGCATGATGCGCTGCGGGTGCGGCAGATCGAAGTAGTGCGTGAGGGTCTCCGCCTGCGCCTGGATGCGCTTCGTGACCTCGACGTTGCATTCACCGAGAGACGAAACGGAGAATCCTGACAGCAAGTCCAGGTATTCCTTGCCGTCCACGTCGTACAGGTACGCGCCCTTCGCTCGCTCGATGATCGGAGGGACGTCGAACAAACCCCAGCCGATGCTTCCGAATGACTCATACTGCTGCCATTTTCGGGCCCATTCCTTGGACTTGGCGCCGAATGGCGACTTTGCCACTCTCTGGCCAAGGATCTCGTCCGTCACTTTCAAACGCTTTCTCTGGTTGATCTGGCTTTCTCGTGAACTCGCTTTCATCTCTCACCTCCGCTCTGAAGTACGAACCTTCCGGCGCCAGGTCGACTCACAACGCCATGGCGACAAACGCTGCCACGCTCTGCTCTGTGATCTCTTTCGGGTTTCCTGCCTGGAGGTCCTTTGTCCGGTTCTTGAGGATCGCAAGGATGGCCGGCACCGCCGCCTGCGTGACCCCCAGGTCGGTCAACCGGCCGGGAATCCCGATATCCCGCAACAGCGCGCGTACACTGTCGACGGCCTTTTTCGCTGCATCTTCCGGAGAAAGCGCACTCACATTTTCTCCCAGGGCCTTCGCGATCCGTGACAGCCTCTCCTTGCTCTCCGCGAGATTGAACTCCATCGCGTACGGGAGCAGAAGTGCCGCTGTCATTCCATGATGTGTCTTGAAAAGCGCCCCCACGGCCTCGCTGACGTGGTGTCCGATGACGACATCGACGTAGCTGATGGCAATGCCGGCCAGGGTGCTGGCCCAGCCCATGGCGAGCCTGCTCTCCAGTTTCTTTCCGTCCCGTGTCGCCTTCACCAGGTGCTCAGCACAAAGGTGGATCGCTTCCAGCGCGAGGAGATCCGAAAATGGATTGGCGCGCTTCGTCAGGTACGCTTCGATCGCTTGCGCGAGGGCGTCTCCGCCGGCCCTCGCGGTCAGATCCGGCGGGGCCATGCTCATGAGCTCTGCGTCGATGATTGCGACCAAGGGGATGATGAAGTCGCTTGCAAACCCTTCCTTGAGATGTGCTTTCTCGTCGCTGATGACTGCGTACTTCGTGACCTCGCTGCCCGTTCCGGCGGTGGAGGGCACCTCGATCAGCGGAATTATCGGACCCGGGATCTCCTTGCCACCCACGTAGTCCCAGATGTCTCCACCGTGCGCGGCCACCAGGGCGATCCCTTTTGCCACATCGAGAGCGCTTCCGCCGCCAAGCCCGACAACAAGGTCGATCTTTGCCCTTGTTGCCAGCTCGCCGCCGCTCTTCACAGTCTCTCGTGACGGGTTCGAGTCGACTTGGTCGAAAACCTCCACGCGGAGGCCTGCCTGCTCGAGGAAACGCGATACTCTCGCCGTATACCCTGACGATTTCATGCTCGTGCGCCCGGTCACGAGCAAGGCCTTCTTCCCCAGTCGCCTGGCCTGGTCTCCTATCTGCGAGAGTGTCTTTTCGCCGACGAGAATGCGAGTCGGGGTGTAAGACTCGAATCCAAGCATCTCGACCTCCCCACAGACGACAAAGCATAGACGATAACGATTAACGAAATCGTTATCGTCGTTCTTAGATTACACTCCCTAAAACTGATTTGTCAATAGGAAAATTCAAGGTATTGACACACCTCACATATTACTTTATCGTTATCGGAAAACGTAAAAGTAATGGTTTGCCGTGTGCAGCCCTTGAACCTGGATCCAAAGGAGAATCGAATGAAGGAATACGTTCGGACGGCCTCAGAGCTGCAATTGCTGCGCAAGCTCAGCGTTCCGACACTGGCGAACGCCCTCGAGACTTTTAAGGTGACGCGCCCCAATGAGGGTTGTTGCGATCCTTCCATCCAATGCCGATTCCCGGCGCTTCCAATCATGATCGGGTATGCGGTAACGTCGAAAGTTACCACGGATCAGCCCATGGGCAAGTTCATGCGTGGAATCGATGAGCACGAGTACTGGGATTTCGTCGCGCAGCTCTCGGGCCCGAAGATTGCCGTGTGCAGGGACATCGACGAGCCGCCCTTGGGCGCCATGTGGGGAGAGTTCAACTCGAACGTCCACAAGGCGCTCGGCTGTGAAGGGGCGATCGTCGACGGTGCAGTCCGCGACCTGGACGGCGTCGAGCAGCTCGGTTTTCGCTTTTTCTCCCGACACGTCCATCCGTCCCACGGCACCGGCCTGTTCGTTGACTACGGAGGGCCCGTTCGCGTCGGTGGATTGGACATCGCGACTGGCGACCTGTTGGCGGCGGACCGGCACGGCATCCTTCGAATCCCCGATTCCGTGTCCCTCAAGGAGCTCGCGGAGGTTGCAACAGAGATCGACCGGCTCGAAAGTGAGGTCTTCTCGTTCTGCAAATCGGCCTCCTTTTCGGTCGAGGGCCTGAAGAGCCTCGATGCAAGCGTCATGAAACGGTGGCCAGACCCTCTACGCGGGCAGGCTCCGCAGGAGCAGCGCCACCATTGAGCGAGGCGGAATCCAGGAAGAGGACCTGAATGGGAGTAACCCTCAAGGAAATCGCAAAGATGGCGGGCGTGTCCACAACGACGGTTTCCCGAGTCTTGAACGGAAAAGCGCCCGGTAACATGAGCCACGACACCTTGGAAAAGGTCACTCGTATCGTCGCGCTCACCGGCTACGCTCCCAATCCTGTCGCAAGCTCCCTCCGAAGCGGCTCGAGCAAGGTCATCGGCGTGATCCTGCCGAGCAGCACCAACCCCTACTACGCCCAGCTCGGCTCCTTCATAGAAAACGAAGCCTACAACAATGGCCATCTCATCTTCGTCTGTAACTCGAACTCGGATGTGGGGCGCGAACGAAGGTATATCGAGACACTGAAGAACCATCGAGCGTCGGGAATCCTACTCTGCAGCACAGGGCTGACGGGCAAGGAGATCACAAGCCTGCGCGAGGAGAACACGCGCTGCGTTCTGCTCGACGAAGAGGTCGTGGACTACCAGGGTGACATCGTCCTGGGCGATGACTTCAACGGCGGACGCATGGGTGCGAAGTACCTGTACGACCTCGGCCACCGGGAAATCCTGGTCATCCTCGGTCCCGACCACCTGAGCTCCACGAAAAACAGGCTGGCCGGCTTTCTCTCGTTCTTCTCCACGATCCCTGAAGCGAGAAATACGATTGCAAACGGGGATTTTACGATTCGATCCGGGTACCTCGCTGTACACGAAATGCTCGGACGTGTTCCATTCAGCGCGGTATTTTCCTTCAACGATGTCATGGCGATCGGCGCAATTCACGCGCTGCAGACCAACGGTGTGCGAGTTCCGGACAACGTTTCCGTGCTGGGCTATGACAACATCTTCATCGATCCCTACGTTTCCCCGGGAATCACGACCGTGAGCACACCTCTCGATGAGCTGGCCCGGATTGCAGTCGCTGCCGTGATTCGCAATCCTTCACAACCCGACGTTCCTCTGGGGAGGCGCTCCATACTTCCGCGACTCATCGAGCGCGAATCCTGCGGACAACCAGCAAATCGCGAACAATAGCTGCATGAGCGAGCCCCTTCCGCCAGTCGGCATCGAGGACATCCGCCGCGCGGCCGCGCGCATCAAGCCCTACGCGCACAGGACACCCGTGATCACCAGCGCAACGGCAGACTCAATGACCGGCGCGACAGTCTTTTTCAAGTGCGAGAACCTCCAGAGGGTGGGCGCCTTCAAGTTCCGCGGCGCGGCAAACGCCGTGTTCTCCCTGGACGAGGCGGCCGCGCGGAGCGGCGTGGCCACGCACTCATCGGGCAATCACGCGCAGGCCCTGGCGCTTGCCGCGCGGCTGCGGGGCATCGCTGCCTGCATCGTGATGCCCCGGGACGCCCCGCGGGTGAAGGTGGATGCGGTGCGCGGCTACGGGGCGCGCATCGTGTTCTCCGGCAGCGCACCCGAAGACCGGGAGCGCGCCCTGGAAGAAGTGGTGAGGGAGACCGGGGCGGAGTTCGTCCATCCGTCGGATGACCTTCGCGTGATCGCGGGCCAGGGAACCGCGGCGCTGGAAATCATGGAAGAAATACCGGCCCTGGACATCATGATCACGCCCGTAGGAGGAGGCGGGCTTCTCAGCGGTACGGCGCTCGCCGTCCGGGCTGTTTCCCCGGGGACCCGCGTGGTCGGCGCGGAGCCTTCGGCGGCAGACGATGCATTCAGGTCTTTTACCACGGGCATGCGGCTCCCCTCCGGCAATCCGAAGACGATCGCTGACGGCCTCCGCACGTCGCTGGGCCCGAATACCTTCCCCCTCGTCCGCGCATGGGTGTCGGCAATTGTCACCACGTCCGAGGAGTCGATCGTGCGCGCGATGCGCTTCGTGTGGGAAAGGATGAAGGTCGTCATCGAACCCTCAGCGGCGGTACCGTTCGCGGCGATCATGGAAGGAAAGCTCGACATCAAGGGACTGCGCGCCGCGATCATCCTGTCCGGGGGGAACGTCGACCTCGACGCACTGCCGTGGATGGCCCGGTAGGTCTCAAATGACCCATCACGCGAACACCCTGCCCAGCCCCGGAACCTTCCGCACGACCCACGCAAGCCCCAGGCTCACCGCGAAGGCGGCTGCCGCCGCCAGTGCGGCCTTGGCAAGGGGGTAGATCACAACGGCGCGCAGGATCATGGACACCCCCACCAGGATCGGAGCATGGAAAGTGTAAATCCCGAAGCTCGTCTCGGCCAGGAGACCGGTGCCCTTGTTCCTCACGTTTGCGCGCTCGCGGTACAGGGCCAGAAGCCCGACGCTCACCGAGACGCAGAAGAAAGCCTCCCATGCCGCGTACCCCGCCGCCTGCCAGTACATGCCGCCGAAGTACATCTGCGCGCGGCCGGTGAGCGCGCCGCCCAGGCCCAGGAGAAGGAACCACGCCGGCAGGCCGATCATGAAGGCGAGCTTCAGCCACATCGTCCCCGCTTCACGGGGAAGCTTCACCAGGAACCCCCTTCGCCCTGCCCACAGACCCGCGAAAAACAGGACAATGTAGGACGGGAAGAAGCAGAGCTGCATGTTGTGCCAGCTCGTGCCCATGGGCTGTACCAGGCGGATGAAAAACGAGCCCGCAGCGATGACCGCCATCAGGCCGGCAATTGTCACGTGGACGGCCCGGGGCGCACGCGGGACCTCCGCGTGCGGCGCGCGCCGCGGCTCCGGCGCCCGTGCGCCGCCGAGAAGCCTCGCGAGCGCATAGACCAGAGAGAACGCCAGAAGGGCCACGGCGAACCACAGCGGTCCCGAAGCGTTGAGGAACGAACCGCTCGTCACGAAATGGGAATACCTCTCCATCGCGCCTGCCCACGAATCGAACTGTCCCGTCCCCCATGCCCTGATGAGTGAAGTAAGCGGGTCCAGGATCAGCATGAAGACAAGGGAGGGGACGCCGAGGCGGAAGGCCCTCTCGCCCACGAATTTCGCGAAGCCCTTCCTGTCGTATGATGCCGGCACGAAGAGCGCGGCCACGAAGAACAGCAGGCCCATGAAGAAGGCCTGCGAGAAGGTGGTGTACGCGGTGAACACCAGTTTCGCGCCGATGCCCAGCACGCCGGGCTCCTTGTAGTACCAGGAGCCCAGCCCGCTGTAGGTGACACAGGCGTGCACGAGGACGACCATGGCGATCACGGTCCAGCGGATGTTGTCGATCCAGGCCATGCGCGGCGTCGCGCCAACGGACGCCGAGGGGACACTTGTTACCTGCATTTTCGCCTCCTCAAAACACCGCGCGCACGACGCGAAGGTTGCGCAGCAACCAGCTCCAGAAAAACACGATGGGAACGCCCACCACCGTGACGGCGACGAACTTGATGAAAGGACCGAGCGGCAGGGAAACGATCAGCATCTGGATCCCGACGATCAGCAGGGGGTGCCAGAAGTACGCGGAGTACTGGTTGGCCGCAAGCAGCTTCCCGAACCGTCCCTGGCCGGTCGTCACCTGGCGGAACAACACAAGCAGCCCGATGCACAAGCCGAAGCACAGGACCTCCTCCCAGACGAGGGAGACGATCGCAAAAGCCTGCGTACCCATCTGGATGGCCGTGTGCGGGATCAAGGACCAGGCGTACCGTGCTACCGCCGCAGCGACGCCGACTGCAAGCCAGGCCATGCCCGCGCGCACGGAGAAGTTCTCGAACCAGCCGCGCTTGAAGGCCATCGCTCCGAAAATGAAGAACGAAAGGTCCCGGGGCACATCCGCGAAAGCGACGCGGAAAAAGCCCAGCAGGTTCATCCACCGATCGATGGGAGACCAGATCCGCACGACCCCGCACAAGGCAGCGACGACAAGGAGGGCTGTGATAGTCACGGGCAGTCCGGGCGCCGGCCGCTTCGGATCCTGGTGGTTCCGCGGTGTTTTCACCCGCGATGACTTCCGCAGGGTCATCCACAGCGCGTACACGATGCTGAACAGCAGGACGTGCTCAAGGTACCAGAGGTGCCCGGCATTGATGTAGTCGTTCCAGCGGGTGATGTGCTCACCGAAAAGAAATACGCGGGAAGGGAGCATGATGGCGGCAAAGAGCAGCACGGGAATCCCCAGCCGCACGAGCTTGCCGCGGATGAACGTGCCGACGGTATGCCGCTCGAACGCGGCCACCATGAAGTACCCCGAGATCATGAAAAACAGGCTCATGAAGAATGAGCGATTCACGGTGAAAAAAGGCCCGAGGATAGCGGCCCGCGCCGATTCCTGCACGGGCCAGTACCCGCCGGTAGGCCCATACGCCTGTCCGACGTGGTGCGCGATTACCAGTATCGTGAGGACGATCCGCAGTGTGTCCAGGTAAAAAAGCCGGTTCGGAGCCCCCGGGGCCAAAGGCAAAGCCAGCGTCTGCATGTTTCTTTCTCCTACACCACGTTTATCGCACCGCAGGCGCCCTGCGGGCATCGCTCCGAGGATTGGTTTTCAAGCCCTTCAATGGTCCCATGCCGGCCTGCGACCAAAGTCTGAGACCGGCTCACGGTGGATGCGTCAACCAGAGACGAGTCGGAAGTCCCACTCCTCGGCTTCTGCCAGGAGGGCCTGACGCTTGTCAGCGGTAATGAACGCGGATGCGCCGCAAAGGCGGGCGGCAGCGACGTGCAAAATATCGAGGGTCCGGCAGCCTATCGCGGGAGTCTTTTCCGTCAGATGGAGGCAAAGCTCGTGCATGACGATCGGATCGAGATGCGGGACGAAGTACTGGCCGATTCTTTTCCGGTCCCGATACAGCGAGATGAGCCGTTCCAGTTCGTCACGGCCCATCTCCGCGAGAAACACCTTGGACCTGAGAGCGTTGAGGAACTCGAGCTCCACCAGCTGCCAGATGGGAAGAGGGTGGTCCTGGGCAACAACGAGGCCGTGCACCTTTTGTCAATTAATTCCTATCCTCAAGCGGTTGTCATTCCAGGGATCCCCGCCGCGGAGCTGCTCAAGGTGAAGGCCCGCAGGTCCCTCTCAACCGACGCCTACCGGCGCGCTGTGCGCGCCTTTCTCTCCTGGGCAGGCCATCGGCCCCCTTCAGCTGAGCTCTTTGCCGCCTTCATCGAAAGCGAGCGTGACGCTGGCGCCTCGGCCTCCAAGCTCAACCGCGACCTCCCCGGCGGCAAGGCGGCCATTCTTCAGGCCGCTGGCCGCCAGGGCATGAGCACCCGCGAGATCGCCATGCTGAAAAGCGCCATGGATTCCATCCCCGGGGCAAAGACCAACGCGCCGGAGATCCGCGTGGTCTCCCCCGAGGAGCGAGCCCGCCTCATGGGCGCACTTCCCCCGCAAGTGAGGCTGGTCGCACGATTCCTTTGCGCCACCGCGGCACGGGTCACCGAGGCCCTGGAGGTACGGCTCACGGATCTCAAGCTCGACGACCAGCGTGTGCTCCTGCGCTTCCACGGCAAGGGCCGTAAGGAACGCTGGGTGAGGATCCCCGCGAGCCTTCTCGAGGAGATCGAGGGCGAGTATGGGGCGAAGGGGAGGGAATACCTCTTCGAGAGCCACCATGGGGGGCCGTTCTCCCGCCAATACGTGACGCGGGAGATCGCCAGGGCGGCACGGCGGGTCCTGAAGCGGCGGATCACGGCGCACGACCTGCGCCACTCGCGCGCCACCGACCTTTTCCAGAAGACCAGGCACCTCAAGGGGGTCTCAGAGATGCTGGGCACGCCTCCACCTCCACCACGGCGCTCTCTTTTGCGAACGCGTTCACGTGTAGGCTGATCAACGCTACGATTGCTGCGGTCGCCAGAACCACCAACCGCTGATGAGCAGCGTCAGGCGCATCCCGATCCCCCAGCGTATCAGTCCCGTCATGCTCGTCCTCCTTCGTGCTTCTCCTTACCGGTCTTGGCGCGCCCCATGTCGCGACGCAAATCCTCTGAAGAGGAGCCTTTTTCCCTCCTAATACTATCATAACATATCAATTCAAAAACTGATAATAGATGCCGTAGTGTAAGGATTTGTTGCCATTTATTAACCTCGTTAATGGGGTTAGGCAAGAAGACCGAAGGAGAAGCTTCTTGCTAATATCAAATTAATTACTTATACTAAGAAGAATTATAATATAAACTTTCTCGAGAAAGCACGGTTGCAGCCTTTGTGGATGAATCATGAACAGCTATTGACAATTACTGATAAATCAAATAGTATGCTGATGTTTAGTGACACTTTGGATCGCCCGCAAAGGGTTCCCCGGGGGCGGAGTCCAACGCGCATGACGGGTCCGACGGCGCCGGAACATGCATAGGGAGTGTGGGATGCACCGTCTATTAGCAAAACCAGCGGGCGTGGTCGAGGGGCGCCGCAAGCCCGGCCAGATCCATGCGCTGGTCGGCGAGAACGGGGCCGGCAAGTCGACGCTCATGCTGAAGGCGCTCGTTGGCATCGCTCCCAGGGACTCCGGCGAAATCCACTACCTCGAGCGCACGTTCAATCCGCGCGATCCGAAGCACTCGCTGGACATGGGCATCGGCATTATCCATCAGGAATTGAACATGATGGAGCACCTCACCGTGGCCGAGAACATCTTTATAGGTCGCGAGTCCACGCGCGCTCTACCGGGCCTCCATGCTCGAAAAAATCGTCGCCATACGAAGAGAGCTCTCTGCCGGCAACGGTGGTGGGAACGGGCAGCAGGCAGCGGCGCTGAGGGCCCAGATCGCGCAGGCCAGGAGCGAGCTGAAAGCGAACTTCGCGCAAATGAAGGCGCACGAGCGGGCTGAGCAGGCTCGCCTCCGTGCAGAGGAAAGGGCGGCCGATCGCGCGATTGCAGGAAAGGAGTTTTCGCGTCAGGCAGAGCCGGGGCGTGGGTTCAAGTCACGAAAACATCCCTGAACGTATGTTCGGGGTGGAAACTCAAAGGGAGGTGCCTATGAGCATTTCTGTGCGAAGAGGCGTGCTGCTAGCGGCGACGGCGGTTCTGCTTGTCGCCTTGGGCCTTCCAGCGTTTGCTGGAGGGCAGAAGGAAGGAGGAGCGGCGCAGGGAGCTACGGCAGCGGGGGGGAAGATCTATATCCCAATTATCTGCAAGGGCTTCCAGCACCAGTTCTGGCAGACGGTGAAGAAGGGAGCCGAGGCAGCAGCGGCGAAGCTCGGCGTTGAGATGACCTTTGAAGGGCCTCCGTCGGAAGCAGATATCCAGCCCCAGGTGCAGATGCTGGCCAACGACATGGCGAAGAACCCAGCGGCGATCTGTCTGGCGGCGCTGGACACCAGCTCCGTTATGGACCAGCTGACCCAGGCCATCCAGAGGAAGATCCCGATTATCGGGTTCGACTCTGGAGTGCCCAACGCGCCCAAGGGGGCCATTTACGCGACGGCGGCCACCAACAGCTATGCGGCCGCTGGACTGGCCGCCGACAAGATGTTCGCGGCCCTCAAGGACAAGATCGTAGCGGCCAGTGACTCGAGCCCGGTGACGATTGTGGAGTGCCAGCAAGACGTCACAAGCCAGTCGATAACTGACCGGGGGAAGGGATTCCGCGACGAGATGATAAAGCTGATCACTACGCAGACCAACCACACGAAGGCCGACATTCGGGTGCAGGGCAACCCTGCGTACATCGCGCCAGATAGCCCGACCAGTGGGAAGGCCATCATCATCAGCATGGTGGTCCCTGCTACAGCGAGAGATCCCGACGTTGTGGCTGCAGTCCAAGCGATGCTGAACGGGGTCAAGTCCGATAATATCATTGGGGTGTTCTGCTCCAACGAAGGCACTGTGAAGGGGCTGATAACATCGACTTATGACGGCAGTGCCCTGCCGACTCAGTATCCAGGCTTGATCGTGATCGGCTTCGATGCCGGCAAGCTGCAAAAGCAGGCGGTGCGTAGCAAGTACTTCCTGGGGTCTATCACGCAGGACCCGTACAACATCGGTTTTCAGGCCTTGACCTTGGCGTATAAGGCTGTGAAGGGCGAGCCGGTTGCGGACGTAGACACGGGCGCAAAGTTCTACGATTCGACCAACATGGACGAAGCTGATATCGCTCAGCTGCTTTACGATTGAAAGGGGAACGCCCCTGAGAGAAGCAGAGGCCCACCTGAACGGCGGGCCTCTGCCTAAGAGGCATGGTACGCCCATCCCGGCGAAAGATTCGTTCTGCAGCCGTCCATCAACTGTCGACCTCTTTGGAATCTCTCCCGCTACCCTCGTGATGGCGAGGGAATCGAGAAAATCGCCGCAGGGTGAACGTTGCCCGGACACCTTGCCGAGTTCATTCTCATCACTGAAGAGGCTCTTGGAGCGGGCTGTCTGCTTCCTATGGGGGGACACCCAATTGCTCTTGGGATGCTCCCGGAGCTTTCATCCGCGCGCCGTCTCGTTTTGTCCGCTTTCCCCCCGCCCCTATTCAACCCAAAGGACCGAGCAGGTTGTGACGGTGCCTACCAACGATACTTGGCGACCACCGGACAGAAGGTATCCACGAGGGCGCAGTAGGTCACATCGCCTTGCCTCTTTCGGGCCTTATTCCTCTCCAGGCGAGGCCGAATGATCAGCTGGCTTCGTGTGAAGTCACGACTACCTTGACACCGCTCTCCTCAAGTTCGGCCTTCTCTTCATTCGACATATGATCCGTGATCAGGACGTCTATTCTATCGGTGGGTACCGATTGGGCGAAAGACGTCTTGCCGATCTTAGTATGGTCACAGAGTAGTACAACTCTCTTGGCGCATTCAATCATCTTACTCCTGATCTCAGCCTGTTGAATATCCGGAGAAGTTGCTCCTTTCTGAGCCGAGAAACTATTGGTTCCCATGAACGCCGTGTCCACGGTTATCTTGGAAAGGAGGTCG
>JBKQPS010000237.1:0-12474 GCA_052144915.1 Spirochaetia bacterium | reverse complement strand
CCGTGCGGCACGTCGAACATTCCGCCGACCGCCGCCGCGAACCCGTGCGCGGCGCCGAGCCCGGCATTTGCAAGCGCGATTCCGCTCACCAGCGCCCCGTAGCTGGCCTTCTCGCGCAGGTCGATGTCCGCCGGCTCACGCGAGAGCCCGTGCAGGGCATCCCACATCAGCGGAAAGGCTCCCTCGACGAGCGAGCGCACCGGCGCTGTCGCCGAACGGCTGACGTAGGCCTCGACCAGCTGGGTAAATGCGTCCAGCCCGGAAGTACCGGTCACCCCGGGGGGAAGGGACAGCGTGATCTCCGGGTCGACGAGCACGGCGTGGGCCAGCAGGTGCCGGGAGCGCATGCTCCTCTTCAGGCCGGCTGTCTCGGACTTGATGACCGCGTTCTTTGTGGCCTCTGCTCCCGTGCCCGAGGTGGTCGGGACCGCGATCCAGGGCAGGCCCGGACCAGGAACGGGAACCGCGCCGGGAAGGCCCTCCAGATGCCGTTCCGCCGAACCCGGGGAGCGCACGAGAGCCGAGACTGCCTTGACCGTGTCGAGGACCGAGCCCCCGCCCACCCCCACGAGGACATCGGGACCGAAAGCGACCGCCGCCGCCGCGGCGTCGTCCACCGAGCGCACGGTGGGCTCGCCGGGCGGACAGGAATACCGGAGAACCGCGCATCCCTCGAGCCCCTGCTCGACCGCCGCGTGCCACGGGGAAGCGCGGAGCCACCCCCCGCCGGAGATGATCATGACGCGTGCGCCGAGCTCCCGCACGGTCTGCGGCAGCTTCCGAAGAGTCCCTTTGCCGAAATGGATCGTTCGCGGCATCTCCAGGCTGAAGGGGATCATGGAGCCGAGTATAGCGAGATTTCAGGAGTGCAGCCATTGCTGGACGAGCCGGAGCGCGGCGAGGAGAACCGCCGAAACGGAAAACGCCAGCGCAAGCAGGATCCATCGCAGGACGAAGGGCCGGCGTTCGCTGACGTTGCGGTACACGAGGAAACCCGCGAGCCAGACGCCGGTCACGATCTCGAGGCTGAGGCTGACGCGCAGGCAGGCAAGCAGGAAGAGCTGGGTGGAGTCGAGAAAGTCCTGGTAGTTGCCCAGGACATAGAGCAGGAGCAGCAGCAGGGAGACGAGGAAGAAGAAAACGACCGCGCGGCCCGCAAAACTGGACACGTGGGAGAGAAATCGATATCCTTTCATGCGCTTTAGAGTATAGGACAGCCCGGGACGGACAGGGAAGGGTCATGCGGTTCCCGCGCGGCTCCCGGACGCCCGTTCCCGCCGCGCGAGTGAGCCGACGTCTTCGCCGGGGAGGAGTGACTGGTGGGAGACGGCGGATACTTCTTCAACTTCGAGAAGATGTCATACGTGAGAGGCAAGCATCCCGCGGGGTGCATCCTCTGCCTTGCACGGGACAGGGCCCCGGAGGTGGTGGATTTGAGCATCTGGCGGGACGCGCTGTTCATTGCCTCCGTCAACCTCTATCCGTACAACCCGGGCCACCTGCTCGTCTATCCGTGCCGGCATGTGGAAGACGTGCGCGAGCTCACCGCGGAAGAAGAGGAGCGGCTGACCTCCCTCCAGCGCTGGCTCCTGGGCATCCTCGATCGGGCCTGTTCTCCGCACGCGTACAACATCGGCTACAACATGGGCGCCGCGGCAGGCGCGTCCATCGGCCACCTCCACCTCCACATCATCCCGCGCTACCCGCGGGAAACGGGAATCGCGGACCTCATTGCCGGACGGCGCGTCCTGGTGGAAGACCCCCGGGAAACAGCGCGGCGCCTGGGCGAGCTTGCGGCTCAGGAGCCCTTCTCGATTTCCAGGAGCTGATCGAGCAGCTTCAGGAACGCGCCGATCGCCTCCGACCGCGCATTCAGGATCTGGCCGAGTGTCTGGTTTCTCCCGCGGTAGAGGTGGATCGTCTTCAGGAGAGAGCGGGTGTTCTCGAAGGTGCTGATGCGGATGTCGTCGAACACCTTGCGCACCCCGGAGAGGAACTCGCGCGCCTTGTCGATCAGGTCCCGCGCGTCCCGGTCCTTCTGCGCCACGAATGAGCGGTATGTTTTCTGCAGGAGAAGGTCGGTTGCCACGCTGAATCGAAACCGCCCCATCTGCTTGCCGTCCTCCTCGTCCGGGGAAAGCGTCCGGTCGAACAGCACGATGCGCGCCTCAAGGTCTTCCAGGCCCGAGATGTTCTGCGCGAGCCTGCTCTGGAGGATGCGGTTGTTGGCCAGCGCCGTGCCGGAGGCGATCTGCGCCGCCTCCTGCATGGCTCCCTTGAAGTGCATCAGCAGGAAATTGTAGACGAGGGTGAGGCTCCGGATGCACGAAAAGTACGGCAGGCCGATCTTGCGGAAGTCGAAATCGGGGTTCTCCCTGTAATAGCTGAACTCCGTGGTCCGCTGACCCTTGAGCAGGTCCCGGATTTTCCTGTCGATCACCCGCTCCTTGATCGTGCCCAGCTGTTCCTCCAGCTCCACGCCGAGCTTCGTCTTCAGGGTGTTGAAGTACAGGCTCTTGAGGTACAGGCGCGGCGGGTTGAGCACGAGCTGGTACCACGGATCCTTGCGGAAATATCGCAGCAGGTCGAGCAGGGAGATCGCCTCCTCGAAGGACGTGATCTCTTTCGCCAGGGCGAGCAGGTCCGCCCGCAGCTGCCCCAGCTCGGTGCCGATCCGCTCTTCCCCTCCTTCCGCTCCCGGCTTCAACCCGGCGCGGAGGTACAGGTAGTAGGCAACCGGTTCCTCGGCGTACAGGTAGTCGGGGGAGCTGCGCTGGAAGAGGCTGAGAACCACGTGCAGCCTCTCCATGAGGTCCAGCGTCAGCATGACCGGCGCATGCTCGAAGGGAGGGTACTTCGGATCGATCGCGTCGCCGAGGATACAGTTGAAGTACCGGAAGAATGACGCGAATGGAAATGAGGCCAGGCGTCCGAGGGAGAGGTGCAGGCGGGACTGCCCCTCCAGCTGCAGCATGAAGGTCTCCGGGATGGTCCGCACGTAGTCGTTGAGCCTGAGGGAGAGTTTCTTTCGGATCTCTTCCGTCTGGCCGGTCTGGGCGAAGATTTCCTCCATTTCCTGCGTGCCGACGAAATCTTCCAGCGTTTTCTTGGCGTGCTCGAGCTTCTGCTCGACCAGCCAGGCATACGCGGCCCCGCGAACCGCCTTATCCGAAGCCAGCGCGTGGTACACGCCCAGCACGGGCTGCGCCGCGAGGAAGACGTCGTAGAGCTTGCGGGCGAACTTCACCGACAGGTCCCGCGTCTCGAACCCCGTGATCCCGGGGCTTACCGAACGGATGTGCGTCTTCAGGAGACGCAGCCGGATGTCCAGGAATACGGCTGCCCGCGGCTTCCCGCTGAAGAAGGTGCGCAGCCACAGCAGGAACCGGATCCACGGGCCTGCCCTCTTCATCTCGAAGGCGATGATCTTCTGCCGCTCGTCCTCCTGGAGCTCGACGGGAACGGCCTCCTCGCCGTCCTCGTGCTCCATCCGCTTGCCGATGCGCTCCAGGAGCTCCTTGCGTTCCTTGTCCGGAAGCTCTTTCGACAGCTCCTCGAGTCGGCTCTTCTCCGGCATCGCTGGCCCCTCGGGTTCGAGTGTACCACGAGGGTCATTCCCCTTCACGTCCCGGCGCATCCCCCGAGAGTACTGCATTCCCGAAATAACTCAAGGACTTTGCGAATCCACCGAGCATTGAATCGGGAGTGCCACCTGTGGCACGGATTCCCGCGGCCGGCGGCCGCGATCACGCCGGGACAGGGATGTCCGGGCAGAGAGGTTCAAGGAGGATTCGATGATCATCAATCACAACATGAGCGCCATGTTCACCGAACGCAACCTGAAGTTCAACGGGATTGCCTCGGACAAGGACATGGAGAAGCTCTCATCGGGCATGCGGATCAACAGGGCAGGCGACGATGCGTCCGGCCTCGCCGTGTCGGAGAAGATGAGGTCGCAGATCCGCGGCCTTCGCATGGCGGTGCAGAACTCGCAGAACGGCATGTCCTTCATCCAGACCGCCGAGGGATATCTCCAGGAGAGCCAGGACATCCTGCAGCGGCTGCGCGAGCTGTCGGTCCAGGCGTCCAACGGCATCTACTCCAACGAAGACCGGATGCAGATCCAGGTCGAGGTGTCCCAGCTGGTGAACGAGATCAACCGCATCGCTTCCCACGCGCAGTTCAACGGGATGAACATGCTCACGGGCAGGTTCGCCAAGGCGACGGGGGAGAACGTGGTCACCGCCAGCCTGTGGCTGCACGTCGGCGCAAACATGGACCAGCGCATCCAGGTCATCATCGGGACGATGACGGCCCAGGGGCTGGGCGTGCAGGGTGCGAACGGGCGGCCGTCCAACGCGACGTTCATTTCACTGTCCTCACCGGACAGGGCCAACGCGGCCATCGGCGTGCTCGATCACGCGCTTCGGCTGGTGAACAAGCAAAGGGCGGACCTGGGCGCCTACCAGAACCGGCTCGAATACGCCATGAAGGGCCTTTCGGTCGGGGCGGAGAACCTCCAGGCGGCAGAGTCGCTGATCCGCGACACCGACATGGCGACGCAGATGGTCGAGTTCGTGAAGGACCAGATCCTCGTGCAGTCATCGACCGCGATGCTTGCCCAGGCCAACACGAAGCCCCAGTCGGTTCTCCAGCTCTTCCGGTAAAGTCACGGTTCGCTGAAAAGGAAAGCCCCGAGGCGCTCGAGCCTCGGGGCTTTTTTTCTTGACCCTCCCGTCACGATTCCAGATACTCGATGCCGCCATGCACGTTCCCCGGGTGATTCGAGATTTCGCCGCCGTGTTCCGCGTGGCCGGCTTCCAGTGCCACCTCGTCGGCGGGGCCGTACGGGACATCCTGCTCGGTCGGCCGCACGCCGACTACGACATCGCCACTGACGCCGTGCCGGAGCAGGTCGTACCCCTCTTCCGCCGGGTGATACCCACCGGGATCAAGCATGGCACCGTCACGGTGCATTTCAAGGGCACGACATTCGAGGTCACGACATTTCGGACGGAAGCGGCCTATGGCGACGGGAGGCGCCCGGACGCGGTGACTTTCTCACCGTCCATCACGGATGACCTTGCGCGCCGCGACTTCACCATCAACGCGATTGCCTACGATCTGTTGTCCGACAAGGTCGCGGACCCGCACGAAGGGAGACGGGACCTGCGCAGCCGCATTATTCGGGCCATCGGGGACCCCGCGGAACGGTTCCGCGAGGACGGGCTTCGCCCCCTCCGCGCGTGCAGGTTCGCCGCGCAGCTGGGCTTCACGGTCGACGAGGCGACCCGGAACGCGATCCCCGCGAGCCTCGACGTCCTGGCGAAGGTCTCCGCGGAGAGGGTGCGCGACGAGATCCTCAAGGTCCTGGAGACCCCGGTTCCGTCTGTCGGTTTCTCGCTCATGAGGGAAACAGGCATCCTCCGGGTCGTGCTCCCCGAGCTGCTCGAAGGCGAAGGAGTCGTCCAGGGGAACTTCCACTGTCACGACGTCTTCTGGCATTCGCTGTACGCCTGCGACGCGGCGCCCCGGGAGTCGCCTGCCCTGCGGCTGGCCGCGCTGCTGCACGACGTGGGCAAGCCACGCACCCGGGGCGCGGGCCCCGACGGGCGCCCGACGTTCCACGGGCACGAGATGGTGTCCGCGGACATGACGCGCGCCATCCTGGAAAGGCTGAAGCTCCCCAACGCGACGATCAAGGAAGTGTCACACCTCGTGGCCCATCATATGTTCAACTACCAGGCGCATTGGTCCGACGCCGCGGTCCGGCGGCTCATCGCACGCGTGGGCGAGGGGTCGATCGGCGACATCATCGCCCTCCGCCGCGCCGATCAGATCGGGATGTGCCCGCAGAACGCCGCGCATTTCCCCCAGGGCCTTTCGGAGTTCGCCGCGCGCGTTGCCGAAGTGATGGAATCGGGCCGCGCATTCACCCTGTCGAAGCTCGCCATCGACGGGAATGACATCATGACAGAGCTCGGTCTCGCGCCCGGTCCGCGGGTCGGCATCATCCTCGACGAGCTCCTGCAATCGGTCCTGGAGGATCCGCGGCTCAACGAAAGGGACAAGCTCCTGGAAATCGCCCGAAAGCTTTCCGCGGAAAGGCTCGGCGGCTCGTAGGGGGACGGCGAATACCGTAGAGGGACGGCGAATACCGCGGGGGGGCGGCACGCAGCCGCCTCGGGGGGGGCCGCCGAAGGCTATCGCCGCGGCGGGCGGTTATCGGCTTTCGGCAGGGGGGACGAACGCGCGGCAGAGGCGGATTTCTCGGGCCGGGGGCCCTTGTCCCCGCCGGTCATGCTCTCCCAGGCAAGGCGCGCCGCTTCCTGCTCGGCTTCTTTCTTGTTCTTGCCCTTGCCGGCGCCGAACGAACGTTCACCGACGTGGACCTCGATCCAGAACGTCTTGTCGTGGTCCGGTCCTGTCTTTTGGACCACGCGGTACTTGGGGTAGGTCTTCATGCGTTTCTGCACCCACTCTTGCAGAAGGGTCTTGTAGTCCTTCGCATGCCTGTTCTCGAGAACCTTGTTGATTTCCGGGACGAGCATCGCATGGACGAAGCGCTCGGCGGCAGGAAAGCCGCAGTCCAGGTAATAGGCTCCGATGATGGCTTCCAGGCAGTCGGCGAGGATGGTCTTCTTCGACCGTCCACCCGAGTATTCCTCGCCCTTGCCAATGAGGATGAAGTTGTCCACGCGCAGGCCGCGGGCGATTTCGGAGAGGCTCGCCTCGCTCACCACGAAGCTCTTGATGCGCGCAAGCTCCCCCTCGGGCTGATCCGGAAGGGTCGCGTACACGTACTCCGCCACCACGAGCCCGAGCACCGAATCCCCGAGAAACTCCAGGCGTTCATTGTTTTCCCCGCTCTCTCCCGCCTCGTGCGCGAAGGAACGATGGGTGAAGGCCTGGTTGAGGAACTCCAGCCTCCGGAAGCGGATGCGTGCGTGCTTCTCGAAGAGTTGGAGCTCCTTCTTCCTCTCGGGATTCAGCGCGACGAAATTGTCTCGCCTTCTCTGCGTGAACAAGTCCTTGCTATTTCTTCACCTGGGACCGGATGTATTCCAGGGCGTCGCGCACGGTTTCGAATTCATTGGCCTTTTCATCCGGGATGCTGATCCCGAGCTCCTCCTCGATGGCATACACCAGCTCGTACGTGTCGAGGCTGTCGGCGCCCAGGTCCTGGCGGAAGGAAGAATCGAGTGTGATCTTGGATTCATCGATCTCGAGGCGATCGGCAATGAGTTTCTTCATTTTTTCAAAAAGCTCGTCCATACAGTTCAACCTCCTATTGATATGATATGGAAAAGTGCGCGAAGGGGGTGTTCGCTAGGAACGACCGTGACGCCGGGTCATGACATTTCCTCGGGTTTCAGAATCTGCTTTCCCCTGTAGAACCCGCATTTGGTGCATACCCGGTGCGGCATGATCCTGTTCCCGCAGTTGCTGCACTCGACGAGGGTGGGAACGGCGAGACGCATGTTCGCCGAACGGCGTTTGCGTCCCCTTGCCCTCGAAATTCTCCTTTTCGGCAAAGCCATTCAATTCACCTCAAAAGTGGATTAATTTGATAAAGATAGGGAAAACTACACCATCGACCCTGGAATGTCAAGGCGCCCCGTCGTCTGACGAGCGGGGTGCCGGGCCGGAACCGCGCGCACGGAGCTTTTCGTGGAGCGCTTTCGCGACGTTGGGAGGCACCATTCCCGAGATGTCCCCGCCGAATGCCGCGATGTCCTTGATCGCGGAAGAGCGGATGACCGAATACTTCTGGTCGGTGGGCAGAAAAATCGTTTCGATCCTCGGGTTGAGCGACCTGTTCATCTGGGAGAGCTCGAACTCGTAGTCGAAATCGGCCAGGGCACGCACCCCGCGCACGATGACGTGCACGCCGATACGGTCCGCGAAATCGACGATGAGCCCGTTCCACGTGGAGACGGTGACGTTCGGCAGGCCCTGGGCGAGCTCGGTCATCATCTTCAGCCGCACGTCCGCGTCGAAGAGGTACGCCTTGGACGGATTCACGGCGATGACCACCTGGACCGCGTCGAACAGCCGGGATGCGCGGCGGAGGATGTTCAGATGACCATTCGTCGGCGGATCGTAAGTGCCCGGGAGAAGTACCTTGAACATGGCCCGGAGAATAGCCGAGGTTCACCAGGGGAGCAAGGGAAAAATCTTTGACAAAGGTCATGGCGCGGAATAGAATTGATGATAATGGTGGCAGGCGGAAGACTGCTCTGCGTACTCGTCTGTGCCGCGGTATTCGCGATGTCATGCGCTACGCCACCGGCGAAAACCCCGGTGGCACAAACGGGGACCGCTCCGGCGCAAAATCCGCCGGTACAACCCACGGCAACCCCTGACAATACGCCGGCGACGCAGTCGGGGAATGAGTTCGTGGCTTCAGACGAGCTCTACCGAACCACGTTCAACGAAGTCCAGACTGTGGTGGAGGCGATCTCACGCACCATCGCCGCGGGAGACTACGACGGGTGGCTGTCGTACCTCACCGCGGAATACGTGGCCTCGCGCAGCAGCCCGGGCTTCCTCGCGGATGCCTCCAACGCGGCGGTGCTGAAAAAGAACGGGATCGTCCTGAAGAGCCTTCGTGATTATTTCAGCGAGGTGGTCGTTCGCAGCCACCTCCAGGCGACCCTCGATGACATCCAGTTTCTTGATGCGATGCACGTGAAGGCGCTTGCGCTCGTCCAGGGCAACTCGGTGATCCTGTACTATCTCGTCCACGAGAACGGCCAATGGAAGATCGGGCTGCAGCAGACCGGGCAAAGTTGATGGAAGGAATGGGAGCAGACACATGAGCACCAGTCGGATAACGGGCCCTTCGGCGGGCGAATTCGTCGGCGGCGGATTCAGGCGCTTCGCATGTCCGCGGTTTGCGCACGTCCTGGTCATCGCGGCGGCGCTGGGCCTTGTGGCAGCCGCCGGCGTGTCGGCCCAGCAGACCTCGACGACGACCCCCCCGAAAAAGGAAATCACCATCGAGGAGCTCTTCCTCCAGAGCGTCGAGTTCCAGATACTCCGCGAAAAGGCCTTCTCGGGGGACTACGACATAAAGATGAGCGCCCTCGACGATCTCGAAAAGAAGGTCGACGACGGGTCGTACAAGTCCAACGACCAGCAGGTCGAATTCGTTCTCGAATATCTCGCGCTGGAAGGGTCCGCGCGGACGACGCGCGAGGCCGGGCGCCTGGTGAATGACTTCCCCGAAGTGAGGAGGCGTGCCGCGAACCTGCTCGGAAGGGTGGGAACCGATGCGGCGAAGGACGCGCTCGTCCGGGTTCTCCTCATCGACGAGGAACCGATGGTGAAAGCGGAGGCGGCGTACGGCCTAGGCGTGATCGGAAAGAACGACAACGACGAGGTCGTGCAGGCGTTGTCGTACACCTACAACAAGGAAGATCCGACGAAGCCGGACAACAATTTCGGCTACGCCCTCTGCCTGGCCATCGAGAAGCTCGCGAAAGCGACCGGGGGCATCAAGGATCCGGCGGCCTACCAGATGCTCGTGAAGATCGCGCAGGGCAACTACCTGCGCACGGTCAAGACGAAGGCCCTCCAGGTCCTCGACGAGCTGAAGTCGTCGAAATAGGCGTTTCCCCGGACGCGCCTCTCCGCATCGTCTCCATGACCTCTTCCAGCCAGCGGTCCTCCGCCTCAAGGTGAACGATCCCCTTGCGGATGATCTCTTGCAGAAAGAAATCGATCTCTCCCTGCAGCGACTGCAGGGTGTTCTGAAAGCTCTCCCGCTGCTCCGCCGTCTTCTTCTGATACTCCCGGAGGTACTCCAGGACGTGGTCGGGGGCGATCTTGCTGAAAAAAAGGAACCGCAAGGTGAACTCGTCCTTGACCCTGTAGGTGCTGCGAACGGGCTTCAACAGCCACTCGTCAAGCTTCTTGCGGCCCTTCTCCGTCATCGAGTAGATGTTTTTTTCCGCCGCCTTCTTGCCCGGCTCCGTCTTCTTGGTCACCCACCCCATCTCGGAGAGGCGGCGGAGGGTCGGATAGAGCTGGCCATAGGAAACTGACCACACGTTGCCCAGCGCGCCCTCGAATCGTCTCTTCAGCTCGTAGCCGTACTTTGGACTTTCGGCGAGAAGCCCGAGGAGGGCGTATTTCAGCGACATGCGGTTCTCCTCCCGCAGGCTGCGTGTACGGGAATGCGCGACCCGCGGGCCACGTCATACTACCATTGGGGCGCTGTTTTGCAAGGGTGACGAGAATGGTGGCAACCGCAGAATCAGCAGGACACTTGCAGGGGCTTCTTCCACTCCTGCGGCGTTTCCTTCTCCTCGTACGGGATACGCTTGCGGATCACGAATCGGGCAGGCGCCCCGGGCGGCTGGAACTCCAGGATCCCGAAAGTTCCGCCCCCGAGGTAGCAGATCCTCTCCTGGGGTGCAACCTCGTTCGAATCGCGAAGCTCGCGCATGACGCAGTCGAAATGTGCGGGTTGCCGGGCAACACGATGCGTGAGAGCGGAAGCGAGCTCTCGAACCTGCTTGCCGCAGACAGGGCAGTCCGGCAGCATGATGGGGACTGCCGGCGGTGCGGGTCTCGGGGGCTCCACGTTGCGACCACCCGGCTGACGCCCGGCGTGCGTGCGGCGTCCCGCGGGAGGCTTGTTTTCGCGCGCCGCCGGAGGCGGATTTCCGTCGCCGGAGGGCCTCTGGCCCCTGCCCTGCTGCTGTTCCTCCTGAGGTCTGGAGGGGCGCTGCTCGGGGGGTAGTTCTTCCCCACCGCCCTGGCGGCGGCGCCGGCGGTTGTTGCGGCGTCTGAAGCTTCGGGAACTCATCCGCTATTCTCCATGTTCGAGATTCCTGGTGAGGTCCTGTGCAATTTTCTGGATCGCCTGGAGCAGGTACTCCTCGTCGTGAATCTTCACTTTCAGCTCGGCGAGTTTCTTGGGATCCGTCTTCTTGGCTATTCTCACCATCAGTCGATCCCCTCTTCGTTGAACGCTCCGGCGATGTGCTCGATGCCGCGCCCCTCCCCGCTCAGGAAGACGATATCGAACCGCAGGTGCGCGCCCCCCAGGTCGGGTCTCCCGCCGAGGAAGAGCCGGGCGGTCCGCGCGATCCGCGACCGCTTGCGGGGGCCGATGGAGCGCGCGAGATCCTCGCGGGGAACACTCTGCCACGACTTTACCTCGACGAAGGCCACCACGTCACCCTGCCGAGCGATGATGTCGATCTCTCCTTGACGCGTGCGGAAGTTGCGTGCCAGCACCTTCCAACCCCTGGATTCCAGGTAGGAGGCGGCCGCATCCTCTCCCTGTGCTCCCTTTCGCGTCGTGGACAGGCCGCGATCCGTCATTTCGCGGCCGCTCCCTGCGAGGGGGCGAGAGACTTCGGGTCGACGGCCTTCACGATGAAGAGCGTCTTCTTCGTCAGCAGGTCGATCACCTCGCGCTCTCCCAGCTTGTTTCCGTACTCGTCGATGATGAGCTCCACCGCCGGGCGCAGCGGCGCCTCGGAATGGGTCTGCACGACCCTTCCGATGGCGGAGTTGTTCAGCTGCACGATGCTCCCGATCGGGTAGATGCCCATGCTCTCGAGAAACACTTTCAGGATCTTCGGGTCGAAATGCCGGCCGTTGTCGTTCAGGAGGCCCTTCATCGCGTTGTAGCCGATCATCGAGTTGCGGTGCGGCCTGTTGTTGATCATGGAGACGTAGGCGTCCGCGACGGCCACGATCCGCGCGGAAAGATTGATATCTTCTCCCCGCAGCTTTCGCGGATACCCCTGCCCGTCCCAGCGCTCGTGGTGCTGCAGCGCGATGACCCCGATGTCCTCGGGGTATTTCAGGTCCTTCGTGATCACCCGGTAGGAATGGATCGGATGCGTCCGGATCTGGTTCATCTCCTCCGGGCTGAGCTTTTCCTTCTTTTTCAGGATGGCCTTGGGGACCTTCACCATTCCCGTGTCGTGAAGGAGTGCGCCCGTGGCGAGCTGGATCAGGCGGTGGCTGGTGAACTTCAGCACGGTCCCCATGATCGCCGAGAGGATCGTCGTATTGATCACCCCCGCGGCGATTTTCCTCTCGATCCTGCCCCCCATGAGGATGAGCTGGATCATCTCGTTCCTTCCGTCCTTCACCTTTTCCAGCAGCAGGTTGACCGTGGCATCGACCTTCGACCTGTCGATGTCTTCTCCCGAAGCCACGCTGGTGGCGATGTGCTCGTATTCGTCGATGGCGCGCAGGTACGCGTCGAGACTGCCCTTGTCGCCGGCCGGCAGGTCCCGAAAACCGGCGATGTCGAGTGCCGGCTCCGCCGAACGCGGGGAATCCACGACAAGGGTTCCGTCCGTCCTGACCGATTGGACCTCCCAGCGAACCAGCCGGTCGATGTCCTTCTGACGGATCGGGATCCCGGGCGGAACGAAGACGTTCTCCCCCTCCATGTACACCGGCTTGGGGAACCTCATCCCGTGGCGGAGATCGCCGGTGTTG